>CAZRIL010000009.1:0-80826 GCA_964600115.1 uncultured Chthoniobacter sp. | reverse complement strand
CGAACCTGAACGATGGCGGGCAGGATGCCCGCGCTCCTTTCTTAAGTGAACAGCACTGGGCCTAGTTCGCCTTGTTTGCCCGTCTCTCCGCCTCTGTGGCGAGTGCGAGAACGGTGTTCTTTGCTTCGACCACCGCCTGGTTTTTTAGGCCGGAGACGAGATTGGTGATGGGAACGCACAGGTTCGTGTAGCACATCAGCGTCCGGTTGCCGTCGTAGGGCTCGATGCGCAGGGAACCGTCGCTCTGCTTGGCAAGCGGGGACTGGACAAGCTTCCACGACACGGTGAAATTGTCGCCCTGCTTGAGGTAGGTATTCCGGACAACGTAGCTCGTGCGCTGGATGACCGGCACCTTCACCGTATAGCGGACATCTTTGGTTCCGTCGGCATTGGTTGCGATGACCTGGGCCTGGATCAGGCCCGGCGTGTAGGAGGGCGCCGCGTCGTAGTCGGTGAAGAGGTTGGAAACAACCTCCGGCGGCGCATTGACGATCCGGTAAAGGCTGAGCCGAGGCCAGGGAACGCCCGCCACGTCCGTGCTCTTGACGACCGTCTGGCCTTCGGCCAATTCGTCGCGCTGCGATTTCGGGACTTCCTTCATGAGATCCGCATGGAGAGAAGCGGCGAGAAAAAGCGCCAGTGGCAGGGTTGCGTGGATTTTCATGTGGCGATCCTACGCCCCGCCGCAGTCGAAGGCAAACCGGGATTACCGGCTGTATCCGTCCACAACCCGCGCATAGACATCAAAAAGCCGGTTGAAAACTGTGGACCACGAATACCGGCTGCGCGCTTCGGAGCTGGCTTTGAGCCCTGCGCTGCGGAGGTCGAGCGTGAATTTGGATTCGATGGCGTCGGCGAGCGCGGCAGGAGAATTTTCTGCAGCCCACAATTGCTGGTCGCTGAAAATGATCCGGTCCATGTAGCTTCCACGAATTCCGACGACGCAGGTTCCGCTCGCCTGGCTCTCGAGGGCGACAAGGCCGAAAGTCTCCTGGACTCCGGGATGAACGAACAGGTCCGCCGACCGGTAAATCGCGGCCAGCTCGTAAGGGTCCGTGCAGTAGGGCATCCAGTGGACGCTGCCGGTCTTCTCCCGGAGCTGCACAACCGACGGGCGCTGCGTGCCGTCGCCCACGCAGAGCAGGTGATACTTCCCGGGAGATCGCGCATGAAGAATCGCGAACGCCTGGAAGAGGGTTTTGACATTCTTTTCCTGCGCAAGCCGACCGACATAAAGGAGCAGCCGTGCGCCTTCAGAAATCTCCAGCCTTGCCCGCGTTGCCACACGGTCCGGAATGTCCGGAATAAACACCGCCGCATCGACCCCGAGGTCAACGGTATGAATCCTTTCAACCCCCCATTCCTCGAGCAACCGCCCGAGAACAGGGCTCGGAACAAAGGTGCATTCGAACCGGTTGTAGAGCGCCTGGACATACTTCCGGCAGATATCGTCGGTGATCGAGATCGCCACCCGGCCGAAAAATTTGGCCACCGTGCGGATGTAGGCTTCCGGAAAGTGCGAATGGTAAAATCCCACGACTGGGATATCGAGACCGCGCCCCGATGCCACCGCTTTCCATGCCACCTGATACGGGTCGCCGGATTCGATAAGATCCGGCCGCTCGCGCTCAAGAACCTCCTCGATCAGGTGCAGTTTAGTCAGCGCGCGGTATCTGGATGTCCGGGAAATCAGCGGCGAGGCGATCGTGTAGACACGCACCTTGTCATCACCGGAACGTGCGGTCGTCTCCCCGGGAACGATGATGACGTGTTGGCAGTCCGACCGGAAGTTCCGCACGTAAGCGGATTTCTGCTCGATGTAGCGCCTCACCCCTCCGCTCACCGGAGAATAGAACTGGGTGAGGTCGCAGATTTTCAAACCCCGCGTGGCGCGATGGGGAACGGTGGCTTGCACGAAGCAGGCTATTCCTCCGCGGCGAGCCAACGCTCGGCATCGATCGCTGCGGCACAGCCCTGGCCGGCAGCGGTGATCGCCTGGCGATACACATGGTCCGCGACATCTCCGGCCGCAAAAACTCCCGCGATATTTGTTCCGGTTCCGCTCTTTTGAACCAGGTAGCCGTTCTCGTCGGTGTCGAGGATCCCGCGGAACGCGGCCGTATTCGGCTCATGGCCGATGGCGACAAAGACGCACTTGACTTCAAGTTCGCTCTCCGCCCCGGTCTTCGTGTCCCGGAGTTTCACACCGCGGACCTCGCCGGCCTCATCGGTGAGGAAAGCGGATATTGTGGAGTTCCAGACCGGCTTGACCTTCGGATTCGACAGCGCGCGATCGGCCATGATCTTCGAGGCGCGCAGAGTATCCCGGCGGTGGATCAGGTAGACAGTGGACGCGAACCGCGTGAGGAATGTCGCCTCCTCGCAAGCCGAGTCCCCGCCCCCGACAACGCAGACGGGAACATTCCTGTAAAATGCGCCGTCGCAGGTGGCACATGAGGTGAGCCCGTGTCCGATCAGATCCGCCTCGCCCTCGATGCCGGTGTAGCGGGGAGAAGCTCCGCTCGCGACGATGAGCGCACGCGTCTCGATCCAAGCGCCATCGACTTTGACCCGATGGGGCGAACCCGCCTCGAATTCCTCGACGACCCCGTATTGGAAACGCGCCCCGAACTTTTCCGCCTGCTGATGCATCCGCATGATCAGGTCCGGCCCGTCAATCCCATCCGGAAAGCCGGGAAAATTTTCCACCGCCGTCGTGGTCGTCAGCTGGCCGCCGGGCATACGCCCCTCCAGCACCAAAGGAGCAAGGTTCGCGCGGGCCGTGTAGATGGCGGCCGTCAATCCGGCACATCCCGTGCCAACAATCATCACATATTCCATAGAACCGGGAAGTAAACACGAGCCCGGGGCTGCGCGAAAACAAAAACTCCGAAAAAAGAGATTCCCAATCCTCCCCCGCCCGTGTCCTCTGTGGGGTTGAATTATGAAACGATTTGAGAATCAGGTAGCCATTGTTACGGGAGCAGGCCGGGGGATCGGCGAAGCCATTGCAAAGAGACTTGCCGCCGAAGGCGCGAAAATCGCCGTCGTCAGCCGGACGGAGTCCAACTCCGCCAGAACCGCGGATGCGATCAATGCCGGTCATCCGGACTGTGCCCGGCCCTATTCCGTGGATGTGGCGGATTTCGATGCCGTGCAGAAGACCGGCGAGCAGATCATCGCGGATTTCGGGCGGTGCGACGTGCTGGTCAACAACGCTGGAATCACCCGCGATACTCTCGCAATGCGGATGTCGAGCGAGGACTGGGACATCGTCCTCGACACCAACCTGAAGGGCGCCTTCAACTTCATCCGCTCGATGCTGCGCCCGATGGTCAAGCAGCGCTCGGGACGGATCATCAACATCAGCTCGGTGAGCGGGCTCATGGGGCTTGCCGGCCAGGCCAACTACGCCGCCAGCAAGGCCGGGCTCATCGGGATGAGCAAGAGCATCGCCCGCGAAATTGCCAGCCGCGGGATCACGGTCAACGTCATCGCTCCAGGGTTCATCGAAACCGACATGACCTCGGTCCTCAATGAGGAGGTTCGCAAGGGCGCCCTCTCACAGATCCCGCTCTCGAAATTCGGCGTCGGCGACGACATTGCCGCCGCGGTCGCTTTCCTCGCCAGCCCGGAAGCCTCGTTCATCACAGGCCAGGTCCTCGCGGTTGACGGCGGGATGTCGATGTAGGTCATGACAATCGGATTCCTGCGGCACGCGGAAGCTGAAGACGGATCGGGGTCCGACTTTGAGCGAAAACTCACGGCGAAGGGACTGGAGCAGGCGGAGCGGGTCGGAAAGTTCTGTCTCCGGAACGGCCTTCTTCCGGACCTGATCATGACAAGCCCGGTTCTGCGGGCCCGTCAGACCGCCGGGATTTTTGCGAAGGTAACCGGATGCGATCTCGTCGAGGAACACTGGCTGGCCTGCGGAATGAGCCCGGAGGACTGCCTCCGTGAACTCGCGGCATTCCTGCACAAGGACTTTGTTCTGCTGGTCGGTCATGAGCCGGATATCAGCAGCGCCATTTCCTTCCTCACTGGGTTGGCGGACTCTTCGGCTTTGAGAATCCGCAAGGCAACGCTCACGATTCTTGATCTCAGCGAGGCAAGGGCGGGCTGTGGACAGTTGCAATTTCTGATCCCAGCGCGTTTGATGTCGTGATGAAGCCAGAGATCGTTCACACAACATCCTTCGTTCCCGATTCGGTTGCCCTGATCACCGGCGAGGCCGAGAAAGCCATTGCCGCGCGCGGAGTTTTCCGGATTGCCCTCAGCGGCGGCAACACTCCGCGTCCGGTCTACGAGGCGCTCGCCGGACTTGATCTGCCCTGGAGCAAGTGGGAAATCACCTTCGGCGATGAACGTTGCGTTCCGCCGGACAACGACCAGAGCAATTTCCGCATGGCTAACATCGCATGGTTCGGTCCGGCCCGGGTTCCTGCCGAAAGCATCCTGCGGATGGAGGGCGAATCGGATCCCTCCGCCGCCGCGGAGAAATACGAAAGCGAACTTCTCGCTCACGCGTCCCCGTATGTGCATGACCTGATCCTTCTCGGCATGGGTGACGACGGCCATACTGCATCGCTCTTTCCTGGCACAGGAGCCCTTGAGGTTCGCAACCGGCTCGTGGTCGCGAACTACGTGCCGAAATTTTCGACGCACCGCCTCACGTTCACCTACCCTCTGCTCAATGCGGCGCGTCATGTCTGCTTTCTGGTCAGCAGCGCTGGCAAAGCGGCCGTGTTGCAGGGAGTCTTGTCCGGAAACCCCGCCTATCCAAGCGCGGCGGTCGCTCCAACAGACGGTCGCGTCACCTGGCTTCTCGGCGGGGGCGCTTGAGGGGCTCTCATTGCGGGCTACCTTCTTTTTACATGAAAGCACTATTTCTCACCAACGAGTATCCTCCCCGCATCTATGGCGGAGCCGGCGTGCATGTCCAATACCTCAGCCGCGAACTTTCGAAGCTGATGCCTGTCGAGGTCCGTTGTTTCGGAGACCAGAACTCCGCGGGGAAAGATCTGTCCGTTCTGGGATTCGGTCTTGTCTCGGGTGCCTACACCTGCCCGAAGCCGTTGCATCCGGCGTTTGGCGCTGTGCAGAGATGCCTGGATTTCAACACCACCGATATCCGTGCGGATGTCGTCCACTGCCACACATGGTATTCCCACATGGGCGGAATCCTCGCCAAGCTGAACTACGGAATCCTGCTGGTGGTCACAGTGCATTCGTTGGAGCCTCTCCGCCCGTGGAAGCGCGAGCAGTTGGGAGGAGGTTATGATTTCACCTGTTGGCTTGAGAAGACAGCGATCGAGATGGCGGACGCCGTGGTCGCCGTTTCCGGCGAGACGCAACGAGATATTCTGCGGCTCTTCAACGTGGATCCGGCCCGGGTGCATATCATTTACAACGGCATCGATCCCGAGGAATACAGGCCGGTCCAATCCCATTGCGCGCTCCGCAGGCTGGGAGTCAACCCGCACCAGCCCTACATCCTATTTCTGGGCAGAATCACCCGCCAAAAAGGAATCATTCACCTTGTCAATGCCATCAAGCACCTGGACCCGGGATTCCAGGTCGTTCTTTGTGCCGGCGCCCCGGACACTCCGGAAATTGCGGCGGAGATGAAGCAGGCGGTGGCGGCGGCCCAGCGCTCGAGGCCGGATGTGATCTGGATCGAGGAGATGCTAGATAACCGCTCGAAGATTGAGCTCTACACCCACGCCGGCGTCTTTGTCTGCCCCTCGATCTACGAGCCGTTCGGCATTATCAATCTCGAGGCGATGGCCTGCGGGACGGCCGTCGTGGCGAGCGCGGTCGGAGGAATCTGCGAAGTCGTCCGGCAGGGCGAAACCGGCTATCTGGTTGCGGTCGAGCAGATGAAGGAGAGCCCGTTCGAACCCGTGCATCCCGCCCGGTTTTCCAAGGACCTTGCCGCAAGAATCAACGAGCTCATGGCCGATCCCGCCAAGCGGATTGCCTTCGGAAATGCGGGTCGCCAGCGCGCGATCGATGTCTTTTCCTGGAGTTCGATCGCCCGGCAAACGCGGGATCTCTACGAGACGCTCTGCCCCTCGAAATCCAAACACCCGGCATAGGGTTTGTTCGTGCCAGCCGGCAAAGAGCAGGCTACGATTCTTCCGTGCTGCCTACGCCCGGAAGCCTGTTTGCCGCCATCCTGTTTGGAGCGATCGGCATGGGTGCGTTTGTCCATGGCAAACGAAACGGCCTGGCAAAACCGATGATCATCGGGGTCGCCCTGATGGCATATCCCTACTTCATCGCCGACGGATGGCTCGTTTTTTTAATCGGTACCGCGCTCTGCTATCTGCTCTACCTGTTCCGCGACTAAAGCGGCTATTTCGGCTGGACCACAACCGCCGTGCCGTAGCAGAGAACTTCGGTGGCGGATTGCTGGGCACCGACATCGGAGGCATCATAGCGGACTCCGACAATGGCGTTCGCACCGAGCTGCTGCGCGTGCTGCACAAGCGAATCATAGGCATGCTGGCGGGCCTGCTCACACATTTCCGTATAGGCCCCGATCTTGCCCCCGATGATGGTTTTCAGGCCGCCCAACAGGCCCTGGGCAATTGTCGGCGAGCGCACGGTGATCCCGCGCACAAGGCCTTTGTATTCCGTAATGCGGTAGCCCTCGATATCGAATGTGGTCGTTACAAACATGGAGGAAACGCTTGCACGATGCGGGTGTCAGGAAAAGCGAAATCCGTGCGCCCCCCGCTTACTCGACCCGGATTCTCGCCATGCGTTCGTTCGCGCCCGACTTTGCGGTGAGCGTCCAGTCACCCGGCTGGAGGAGGAATCGTTCCGGCTCGATTTTCTTTCCGTTTGCAAACCATTCGCAGGACGGGTCGGTGCTCTTCGGAACAAGAACCTGCTGATTCGCAGGAAGGTTTGGATTGAAGATAAATACTGCGCCGTCCCTGGGAAAGAGGATCCGGAATCCATCGGCTTTGGCGACAGCACCGATGCGGTTTTGCGGACCGGCGCACCAGGCCGCATATTCGGCGGGAAGGGACAGCACCTCACGGTCGTCGCGTCTCTCATACATGGTCGCGGCAGAAACAGTTGGCGCCGTTCCGGCGAGGAACCACTCTTGAATCGAGGGATCGGCCTCCCGTGGAGCAAGCCCGGTCTCGCGGGCGATTTCGTGCCTTTCCAGAAGCGGGGATTCCCCGGGCAAAGGAAGCGGGGAATCTCCTTTTGCGAGAAGATACCCTGTAATCGCGTTCCAGACCGGCGCGGCGGAATGCACAGCGAGCGCGGCATTCATAGGCGAGCCGTCAGGGTTGCCCGCCCAGACAGCCACCGTGTGTTCTTTCGTGAAGCCCACGCACCAGCCGTCACGAAACCCCGAGCTGGTTCCGGTCTTTACGGCGACGCGGGCTCCGACGTTCAGCGGAGAATTGTTGCCGAATGAGATTCGCCGCGAATCGTTATCGCAGAGAATATCCGTGATGATCGAACACGCGACATCCGACGCACTTCGGACGGGCTCAACCGGCTCCCCGACAAGCAGTGTCGCCCGCCAGGCCTCCCCTCCCCTGGCGAGTGACGCATAGGCACCTGCCAGGTCGAGCAGCGAAATCTCGGCATTTCCCAAAATGAACCCGGCCCCGTAGTCATCGAAGTTGCCGCGGAACCGGAACCCCCATGCCGTCAGCTTTGCAAAGGATTCGCGGGCTCCCAGTTTTCCAAGCGTAACAACCGCGGGAACGTTGAGCGAGTTTCCAAGAGCCTCGCGCACCCGGACCGGCCCGAGGAACCTGTGGCTGTAGTTCTGCGGGTCGTAGTCCGCATACGTGCTCCGGATGGCTTCCTCGGTGTCCGGAAGCAGGGTTGCGGCAGTAAGGATTCTCCGGTCAATCGCCTCGAGATAAAGGAACGGTTTGAGCGTGGAACCGGCACTGCGAGGCATCGTCGTGGTGTTGACATCCTTGTGGCGGGGACTGGCGGATGACACCATCGCCCGCACGCCGCCAGTGGTATTGTCGATGATGACAACCCCGCAAGCGGAGGCTCCGAGGGGTTCGAGGGCTTTGCGGGAAACTTCCACGATCCTCGAGACAACCTGCTGGAGGTCGAGGTCCAGCGTGCTCCGCCGGTTCCCGTCTCCAGGACGCAAGCGGCCAAATGCCTCACGCGTGAAGTGCGGCGCATCGGCGGGCAGTTCAAAAACGCCGGGCTTTGGCGGAGACGAGAGCAACGCTTCCGCACTGAGCCCTTCGGGCAGGAGGTGCTGCGCTGCCATCCGTGTGATATTGCGCTGATACCGTGCGAGGGTTTGAGCGGGATTCCTCCAGGGGTTGAGGCGGGAGGGAGACTGCGGGATTCCCGCGAGATAGACGGCTTCTGCGAAGGTCAACTCGGCGGGCCGCTTCCCGAAATAGGCGTAGGCTGCCGCAACAGGGCCAATCCTCCTGTTCCCGTAGTCCAGCCGGTTGAGGTAGGTCTCCAGAATTTTGTCCTTTGTCCACTCCCGGTCGAGCCGCATCGCAGCGAACGCCTCCCGCCACTTCGCGTCGAATGTTCTCCGTGTCCGGCCGATTCCAAGTTTGACGGTTTGCTGGGTGATCGTCGAAGCCCCGGAAATTATCCGCCGCCCCCGCAGGTTGCGGAGCGCGGATCCTCCCATGGAAATCAGGTCGATCCCCGGGTGCTGATAAAACCGGTGGTCTTCGACGGCAATCGTCGCAGCGGGAAGCCAGGGACCGAATTCGTTCAGGCGCGCCGGCCGCGAATCCCGTGCAAAATCCGCGGCGGGCGATGAAAATGGCCGGCCCCGCATATCCTCGAGAACCGGGGTCGCTGCCGGGGAATCCGAAAGCGTCTCCGGAAGCGGAGCATGCCGGATGGTCCAATCCACAAATCCCACCGCGGCCAGGATCAGCAGAGCAAAAGCGGCAAGCGCCTTCTTCCTCCCGTTGCTGAACTTCATAGGTTTCCATTGTCAACCCGGATCCGGATCCTTGCAAGCCGGCGGTCCCGGCGGAGCTGGTCGCCTACCCCGCCGATTGCTTGCTCTCCCAAGCAGAAAGCCTAGCTTTTCCCGATGCACATCCACTTGCTTTTTCCGCTCGCCAGCAGTTTTGCATACGTGCTTGCAATGCTGCTGTTCAAGCGCTCGGGCTACTGGGGCGTGGGGGTGTGGCGGACAGCATTTTTATCAAATCTGACGATCGGAGCAGGATTTTCTTCGTTCTGGTTGCTTGGCGGTCCCGGACAACCCGCCACGATGC
Organism: uncultured Chthoniobacter sp.; assembly: GCA_964600115.1. Classification (GTDB taxonomy): domain Bacteria; phylum Verrucomicrobiota; class Verrucomicrobiia; order Chthoniobacterales; family Terrimicrobiaceae; genus QYQL01. Next base: position 71,566 of record CAZRIL010000009.1, on the reverse strand, counting down.
TCTGGCAGCCGCTTCTCGTGGCCGTGATGTTCATATCCGGGCAGGTTTTCACTTTCCTTGCGCTCCACTACGGGGACGTGTCGGTAGCCACGCCGGTGATGGGATTGAAAATCGTTCTGGTCGCTTTGTGCACCGTCCTCATTTTGCCCGACCCGGTGCCGCTCAAGTGGTGGATTGCGGCGGCCCTGAGCACGCTTGCAATCTTTATGCTCAGCCGGGGCGAGTCCCGCGAGAGACACCATGTCGGCCTCACGGTCACCACTTCGGCGCTCGCTGCTGCAAGCTTTGCCCTCTTCGACGTGCTCGTGCAAAAATGGACGCCTGCCTGGGGAGTCGGCCGTTTCCTTCCCCTGATGTTTGGGATGGTTGCCCTGCTCTCGTTCGGCTTTTTCCCGTTTTTCAGCGCCCCTCTGAGAGCCATCCAGAGTGGTGCATGGGGGTGGCTTGCCGGGGGTTGCTTCCTTCTTGCGCTTCAATCCGCGATGTTCGTTTATGCCGTCGGTGCCTTCGGCGATGCCACCGTCATGAATATCGTTTATTCGATCCGGGGCCTGTGGAGCGTGCTTATCGTATGGTTGGTCGGGCACTGGTTCTCAAACGAGGAGCAGTCGCTTGCACCCAGCCTGCTTCGCTGCCGGCTCGTGGGAGCCATCCTGATGCTCGCCGCAATCACGCTTGTCGTGCTTCGCTGAAACCGCTCGCCACGGAAAGGCCTGGTATCATGGGACAGTTCGACCATTATCATCCGGAGCACTCGCGCGACACTGCACCGGAAAAGGAAACCTGGTTCGAGTGATGGCCTCTACTCAAGCGGGAGCGCAGGCGAGGTCTTCCGTTTTTTCCCGAAGCGCGGGAGCAGGGAACGAAAGATCTTGCGGGTCTCGGTGATCGGGGTTTCCTCGATGAAGTAGGCGATGGCCGCCTTGCCGATCGCGTAGGTTCCGGCTCCCGCGATAAAGCCAGAGACAGCATTTCCCCAGATCGGCACGATCCGCACAATCGCGCGGGCTCCCTCGCGCATGACAAGGCCGGCTCCGATATTGAATCCGAGTGCACCGAGAAACTCCGCGACAAGCCGCGCACTGAACGGCCGCCCGGTCGTGTGGATGATCATCCCGACCATCAGTGTCTGCAGCGTCGTCAGAATCGGCATGTCGGCAAGGGGGATCGGCTGAACGCCGATGACTCCGCACACGGCGCTGAACGATTTCAGAAGCGATCCGGCGATGTGCGCCTGCGCGCGGCGGGCATTGGTCAGCCGCGCGAATTCGAGTTGGGCCGGAAGCGGCAGCGCCGCGCAGATCGCCTCGACGCAAGCGGGATCGTCCGCGGACACAACCCGGGGCACCCGGTGTGCGAGCGTGTGTTCAGCCGACAGCAGTGCCTGCAGACGGAATGCGCTTCCAGAAGTCAGGGCGACGATGGGAGCTTCAACAAACCCGCAAAGTGAGACAAAAGATTTCCAGTCGGCCGCCGGGGCATCGGGCATCTCCAGAAAAAGAACCAGATCCGGCTGCAGTCGGGCCAGGGCGATCTTCACGTGTTCCTGCGGGACATCCTTCCGCGCGTCGAGGATGAGTATTTCACCCCGGCCGGATATGCGATACGAACGCCATCCGTTATCGCTTCCGCCCGTCTCGAGGTGATCTGCGCCGAGCGTGGCAAGGACCTCCTGCGCACTTCCCGCAGGATTTCCAACAAGCATCACCCGTGGAGCACGCTGCTCAAGGAAGACCTGCCGGATGGGAGTCAGCTCCCTCAGAATGGGCTTTTGAAGCCCTCCGGGCAGCTTGTCGATCAGCCCGGCCAGGCGATCGTAAACAGTCAGCAGGGAATCACGGTTCAAAATGTGCGAGATCGTTGAGCAACGTGTCTGCGTGCTCGGAGGGTTTCACTTTCCGGAAGATGGACTTGATCCTTCCATCGGGCCGGATGACAAATGTCGAGCGCTGGGTGCCCATGTATTTCTTCCCATACATGCTCTTCTCCACCCACACGCCATACGCGTTCACAAGGGAATGCGATTCATCGCTGAGCAGAGGAAATGGCAGGCTGTATTTCTCGATGAACTTCCGGTGGCTCTCCACCGGATCCACGCTCACGCCAAAGACCACTGCTCCTCCTTCCAAAAGGAGGGAATACCTGTCGCGGAGCGCGCAAGCCTGCGTCGTGCATCCCGGCGTGTCATCCTTCGGGTAAAAGTAGAGGACGACGGTCCGGCCTTTGAAATCCGCAAGGCTCACAGGCGTGCCCGCGCCATACTGCCCGCCCACGGCAGTTGTGGAAAAATCCGGAGCCCGGTCGCCGGGAACAAGGTCGCTTGCCATAGTTGAGGATTGTCCACCAACCTCCACCTCCACGCAAGTCCGGACCGGAAATCACATGGGCCTTTGGCTTGCAGATTCCACGTCGACAGCTATCTGGGCGCGGAGGGCTGCCAGGTCTGGAAACTTTTGCTCGGGCCGGAGAAACCGCAGAAATTCCGCCTCCACGTCCTGTCCGTAAAGATCGCCGTCGAATCCGATCAGATGGATCTCCAGCAGCCGCTCTCCGCCGGATTTTACCGTTGGACGCGTTCCGATATTTGCGACACCGCTCAAGTCCGCCGCATCTGTCCGCACCCGGACGGAATAAACTCCGTCCGGTGGAAATTGCTCGTTGTGAGCTGCAAGGTTGGCCGTCGGAAAACCCAGCTGCCTTCCCAGTCCGTCTCCCGGCATCACGGTGCCGAGCACCGAGTAGTTCCTTCCCAAAAATCGCCGGACACCGGAAAGGTCACCCGCTTCAACCATTTTCCGGATCATGGTGCTGCTCACCGTCGTCCCGTCAATTTGAACGGACTCGACCTCGCTGGTTTCAAACCCGAGTTCCTGTCCCATCAGTCGCAGCAGAGCCCCATCCCCCCGCCTCTCATGGCCGAATCTCCAGCCCTTTCCCACGCAGATGCGCACAAGCTGCGGGGCGGCGGCCGTCAATCCGCGCAAAAAATCCTCCGCCTCCACGGCTGCAAATGCCTTGTCGAATGGGATCACGAGCACCGCGGTCATTCCGAATTCCTCCATGAGGCGGAGCTTGTGCCGGGTCGAGGTCAGCAGACGGGCCGAATTTTCCGGTCTCAGAATTTTTGAGGGGTGCGGGTCAAATGTGAGTGCGACAGCCGTGCCTCCAACGCTCCGTGCGGCATCCAGGGCACACTGGAGGACGGCCCGGTGACCGGGATGCACGCCGTCGAAAACGCCCGCCGCAATCACCAGCGGCCCCTGAATCGAGGCAAGGTCATTCAGATTGGTGAATGTTTTCATCCTCGAAAGTAAAGACGGCCCCGGGAGGAAGGAGGAAACGGATTCATTTCAGGCACCGCGCAACCTGGAGACAGCCGGGAGAGACATGATTCGGGCGGCCACAGCCTCGGCGGGTCCGGCTTTCAATTCCTCGACGGTAATTGCCCCCTCCACGTTGAAGCGCCCCGATTTTGTCCGGCGCAGGGACTTCAGATGCGCCCCGCAGCCGAGCTCCTGTCCGATGTCGTGGGCATATGTGCGGACGTAAAACCCCTTGCTGCAGACCACGCGGAAATCGATTTCCGGCAGTCGGACCGCCTGGATCTCGTGGGCGTAGACGTGAACAAAACGCGGTTCGCGGGCGACCTCTTTCCCCTGGCGCGCAAGTTTGTAGAGAGGAACGCCATCGATCTTGATCGCGCTGACCATCGGCGGCGTCTGATAAAAGTCGCCGTGATATTTTGAGAAGGCCTCGTCAATCCGCCCGCGGGACAAATCAGGAACCGGCTTGCTTTCGGTGATCACCCCATCGGCGTCCTGGCTGTCGGTGACATTCCCGAGCTCCATCGTTCCCACATACTCCTTGTCCTCGCTCATCAGGAGGTCCTGGATCTTGGTTCCGCGACCGATCGTGATCAGGAGCAGCCCGGTGGCCAGCGGATCCAACGTGCCGCAGTGTCCGACCTTCTTTGTGTTGAGGGCTCTGCGTGTGATCGCAACGACATCGTGGGATGTCATCCCGGATGCCTTGTCCACCAGCAATACCCCGTCAATCTCGTTTGATGATCTCATCGCTTACAGCTTTTATAAAATCTTCCCGCACCTTTCCGAGCGTCCCGCGGACGCGGGCTCCCGACGCCATCGGATGGCCGCCGCCTTTGAAAATCTGACAGATCTTGCAGACATCCAGAGCCGGGTCTTTCGAGCGTGCGCTCACCCGGACTTTCCCCTCCGGCAGTTCCTCGAAAAACACCGCAGCACGGACGCCCTCGATCGAACGAAGCTGATCGATGATTCCCTCGTTGTCCTCCGGGATCACGCCCAGACGGGAGGCATCGGCCATGGTGAGCGAGAAGGTGGCGATGCGGTCCGCGCAATGAAACTCGGCCTCGTTGAGCGCGAAGCGCAGGAGTTCAAATCGACGCCTGGGCTGGTTCTCATACATGGCGCGGGAAAGCGTCGCCACGTCGACTCCCGCGGCAACAAGCCCGGATCCCGCATCGAACGTGCGGGAGTCAGTGCCCTGGTATTGGAAGGAGCCGGTATCGGTCGAGATGGCCGCAAAAAGGTTGCCGGCCATGGCCGGGGAAATGGTCGCACCCGTGGCGCGGAAAATCTCGTAAAGGATCTGCCCTGTGGCAGGCGAAGTGGGATCGACGTGGTTGATGTCGCCGTAGAGCTCATTGCTCACGTGATGGTCGATATTGATCCAGAGCGCACCGGGGGCAACTGCGTCGACCACCTTTCCCAGGCGGTTCTTCACCGAGGTATCCAGAGCCAGAAACACATCGAACTTTTCGGGGGCGGCCGGCGGTATGGTGATCAGTTCATGCTCCGGAAGGTAGCGGAACTTTTCCGGCATCCCGTCCTCGTTCCATGCCGTGACATCCTTCCCGAGCCCTCTGAGCCACAAGGCGACGGCGATCGTTGAACCAAGGGCATCGGCATCCGGGCGCAGGTGGCTGGCAACAAGCACGCGGCGCGCGCTTTCCAGAGGGAGAAGAATTTTGCTAAACATCTTTGGTATCGTCCAGCCCGAGCTCATCCATGATGCTCAGAATCCGCGACCCTCGCTCCATCGAGCTGTCGAGCTTGAAAAACAGGTGCGGCGTGTGTTTGAGCGACACCCTCTTGGCAATCTCTCCCTGGAGATGAGCCCGGCTGCGCTCGAGCTTCTCCAGAACATGGCGCTGCTGGCCGGGACTGCCGAGCGCCGAGACGAAGACGTGCGCCTGCTTGAGATCGGGAGTGACATCAACCGAGCTGACCGTAACCAGCACCGGCGCAAAATCGATCTCACGCAGGAGGATGAGTCCCAGTTCGCGTTTCAGGACTTCGCAGACCCTTTCGAGACGGTGTTTCATAGTCGGCGCAAGGTGGAACCACTAATTCTCACTAATGGTCACTAAAGATTGAAAGGTTGAATGTCTTTGGGCCATTGGCGGAGCGACGGAAACATCTCGCTGACATGTCCGTATTTTTTAGTGCTATTTAGTGGCCTTAAGTGGTTTCCGACCTCAGAGCTGCTGGGCAATCTTCTCGAGCGTGTAGCACTCGATGATGTCTTCCGGCAGATATTCGGAAAAATCACCGAGCTTGATCCCGCACTCCAGACCGGCGCGGACTTCTTTCACATCGTCCGTGAAGCGGCGAAGGGTAGCCAGGCCGCCGTCGTAAATCGGCTGGCGGCGGCGCAAAACGCGGGCGCGGGCCGTGCGTGCGATCCGTCCGTCGGTCACCATGCAGCCAGCGACCTTTCCCTTGGTGAGGTCGAAGACCTGCCTGACCTCGGCATGGCCGATGACCGCCTCGCGAAGCTCGGGCTCGAGCATTCCGCTCATCGCCTCACGCACCTGATCGAGCAACTCGTAAATAATGCTGTAGAGCTTGATTTGAACGCCTTCGCGCTTTGCCGCCTGGGCGGCGGTGTTCTCCGTCTTCGTGTTGAACCCGATGATGATCGCGTTCGACGCGCTCGAAAGAAGGACGTCGGAATCCGTGATCGGCCCGACCGCGGCGTGGATGATCTCGAGCGAAATCTTTTTCTGCGGGATGTCTTTGAGCGAGGACACAATCGCCTCGAGCGAACCCTGGACGTCGCTTTTGACCACGATTTGAAGCGTGGGTTTCTGATCCTCCGCGAGGTTGGCAAAGAGGTTTTCCAGCGTCGCGCGCTGAGGTGCCGCCAGCTTGTTGTTCCGGAGCCCCTCGAGGCGTTCCTCGCTGAGGATGCGGGCCGACTTTTCAGCCTCCATCACCATCAGTTCGTCACCGGCATTGGGAAGACCGCTCAGCCCCAGAACTTTGACAGGAGTCGAAGGGCCGGCTTCCTTTACGGCTTTTCCGAGATCGTTGATGAGCTGCTTGACCTTGCCCCAATAGTTTCCGCAGATGAAAGCATCTCCGACCCGGAGGGTGCCCATGCGCACGATGACGGTGGCTGTCGGGCCGCGGCCCTGCTCGACCTGGGCCTCGATCACGGTGCACCGCGCATCGACTGTGCTGCTGGCTTTGAGCTCCAGCATCTCGGCCTGCAGGGTCATCATGTCGAGGAGTTCGGCGACACCGGTTCCTTTGGTGGCGCTGACCGGGAGACAGATGATGTCGCCGCCCCAGTCCTCCGGAACCAATCCCTTTTCCTGCAGTTGGGTCTTCACACGATCGACATTGGCGGACGCCATGTCGATTTTGTTGATCGCAACCATGATCTGCACCTTCGCCGCTTTGGCGTGGGAAATAGCCTCCAGGGTCTGGGGCATGAGCCCGTCGTCCGCCGCCACGACGAGGACAACAATGTCGGTGACCGTGGCTCCGCGGGCCCGCATGGCCGTGAAGGCGGCATGGCCGGGGGTGTCGAGAAATGTGATCCGCTGCCCGTTCCGCTCAACGCTGTAGGCGCCGATATGCTGGGTGATGCCGCCCGCTTCGCCGGCGGCGACACGCGCTTTGCGGATCGCGTCGAGAAGCGATGTTTTGCCGTGATCAACATGCCCCATGAACGTGATGATGGGCGCCCTCGTATCGAGCTCGTCCGCCTTCGGTTTCTCCGGTTCCTTCGGGGCCTCGACTTTGACCTCAACTTTGTGGTGCCCCTTCGAAGTATCCTTCCGCTCTCGTTCAAAAACGAACCCGTGAAGTTCGCAGACCTTGGCGGCGACATCCGGCTCGACGGTCTGGTTGATATTGGCAAAAATCTGGAGCGCCATCAGGTCCTTGATGATCTGGAACGGTTTCAGACCGAGATGCTCGGCCAGTTCCTTGACGATGATCGGCGGCTTGAGGTGCAGAACCTTTTTGTCCGGCTCGGCATCCGCGGGAGCTTCCACCGGGGCGACCGCCTCGGGCTCCACGAGTGCGGGAGGTTCCTCGGCCTTGACCACCGGGGGCAGTTCGATCACCGCGCCGATCGGCACGACAAATGGCTTCAGAGGAACGGCTTTGCGGCCCCCTTCGACTCTTTTGGCTTTTTTCTTCGGCTCCAACAAATCCACCGTGGCCATCACCGGCTTGGGCACGGGCGCAGGGGCTGGCGGCTCCGGAACCGCTTCAGTGGTTGGAGATTTGCGCGTGACAGAGGAAGCCCGCCTGGGCTTCGATGTTTTGTCGTCTGTGGTTTTTTTTGTAACTTTCTCTGCCATAAATCAATTCGAGGGCGAGGGAGCGTTTCATCGCTGTCAAGCAGCTGTGGTCTTCTCGCCGGTGCTTGCCAGGGCCGCATCCAGAATTTTCTGCCCGGCTTCATTGTCCATTCCAAGAATTTCCGCAATGTCGTCGGCCCCTGCCGTCTGCACGGCTTCGATCGAAACCATTCCGCTGGATGCCAGCTTCTGGGCATCCTCCTCGCTTATCCCGAGAACGGCTGCGAGCGAATGCGCGGCTTCAGCGGTCCTTGACTCCATGACCTGGGCGGCGGTCTTGTCTTCCTGGATGTCGATTTCCCAGCCGGTCAGCTTTGCGGTAAGCCGGGCATTTTGTCCGCGGCGCCCGATCGCGAGCGAAAGGTCGTCCTTGTGGACAAGGACGCGGATCGTTTTTTTGCTTTCGTCGGCGGTGATGCTGCGGATATTCGCCGGCTTGAGTGCGGCAGTCGCAAACTTCACGGGATCCGCATCCCAGCGGATGATATCCACTTTTTCATTGTTCAGTTCACGGACGATGTTCTTCACGCGGGCACCCCGCATACCGACGCAGGCCCCTACGGGATCCACCTTGGCGTCATCGCTGTGGACGGCAACCTTGGTACGGTAGCCTGCCTCACGGGCGATGACTTTGAGTTCGACTGTCCGATCCGCGATCTCGCTCACCTCGAGCTCAAAAAGCCGACGGACAAAATTCGGATGGCTTCTGGAGAGAATGATCTCCGGACCCCGGGTGGCGTTGTCCACGGCGACCACGTAGGCACGGAGGCGGTCCCCCACATTGTAGTCCTCGGTTACAACCCGTTCACGGGACGGCATGACACCTTCAAATTTGCCGAGGTCGATAATCACGTCGGATTTTTCAAATCTGCGCACCGTGCCGTTGACGATTTCGCCAGCGCGATCCTTGAACTCGTCATAGATCATCTCGCGCTCGATCTGGCGGATCCTCTGGTTGATCGCCTGCCGGGCGGCCTGGGCCGCAATGCGTCCGAAATCCTTGGGTGTGACCTCGACTTCGATATCCTCGCCCAAAGCAGCATCGGCTTTGACCGCCTTCGCCTTCGAGATCAGAATCTCGTCATGCGGATTTGAAATCTTCTCAACGACAATCAGTTTCGCCAAAGCGCGGATCGACCCGTTCTGGGGATTGATCTCGATGCGGAGCTCGCGGGTTCCGGATGTGAAACTCTTCTTGGACGCCGCCAGAAGGGCGCTGGAAATCGCCTCGACGAGGATTTCACGCTTGATGCCTTTTTCGCGCTCGAGGTAATCGAGCATCGCAATGAGTTCAGAGTTCATAAAAAATCGTTATATCCATCGATGAAAAAGGCGGGAACCAATCCCGCCATCGCCAGTCGAATGGGAACTGGTCAATATGCGGCTTCGCCCCCTTGGGGTCAAGTCACAAGAAATCGGGCATTCACCCTGAAAGCGAAAACCTAGTTTTTCCCAGGAGTTCCGAGAACCCCTCCCGCCACTGCAGCGAGAGCCAGTTGGCTCACGGTCAATGGGCCGCTCGACTCCAGCAGGACGCCATCTTCGAGCCGCTGCTGCGAAAGAATCACCGGGGGGAGGTGGCGGGCGATTGTTTCGGTTTGAGGCAGCTTTCCCGTGTCGATCATACCCCCGACTCCTGGCATGACCTGGGCCCCGAAGAGAATGACAGGACGCAGCGCCGTGTAGGCGCGCTCGAACACAGACCGCGTGTCAATGAATGCAAAAATCTCGTTTGCGGACCGGTAGGCGGACATCGCAGGGGCGAACGCGGGAAGCGTCCCGATGCCTCCGCTTTCCGAGCGGGCCGCCCGGACGACGCTTGCGGGCTCGATGCCAAAGATCATGAACTGGCCGGTCATGGTCAATGTCGGCGAGGCCAGAGGATTCGAGACCGAGGGGATGCTGTAGAGCTTGATACCCTCCTCCTCGATAACTCTCGTCTCGGGGAACAACGAGATGATTTTGTTCAATACGGCTGTCGCTTTTTCCTGATTTCGGATTTCAACCGCCAAGACCCCGGAAGGAGCCATCTGCCCGTTGCCCCAATTGACAATCAGGGCGCATTCGGGACCGCAGGCCGCAGTGGCCAACTCGGCAAGCTCGACAATCGATGACTGGGGAGCTGTCCCGGTCAGCGCTTTTTCCAGAAGTGCGGCGGAACCGGCGAACCTCGCGAGAAAATCCACGAAGAGCACGGTATCGGCCGATGTGAAACGCCCGGTTTTGTGGGTGAGCGTCTCAGCCGGCTTTGGGCCCGGGCGGAGGAGAAACATCGCATCCCGCTGCAGCTCGCCGTCAAGTTTCAGCGACCATCCCACCGCCTCGGTCGCGCGAAGTGCCTCCAATTGCTCCGGAATTGCCTCAGCGCCAAACGAGCGTCCGGCATCGAGGAGGGCATCAATCGCGTTCTGCGGCTGCAAAAATAATGTCATGTCGGCAGCGGCCAGCATCCGCTTGGAAACTTCCTTGAAGCGCGGATTGGCCGCCAGGGCCGGCGCCCCGGATTTCCCCCGGGCCTTGTCCAGTGCGGCCTTGATCAGGTCACCGCTTGTGGAAACAAATCCCCAGCGGCCGGTGGTCGCCGAGAAAATGGCGTATTTTCCATGCTGGCTGCAAACGATCCTCTCCCCGCCATGGTCCTCGGTGGTCGTTTCCCGACCTGGCATTTCTTTCCGCATCCGCTCGACAGCTTTGTCAAATTCCTTGCGTCCTCCCCAGTATTGGAAGCCCACCAATCCATCGACACGCTCGGTGCTGATGGCAGTGACCGCCAAAAAGAACCTCCCGGGCTTGAGCCCGGCCAAAACCGATCCTGTCTCACCGGCGGCCGGATTCGATGTCAGGACTGACATCGGCTTTTCCAGAAAGGCGCGGACTTCCGGCTCCTTCGCCAGCTTGGCCAGGCACGTCCCCTGCCACCGCAGAAATGAGCGCGGAAGGTCGTTGAAGGAGGCGAGCATTACCGTGTCCCCGGGCACAAGGGCCGCAGCATCGGACGGCCCGGTCGTCCGCAGAAAAAGCAAAACGGCGACGAGCAGCACAACCGCAAGGATGCCTGCGGCGATTGACAACTTTTTGATCATGCCTCCCGTCTTTAGGGCAAATCAATTGACGCCGCAAGCGCCGGGCGTAGGATACCTGATCTATGGACACGTCAAAACTACACAACTACCTGAAGCCAGCCTGCTCGTGCTGCAGCAAAGACAATCTGCGGCTGGTCTCGGACATCTGCCTCTATCTCGGATTCCTTTCCATCATCGCCTCCGTGGCCACCTGGTTCACCGCCTCGCGCGAGAACCGTGCCTACGGCGAGCGCTTTGGAATATTTATCGGCCTCTGGGTCCCGAGCTTCTTCATTCTTTCCAACCGGCTCTCACGGCTGGCGGATGAATTGCCGGACGTGGTCGAGGACGAGGAATAGCCCCGGCTCCCTTACAGCTGCGCAGGGTCCTCAAGGAGCTCTGCAACTCGCTTAAGCAAACGGCCGGCGGCCCCGCCGTCGAGAACCCGATGGTCGAAGCTCAGGGTAAACTGGGCTTCGACGACCGGAATAAATTCCTCAATCGCCGGATTCCAGAACGGCACCGTTCTCCCGACCCCCATGCCGATCAGCAGAGTCTGCTCGGGCAGCGGAATCGGCGTGGCAAGAGTCAGGCCGAACGTGCCGTAATTCGTAACCGTGGCAATCGAACCGCCGGTGTCCGCAGCGGGAAGCCTTCTTTGGCGAGCGAGTTCGACCAGCCGGTTGTATCGCGGCACCAGATCATCAAGCGGATACTGATCGGCATTCCGGATCACGGGAACCATGACTCCGTCTTCAGCCTCCACCGCGAACCCGATATCCACCGAGGGAGGGTGCACGATCCGCTCCCCGATGAGCCGTCCCGCGGGCGCGCTGTTTTCTCCCAGCGCGATGGCGAGGGCGCGCAACGTGTAGAGCGCCGGTCCGGGTTTGAGAGGGTGCTTTTTCCGGTGGGCGAGCAGGTTGTCGAGCGTGATCGGACGGAACACGGTGGCAAGCGGGCGCGACCAGCTCCGGATCATCGCATCCGCGACGGCCTTGCGCATCGGGGATGCGGGAGTGGTTTTATTCCGCTCAATGCCGGCCATGAACCGCTCGAGATCCTCGATGGTCACACGTCCGCCGGCGCCGCTGCCGGGAATGCCCGAGAGATCCGACATCCGCAGGCCGAGCTCGGCCATGCGGGCCTTCATCCTGGGCGAAAGGTAACTGGCTCCGCCGGCGTGCGCCGGGACCGGGAGTCCGCCTTTGATCGTTGGCTCAACCGTGGCGGGCGGCGCTGGCTTTTCCACCCGCTTCTGTTCCACACGCTTGGCCTTCGGCTGTTCATCCTCCTCCAGACCCAGGCGACGGGCATCCTCGCTGCTGATTTCGATATATCCGAGGATCGCTCCCACGGGGTAACTCTGCCCGGTCTCCGCAACAATCTGGCCAAGAGTGCCGGAACACGGAGCCGTGACGCCCATGACGGCTTTGTTTGTCTCCACCTCAATCAAGTCGGCATCCGCATGGACCGCCTCACCTTCTTTGAATAGAACCCGGACAATAGTTGCTTCGGCGATGGATTCGCCGAGCTGCGGCATGAATATGGGAGCTAGAGCCATGGGACGTTTAGATATTTAACAGCCTTCGGGATGCCTCGGCAATCGCGGAGGCGGTCGGACGGTGAACGGACCAGAGATCGGGGTGGTAGGGAACCGGCGTGTCCTTCGCATTGAGCCGCTGCGGAGCGACATCCAGGAGCCCGAACCCCTCGCTTGTGACCCGTGCGATCACCTCGGCGGCTACTCCGCCCCAGGGCCATTCCTCGCTCACGCAAAGAAGCCGGCCGGTGCGGGCGACTGAGGCGAGCACGGTGTCCATGTCCAGTGGCTTGACCGTGCGCAGATCCACAATTTCCATCTCGTATCCGTCTGCTGCCAGCTCGGTGGCCGCTGCGATGGATTCGTGCAGCATCGCTCCGTGGGTAACGATCGTGGCATCCCGGCCAGCACGGGCCAGGCGAGCCTTGCCAACCGGAAGCACGCTCTCGGGAAGCCGCTCGGACTTCAGGTGGTAATAGAGAAACTTGTGCTCGCAAAAAATCACCGGGTCGTCGAGGGCGACCGCTTCGAGCAGCATGCTGTAGGCATCCTCAACCGTTGCCGGCGTCATCACCACGAGCCCGGGGTAATGCGCGTAGAGCGCCTCCATGCTCTGGCTGTGAAACGGCCCGCCGCCGGATGTTCCGCCGGATGGCAGCCGCACCACGATCGGACAGGGAACCCCCGTGCGGTAGTAGAGCGTCGCCGCATGATTGACAATCTGGTTGAATCCACACGTGGAAAAATCAGCGAACTGCATCTCCACGATCGGACGCATTCCCTCGATCGCGGCTCCGACCGCCATGCCGATGATCGCATCCTCGCTAAGCGGCGCATCAAAAACCCTCCCGGGAAACTCCTTCGCAAGGTTCTTAGTGGCCTTGAAGGCCCCTCCGAAATTGCCCACATCCTGGCCGTAGAGAAAAACTCTGGGGTCGTCCGCGAGGGCTTTTTCCTGCGCGAGCCGGATGGCTTCTATGTAAGTGATGCTGCTCATGCCCCGGCGTAGTGCTCTGCGAACTCGGATTTCGAGTAGGCCATCCAGTCATCCTCCTCCGGGTTCGGTCCGGGTTCGCGGCGGACTTTATCCACTGTGGAATTGACCTCTTCCTCCGCTTCCTGCCGCCAGGCGGCGGTCTCCGCGCGGCCGGCCCATCCTTTTGTGACAATCTGCTCTTCGGCAAGGAGGAGGCAATCGCGTCCGACCGGAGCGGACTTCAGCGCGGGATCCACATAATGTGCGTCATCGTGTTCGCCGTGCCCGACAAGGCGGAGCAGGTCCCCCACAACAAGCTGAGGCCCCCCGCCCTCGCGGGCGGCACGGACCGCCTTGCGCAGCGTCAGCAGGCATTGCTCCAGGTCTGTTGCGTCGACCTTGTGACCGGCAACCCCGTAACCGATGGCCTTGTCGACCAGATCGTGACAGGCGAACTGCCGGGAATTCGGGGTGGAGTAGGCGTATTGGTTGTTGGCAACCACCAGCACGAGCGGCAGCTTTTCCACCGCTGCGGCATTCAGTCCCTCGTGAAATGCCCCGGTCGAGGTGCCGCCGTCACCGAGGCATGTCGCCCCGACGATCCCGCTCTCGCCTTTCATCCTCCGGGCCAGCAAGGCGCCGGTTACTGCGGGAATCATGGCTCCGAGGTGGCTGATCATGGCATAATAGCCTTCGCGGGGCCTTCCGCGGTGAATATTTCCGTCACGACCTTTCATCGGCCCGAGCTGCGATCCGAGATACGTCCGCAAGGTATCCAGGACGGTATCGCCAAAAGCCATTCTCCCGGCCTGGTCACGGATCAGCGGAGCAAAGATGTCCCCTTTTCTCAGATGCACCCCGACCGAAACGCTCAGCGCCTCCTGTCCGCGCCCGAGAAAGACACCGCCCTTGATCATTCCCCCGCGATAGAGGCTCGCCAGCTTCTCCTCAAGCACACGCGCAAGGAGCATCACGCGATAGGCCTTGATATACTCGGAACTCGAAACTGTCGCGTCCTCCTTGGAAGTTGCCATTAGTAAAAATAATAAATGAAAAAAAGCCGCTTCCTGCAACAACTACGTTTTTGTTTTCAGACATCCGCCTCCCGCTGGAATATCCGCGTCCGGCGATTCCGCTTATAAGACATCAGTTCCTTCGAACCGCATTATCCCGCCCTGCCTGAATATCCTCCCGAAAGCTTGTAATGCAGAGCGCGGCGGCTGATCCCCAAGGCCTCCGCCGTGCGGGTTTTGCTTCCGCCGTGCTTCTCCAGTGTTTGTCGAATGAGCTCGCGCTCCATTTCGGCCAGGGTCAGCCCGGCCATTTGAGGGGCCGGGCTTTTCGCCTGTGATGGGGAATGCAGGAAGGCCGGCAGGTCGGCGGCTTCAATCCGGTTTCGTGTCGCTGTCAGAACAAGGCGCTCGACGATGTTCCTGAGCTGGCGGACATTTCCCGGCCAGCTGAAAGCCTGAAGGCACTGGATGGCGGATTTTTCAAACGCCCGGCCCCGGCGCGAGTGCTTCGCCGCAAAGTGGCTGCGGAACATATCCACGAGCGGCGGAATATCTTCCGGCCGGGCACGCAGCGGCGGGACATGAATCGTAATCACGTTGAGCCGGTAGAGGAGATCCTCGCGGAATGCCCCCAGCGCGCACTGGGCTTCGAGTTCTTTGTTCGTGGCGGCAACAATTCGGGCATTTGCACGGACAGCGGTCCGGCTGCCGACGGGACGGAAAACCCCATCCTCCAAAACGCGGAGGAGATCCGCCTGCCCAAGCCGCGACAAATCTCCAATCTCATCCAGAAACAACGTCCCGCCCCGCGCCAGTTCGAAGCGCCCGGGCTTGTCGGCAATCGCTCCCGTGAACGCGCCCCGGACATGGCCGAAAAGCTCGGACTCGATCAGGGTTTCCGGAAGCGCCGCGCAGTTCACCGGGACAAAGGGAAACTCCGTTCGACGGCTCTTCTCGTGGATCGCCCGGGCGACCATCTCCTTGCCTGTTCCGGATTCCCCTTGGATGAGAACCGTCACATCAGAGGGCGCGACCTGCTCGATCAACCTCTGCACATCGCGGATCGACGGGCTCTTTCCGACAAAAATATCCACATCCTTGCGCTTCTTGAGACGCTGCCGAATGGCGGGATCGTTGGCAACAAGGGCCTGATGGTCGAGCGCCTGCCGCACCGAGCGCAATATCTGCTCATTTTCCGCAGGCCAGGAGAGATAATCGAACGCGCCCTGGTGGATGGCGTCCATGGCCGTGCGGATCGATCCGCCCTCGCTCAAGAAGATGAACTGCGTGTCCGGAGAAAGCTCCTGCAGTTCAGCCATCAACGGGAGCCCGTCCGAGCGTTCCGTGTCGAATGTCTTTATGATGATATTGAAGTGCTCCCTCGCCGTCATCTCGAGCGCGGATTTTGCGGAGGCGGACTTCCGGATGCGGTAGCCCTCCGCTGAAAGCACCCGCTCGATGGCGGGCGCATAGCGCGAATCACGGTCAATGATGAGGATGGCAACATTCGCAGGATTCATGTCAGAGCATATTCTGCGCTTTTGCGCCGCCCTTGTCGCGCAGTTATTGCGCTTTCTTTCCTGATGAAGCAGTGACCTCGCGACGTTAAAGTATTTATAATATGCTTATTATAGGCAACATGCGCGAATTTCATAAAAACATGGCACGGGTCGTGCAATAAGACATTCATGGCAACACCTGCACGAGTGACAGATGCTCTCAAACGCCTTTGCAATCTGGAGAGGGAAAAGGGCCCTCTTACAACGGCCCTGACCCGGCTTGAAAAACAGCATGAGATCAACAGGCTGCGCTCGATCATCCCGGCGTTCATCCTCGGCCATCACGATCGAAAAATTCAGATGGGAAAAGCCAGCATCGTCGCGGTGGTCAACGGGATCTGCTCCGCATGCCATTTGTCTTTGCCCAGCGGACATGCGGCCCGGCTGCAGAGCAGTCAGGATCTGGAAGTTTGCGACAACTGCGGGACATTCATCTATTTGGAGCCGGGCTCGGTCCCTTCGATCTCCCTGCCGCCAGCTCCCGTGCGTCGCGGGCGGATGGCGCCCGCCTTGCGGTGATCCGGGAGAAGCGCTAATACCTTCAACCACTCAAATGTCGCTCAGCAGCTTCCAGAAGTCTCCCAAACCACGCCAGGTCATCCACCCGCGATCCGTGTCGATTGTCGGCACCGGCAGCTACGTTCCGGACCGGATCCTTACGAATGCGGATCTCGAACTGCTCGTGGACACGAGCGATCGCTGGATTGTGGAGCGGACAGGGATCCGTGAGCGCCGGATCGCTGCGGACGGCGAATTCCCCAGTCAGATGGCTGCGGCCGCAGGGCTGAACGCCCTTGATAACGCCGGGCTCACCGCCGGGGACCTTGACCTGATCATCGTGGCAACCGTGACTCCCGACACGCTCGTGCCCGGCACGGCGTGCCGGGTGCAGGCGATGATCGGAGCTTCGAACGCGAATGCGTTTGATATCAGCGCGGCCTGCTCGGGACTTCTCTACGCGATGGAAGTGGCACGGCAGTTCATCGCCAATCGCACGTGTGCCCATGCGCTGGTGATTGGGGCGGACAAGCTGAGCTCTCTCGTCAACTGGTCCGACCGGAATACCTGTGTGCTCTTTGGTGACGGGGCCGGCGCCGTGATTCTCGGCTCCCGTGAGGGCCGTCCCGGAATACTCGCCTCCTACATGGGAAGCAACGGAGGGCTCGCGGAGATCCTGCAGGTTCCCGGCGGAGGATGTGCGCGGCCAATCACCTCCGAGAATGTGGACGACAACCACCGCACGCTTCAGATGAACGGACGCGAAACCTTCAAACACGCCGTGACCGCGATGGCGCGAGCCTCCACAATCGCCCTCGAACAGTGCGGGCTCACCCCCCGCGACCTCGCCTGCGTGATTCCGCACCAGGCAAATCTCCGGATCATTGAAGCCATTTCCAGCCGGCTCCACGTGCCGATGGAGAAATTCTTCATCAACCTCAGCCGGTTCGGAAACACTTCTGCAGCAGCCGTGGGAATCGCCCTGGATGAAGCGGCACGAACCGGGAGACTTCAACGCGGAGACAAAGCTCTCCTTGTCGCATTCGGAGGGGGCCTGACCTACGCAGCCTCGGTAATCGAATGGTAGCCGGACTGATCCCTCCCGACACCCGCGCTGGCGACGGACGGCCATTAAGCCTGTGCAAGCGGCAACGTTTTTGCTTAACCTCCCTGTCCATGATTTCAGGGTGCAAAGTTGTGGACCATTCAATGGTAAAGGTTGGCATTTCACGTCTTCGCAACCGGGAGACTTCGCTGGTTGATTTCCGACGCGCTTTGAGAGAGCTCGCAGTGATCGTGGGGGTCGAGGCGTCACGCGACCTGGCGGTGAAGGAAATCCCGCTCCAAACTCCCCTCACCCCGTGCGCGGGACATGAGCTGGCGCGCCCGCTCGTCATCATCCCGATCCTCCGGGCCGGGCTGGGGATGGCGGAGGCTTTGCTCCAGGTCTTTCCGGAGGCAAGGGTCGGACACGTCGGACTCTACCGCGATGAGGACACGTTTGAGCCGCAGAGTTATTACTTCAAAACTCCGCCTCTGGAGGATTCGGATATCCTGCTTGTGGATCCGATGCTCGCAACCGGTCAGAGTGCGGCGGATGCCGTGGACAAGCTTAAAAGCGCCGGAGCAAAAAACCTGAGGATGCTGGCACTTATCGGAGCCCGTCCGGGGGTCGAGTTGTTCCAGACCCGTCATCCGGATGTTCCGGTCTTTTTGGCGGCATTGGATGACGGGTTGAATGATAAAGCCTACATTGTTCCCGGACTCGGGGATGCGGGAGACAGGTATTTCGGCACGTGAGTAACCAGCCGAATCCCATCAAGGCCAGACCGGTTTTTTACCCGAGAATCCTGACGGTTCTTTCACGCGGCTACAGCCGGAGCGATCTGGGTTCCGATCTCATGGCGGGCGTAACGGTCGGGCTGATTGCCCTGCCGCTGGCGCTTGCCCTCGGGATCGCGAGCGTGCCCGCGGGAATTCAATCTCCCTTCCCCGCCCCGGCGATGGGGATGTTCACGGCGATCATTGCGGGATTTCTGATCTCCCTTCTGGGTGGCAGCCGCGTCCAGATCGGCGGACCGACCGCAGCCTTTGTCCCCATCGTGCTTCTGGTCGTCGAGCAGCACGGCATCGGCGGGCTCATGCTCGCAACTGTGATGGCCGGAATTATACTGGTGATCATGGGCATCACCCGCATGGGGGCCCTGATCAAATTTATTCCGTGGCCGGTCACGAGCGGGTTCACGACCGGCATCGCGGTTTCGATCATGTCGACCCAGGCCGCCGATTTTTTGGGAATTCGTGCGGACACTCCCGCTCCCCGGGAATTTTTGGAGAAGATCCAATGGCTCTGGGAGAATCTTCCCCGCGCGAACCCGGTCAATCTCGCGGTGGCGGCCGCTTGCGTCGCCGTCATTATGCTGTGGCCGAGGCTCGGCATCAAAAAGATCCCCGGCTCGATAGTGGCGATGATTGTTGCCACGATCGTCGTCATGGTGGCAGGTCTACAGAGCGGATTCGATGTGGCCACCATCGGGGCAAAATACGGCGCAAATGCAATCCCGCAGGGGCTGCCGGGGATTCACTGGCCCGCATTCTCATGGAGCCAGATCCGCGATCTCATCGGTCCCGCGACGGCAATCGCGTTGTTGGGAGCCATCGAATCCCTGCTCTCGGCCGTGGTGGCCGATGGCATGACCGGCGACAGGCACGACAGCAACACCGAACTCATCGCGCAGGGAGTGGCAAATATCGTCTGCCCGTTTTTTTGCGGACTGCCCGCCACCGGGGCGATTGCCCGCACCTCGGCCAATGTGACGAACGGGGCCAAATCCCCGATTTCCGGAATCATCCACAGCGCCACGCTCCTACTCGTCGTCATCCTGTTTGCCAAGGGCGCGGCATTTGTTCCGGTCGCTGCCATGTCCGCCGTTCTTGTGGTCGTCGCGTTCCGCATGGGCGAATGGCACGAGATGAAACGCCTCACGCTCATGCCGCGGAGCGATGCGGCCGTGCTGGTCACGACCTTCGCGCTCACGGTCATCTTCGATCTCGTGATCGCCGTCGAGGTCGGCATGGTCCTTGCCGCCATCCTTTTCATCAAGCGGGTTTCGCAAACCACGGAGGTGTCACGTGTCACCGAAAGCGATGTGCTCGAATCGCCGGAGCAGCTGGCCTGCGGAAAAGACATCCCGGAGGGGGTGCTCGTATACCGGATTTTTGGCCCCTTCCTCTTTGGAGCAGCGGAGAAGATGGAGGATGCCATGGAGGGCCTGAACAAGATGCCGAAGGTCCTGATCCTTCGCCTCCATCTCGTCAGCGCGATGGATGCCACGGCCCTGAATACTCTCGAGAGCGTCACGGAGCGGATGCAGAAACAGAAAGGGACAGTGATCCTGAGCGGCCTTCACCGCCAGCCGCTGGACATGCTGCGCCGGTCGGGGTTTGTCGAGGTGGTCGGCCGGAAAAACCTCTGCGCTCATTTCGACGATGCCCTCAAGCGGGCCCGCGAAATCCTGCAGAGCTGAGCTACATCGGCGGCGCAAGGATCCGCACTGCGGGGTCTTCCTGGCGTGCCGTGCTGTAAATCCGGCCCGGCGTGGTGGACTTCAGTTCATAGCCTTTGAGAATGAACTCCGGATAGAACTGGTCGCTGGCGGGCTCGTAGATCAACTGCCCGGAAAATCCGCCGGTCAGCCGGTATTCGTAATTGTTATCCGACCCGATTTTTCCGGCCTCCCGATCAGGCGCAAGTTTGATCTGCTCGTTCAGCATCACATGCTTGGCGGTCTTCCATGGCTTGCCGGGTTCACGCACCCACCCCCACATTTTGTAGTCCTGCTTATACATCCGGCGCCCGACGAAGTAGTCTCCCGGCGGTTCGGATAGTATGGCGGCGTTCATCTCCGCGCGGCTTGCGGCACCGACATCCACGGTCTCGCAGCCGGTGAGGATCAGCAACAGGCAGACGCCTGCCAGCAACCGGGGTATTTCAAATTTCATGGTCAGACTCCTGCGCGTTGAAGATAGGGTTTCAGCCAGCTGGCCAGGGCATCCTCGGAATCAATCCGGGCCTCACCTGCAATCTCGAAGAGATACCAGTTCTCGGTGTGGGAGACGGACTCTCCCGGGGCCAGCGCGGCGAGCGGGCTGAGGGATTCGATCTCGAGCATGTCGGAATTCGAGAAGGTCTCAAAATTGCAGCCCCCGTCGGGGTAAACCGCCCCCGTGACATGGTCGAAGGTCTTGATGAAGAGCGAGTCCTCGATGACGTAGGCGACCCACTTCTCGCGGTGCGAGAGACCGAGCTTTGTGGGAGGAAACCCCTCGCTCTGGCGCAGCGTGAAAAAATCCCGGCCGAGATGCCAGCGCGGATCTGTGAGGTCGGTGTAGGGCCAGAGGACGATGCCCCGGTTCGGAAGCAGGTCGCGCGGATGCTCACCCATAGGAGGCTGCGGGATAATTTCGACCCCCCCGGGCTTCATGACGCTGAGTCCCCAGGACGCGAGTTGAATCGGCTCATCGCCATCATTCCTTGCGGTGTGCCGCACCGTCACATGGGAGTCGTTGTCAGCGAGGGTGACGCCCATCGTTTTCATGATCTTTCCGCACTGGGTCTGCAGGGAGTCGATGACGATCTCCTCGGTAAAATCCTCAATGCGGTAATCCACGGGAAAATTGTCCTGGTGGCAGGTAATGACCTCGTCCTCCGGGGCAATCCAGAACCTGTGGCCCCCGCGGAGCATGAACTCCCCCTCCCCCGAGCAGCCAAGCTGGTCATCGTAGTTTTTGAAGACATTGTCTCCGCCCGGGCGTTTGTAACTCAGAATACGCGGCCCGACATCGAGGGTAACAATCACTTCGGCGTGATCGTTTGCGAGGAAGAGATTCCGGTTCCAACCGGCGTGAGGGATGACTTCTTTTTTCATGGAATGATAACCCCGGGGATTGCCGGCGATTGACTGGCATACTTCACAAAACCACCCCCGGCATCCAGCGTTTTCGGATCGTTTTTCGAATTCATAAGCAGAGCTATCCCGTCGGGGAAGCCAGCAACGCGCCTGCAAATTGACCGCTCCATCCGAGCACAGGAACAACCGCCTTGCCGGATGAGCCCAGAGCCCTCCAGGCACAAAGACACTGCAGCAGGCTTGATGCGGCGAAGGCTTCTCCCGCCACGCGCTTGGGGGCAAGCACCCGGGCCCCGGGGAAGCACTCCCGCACAAACAATTCCTCCTGCCGCTCGGAGCCGGATGAGGAAAGGACGGCGGCCTCAGGCGTTTCCCCGTCGACGAGTTCAGCAAGCACCTGAGCAATGATCCGGCGGCGGTTCGAGTGGCGGGGCAGTATCCTTCCCGGATGCACACGGAGGATCTGCGCATGAGCCGGGGAAGGCGGCCCGAGGAGGAGTGCAACAGCCCCTTCTGTGAGCACGGCGCCATGGCCCGAGCCGTCTGAAGCGGCTGTGAGTTTCCACCGCCGGTATCCCTCGCATGTGATCCAATCCAGTTCCTCGGCAGCAACAACCAGGCAGCGGTCGGCCTCGCCCGAATGGATCAGATCGGACGCGGTGGACAGGGCTGCCATAGCTGCAGTGGCATCATTCACGAGAGTCAGGACCACTCCATCCAGCCCGAGCATCGCAGCGATGTGACTTGCAGGGGCGTTGTAAACGGTCTCGGGAAAAAGAAGCGGGCTGCCCGTTCCGTGAGCAATAACATCCTCGTAGAAGCGGCGGGTATAGGCTACGGAGCCATCCGAGGCCGAGTAGACCAGCGCGGTCCGCCCGCCGGAAAACGGGCCGCTGTTCTGAATCGCGTCGGCCGCTGCCGCACAGGCGAAATAGGAAATCGTGCCGGACCTCCGCAAGCGGGGCGCAATACTGTCGGGGACTTCGGGCAGCGGAGTTTTGTAAACCCCGACCGGAGCCGGACAACCCGGCCCATGCATTGTCGTGAGATCCGGGGTTATCCCGTCCTGAATCCTTGTCCATACAGCCGGCCAGTCCCGTCCGAGGGCTGTGACACATCCGGCACCAAGCAGTGACAGTCCCTTCATGATCCCTTCTCCAAAAGGATTGTGGCATTCGAGCCTCCGAAACCGAACGAATTCGAAAGCACCCTTGCCGGACGCGACTCACGGGCTGTGTTCGCCACGATATCAAGTCCGGAATCCGATTCCCGGAGATTGATGTTCGGCGGCAAGAATCCCCCCTCCATCGCGAGGATGCAGAATGCCGCCTCTATCGCGCCGGCTGCACCCAAAGCATGTCCGGTCATCCCTTTCGTGCTGCTGACAGGAGCCGAAGGACAGACCGCGCGGATCGCGGCAGCCTCGCTGGAATCGTTGTAGAGAGTGCCCGTGCCATGCGCGTTGATGTAGTGCACATCGACCGCGGACCATCCCGCATCGGAAAGTGCACGCTCCATGGAAAGCCTGGGCCCCCTCCCGGCGGGATCGGGCTGCGTGAGGTGATGGTTGTCGTTGGCAAATCCCCAACCCGCCACCGATGCGCGCACGGTCTCCTTTGGAATCTCTTCCGCTGCTTCGATAAGAAAACAGGCGGCTCCCTCACCGAGAACCAGCCCCGTGCGACCTGAATCGAAGGGGCGGCACTTCTCTGCGGTCGCGGCCCGGAGGCTGTCAAAACCGGCGAATACGAACTCGGCCAGCGCGTCGAAGCCAACGACCATCACGCGTCTGGCGCCTCCGGTTCTGACAAGGCCGGCCCCAAGGCAAAGCGCGTTGGTTCCGGATGCGCAGGCATTCGAGACTAGGCGCAAGGGGGCTTCAAATCCGAAGCTCTGCATCGCCTCGATAACAGGCTGCTGGGGCACATAACCGCGCACCAGGTGCCGGGCTGCCCGTTGGCTCATGGCTCCGGAAAGCCCGCGGTAAAACGTTTCGCCAAAATCCATTCCCCCGCTTGTGGTCCCGGCCACCACGATGTCGGGAACAAAGCCGGGGCGGGCGGCCAACGCTTCTTCCATGGCCAGATAGACCAGCTTAGCTGCCCGGGACCATCCGCGGCCGTCCGGACGCCTGGATTCAAAACGGGCCCCGAACTCCGGCGGCACCTGCCCCGCCGTTCGGGATTGGAACGCATCCACCGTAAAGAGCCTGACCTCAGAGACTCCATCCTTCCCGATCTTCAGTGAGGCGCTGGTCGAGGGAACATCGCAACCGATCGGGCTCAGGCATCCCAGCCCGGTGATGACCGGGTGGAAGGAATCTGCTTTCCGCCGCGAAAGGGAGTCTTCAATTCCCATGCAACGGCTCTGGCTGATTCGTTGAGGTGACCGGCAGGGAAATAACAACCGGCACTGCCGGGGGCGGCGTTGCAACTGGCGCTGGTGCAGTCACCGGGGTGGGTTCCGGTGTAGGTGTAGGGGTCGGCGTCGGCGTCGGTGTCGGTGTCGGTGTCGGTGTCGGTGTCGGCGTCGGCGTCGGCGTCGGCCAGGGCTTCACAAGGTTCGGCCAACTGTGAATGGGAGCCTTGAGGCCGCCAAGCTCCTTGGCATATTGCTCGCATTTTATGCGCCAGGCCTCCAGATCGGGAGCAGAGTCCTTTTCCGCCGCTGTGCCGGGAAAAACAAGGTAGGCGACCTTCAGTTCGCTGGTTGCTCCGGATGATGCGGAGGAACGGGCGTTCAGTTCGCGGCAGACAATCAGCGAGGCCTCCCCCAGCTTGAGCGAGGGGCCCGCATCGCCAAGCACCGCCGGATAGGCTTTGCCGCCGAAGAGCACGAGCGCAAAATCGCCGATCGAGGGGGAGTAAGGATTGGCCTTGTCCCTCATCATGAATCCGGGCAGCACGATGAACGGGTCGGTTTCAGAAATCAGAAAACTCCATTTTTTCATGTCAAAAATCCGTCGCTTCGCCAGATCGATCCCTTCTTCGATTTCCTTTTTCCGCGACACCCCGGCGCCAGGAAGCTCGGCCCTCAGCGCATTGAGCCGGGCCTGCTCAACGGGGATAAAAGGATTTTCGCGCTCGGTGAGCTTCGGCCACCGGTAGCTGGTTTGCGGAAGAAAAAACTGCGACGAACCGTCCACCGTGACGTTCCGGTCTCCGTCCGACCCATCCACATTCACATCCATGTCGCCGACTGCGAGCAGGGCGCGCCGTCCACTCGCGGGATTCTGCAGCTCCAGTATCGTCTCGCAGTCATACAGATTGTGCCTCGCGAGAACGACGTCCAGACGCGAAATCTCGCGCTCGATCTGGGCGAGTTTCAGCGCATAGAGCTTATCAAAAAATGGCGAGACCCTGGCCTCTGCAAGCAAGGATCCAAAATCCTCGAACGAGCCGGGCAGCGATGGCTCGTTTTTCAAAAAGTCCTCCAGCGAAGTGCTCGGCCGCGGCAGGCGGGCCCGGACGGTCACCTCCACCTGATACGCCTGCAGATCTTTCCGGTCCTGCGAGGCGAGCTCGGAACTTTTCTCGGGGACCAGCTTGGCCTGGAGCGCCAGACCGTTGAAGAGCCGGGCGGTGGCAAGCGGTTTGCGCGGAATCGTTGGCACCGGGATCGGGGTTGGAACCGGTGTAGGCGTTGCGGTGGGCGTCGGTGTCGGGGTTGGTGTTGGCGGGGGGGGAGGTGGCGGCGCCGGCGGGCACCCCGCAAGCAGCAGGCAGGCCAGCACCATGGCCAATGCCACAGGAATCCGGAGGTTTGGACGCCTGATGGTATGCATGGGGAAAGGTGCCTGGTGAGGGCCTCCGGCTCAGGTGTGTGCGATGAATGCCGAATAGACATCCGGCGGGATGTCCAACATCTTGTAATCGCTGGATGAGACAAAAAGCAGCGTCTGTTTTCCGCGTCCCAGAATGTGCCCCGCGGAGTCGAAAATTTCATGCTCGAGCGTGGCGAATTTCCTGTTGTAGCCGGCCACCCGGATCTTCACGCTCACGGTCTCGAACTCCCGGGTCTCGCGCACGAACTTGTGCTCGAACGAGCGGGTCAGGATGTAATAAGGCGTGTTCTTCAGGTTGAATTTCGGCATCAGGCGGTTGAAGAAGAGCTCGCGGGTTTTTCCGACCCACATCGCATACATGCCGAAATACACGTTGCCGACGGAATTGGTATCCCCATACGTGGCCACGAAAGAATGCACGAACCACTTGCCTTCAAAATGCCCCCCGAGGCTGTGCGTGAATGCGGCGATATCGTCAGCGGTGGGAATCACATGCGTGGCGGGAGCCTCCCCCTCCGGCGGATTCATCACGGCGCCGGCGCTGGGGACTGCCCCGTATACCGGCGCGTCCAGCTCATCCTTGTCGCTCAGGAATTCCTCCGAGGAACTCGGCTTGATCAACAGCCAAATCACATAGCCGAGCGGAAGCAGGGAACCGAGAATCTGGAAGAACGGGGAGCGCAGAAAATACCCATAGGAAAAAATCACCACGGCCAGGCTCCCGATGCAGAACATTTTGATCTGCGGGATCGCGTTGGCCCGGCTCACAAGGTAGCAGCGCACGATCGCGAGCAGCGAATAGCCCACAAAAAATGTCGCATAAAAGATCATGAAAAATTCGAGCTCGAACTTGAGCAGCGAACCCACCAGGGCCACGAGGCCGCACAGCAGAAAGACAGGGATGGGAGACGTGAGCAGCTTTGGCGAGACGAGCGAGAAGATCGGATGGTTGCTCGTCTTTGCATTCGACTGCAGGAACCAGCGCAGGGCGATATAGCCGCTGTCGAGCGTCGTGAGCACGCAGACGGAGACAAAGATCCCGTAGGCCGCGAATGTCCACGGGCTGGCCTGCGAAAAAAGGCTCATCAGAATTCCCTCGCCGTAATTGTGCCCGGTGATCCCCACCCGGATGAAAGCGGCCGCCTCACCCCAGTTCAGAGCCCACACCGTCATCAGTCCGTGGAACATCAGCAGGAGAAAAAACAGGATCGATCCGATCCAGTATCCCGCGGCGATTGAGACACGCTCCCGGTGCATCTGGATGGCGCGCTGCCATTGCTGGAGATCCAGCCACGGCCCCACAAGAAATCCGATGATGATCGGAACCGCATATCCCCAGTAGTTCCAGTCGTTCGTGGGGAGCTTGGGAAATGAGAGGGGGCCCGTCCCCTTCATCGCCGCATAGATGATGAGAAAGGCGACCGCCGGCGCGAGGAGCAGGAAGAGAACCCCGTGACTGAACTTGATCCGCTTGATGTCAAACTCCTCCCCGAACAGGATTGCGGCCGCGAGCACCACCAGCAGCGTCAGCGGCATGTAGAGCAGCCATGGCTCAAGGCCCAGCGGCTGCCAGACATATCGCAGGAATGCGAAAATCGTCAGCGTGATCGCCAGAATCTGGTAGAGGAAGAAGACCAGGCGGAATGGTCGCGACCACGTGGCAAAAAACTGGGCGAGCGACTCAGATCCCTGCTGCCTGCGCGCGAGGTGATGCGTCACCAGGCCGAAGCAGAGCAGGCCGAGAAAATTCGGGATCGCAAATGTCAGAAGTCCGAAAACCCCGAACTGGGTGGTGAATTGGACGGAAAAGAACAAGCCGAGCCCCCACATCCAGGAGAGGGCAACTGAATTTCCCCAGAGAATCGTTCCGAACCAGCGTGGAAGATTGGACGTCGAAGTAGAGGCCATGTGGATCCAGTTGATACTCTTTCCCCGTGTGATTCGCAACCCGTAAGGATAGCCGGCGCTGGACAACTGCCTGTTTGAGCCATTCGTTCCGGCGTCGCCTCCGCAACCGGGATCGATGCCCGCTGGCAGTCTGACGAGAGGAAGCGCCTCCCGCATTCAGTGGCGGAATGCGCTCAGCTTATCCGTCCGGATACCACGTCAATCCCCCAGGGGCGTGGCTCCGGCAGATGCATTTTTCCCTCGCCGATTGTAAGCGGCATCCAGATATACCTGCTGTCCCATTGTTCCTCCGGCCTCCAGCGATCGCCGGCATAGATGATGGTGGTTGAAGCGGAGCCGGTGACCTTGATGAGGTTGGTGGATTGGGAAAGGTATGTGTTGGTGTAAGGGGGCGCAAAATCCTGAAACTCCGACCAGGGGCCTTCGAGGCGTTCCGCCGTGGCGAACTTGTTCGCGTTCGGCCACCAGCCGGTGAGAGCGGAGCCGATCACGTAGTAAAGCCCTTCGTAGTTCACGATCGCCCCGCCTTCCAGCGGCGCACGGAGCAGGCAGACCTCGCGCTCCACATCAAGGCAATCATCCATGAGGGCGGCAATGAGAAACCCTCCGGTCGGGCGGCTTTCAAAGATCAGGTAGGGAGATCCGTCGTCGTCGATAAACTGCCCGATGTCCCGGCTCTCCAGGCCCAGCGGCCGGAAGCTACGGATATACTTGTAATCGCCGTCGACCGTATCGCAGGTCGCGACGCCCACGCGGGCCAGACCGTAGGAACCGGATTCCGCCCATCCGTCGATGTGCATATACATGACGAACTTTCCGGTCTTCGAACACGGAAACACTTTAGGCCGCTCAAGGACCCAATCGTCACCAAATCCTTCGGGATCGCCGAGAGCAACGACCTGGTTTCTAAACGTCCAGCTTGCCAGGTCACGCGATGAGTAGCAGGCGACATACCGCTTGCCGGGATCGTTCTCCCGGGACCGGTCTTCTCCGAACCAATACCAGGTGTCACCGCACTTAATAATCCCCCCGCCGTGCGCCTGGATGTGCCGGCCGCGGTCATCCGGCCAGATCAGCCCGGGCTGGATCAGCTTCGTCTCAGTCATTTTTTGGGAGCCTGCTCCTTTTCCAAAGCGTATAGGAACTCGTAAAGCATGGCGGACGATCCGACTGTCTCCGTGATCGTAAACTCGCTGGATGCCTCGGATCCGCTGCCCTGATCGACATAGTGGCGGCCGGGAGGGGTTTTGTCGGGATACCATTTCGCGTTGTTGACGAATCCATCTTTCGGCTGGCCGGCAAGCCCGTAAACGGTGATCCCGGGCGCGGTCTTTCCGGTCTTCTCCGGGCCGGAGTAGAGGAGCGGGTTGAGCTGGGGCTGGATCGGATGCCGTGCTCCGAGGCCTGTGATGAAGCCCTTTGAAAGCGGATTTGCCCCGAGCTGGAAATCTGCGTTGAGGCTCGCGGTGGTCAGATACTTCACATCCTTTGTCAGCAGATACGCGAGCACGCTGCCGAACGCCTGGTGTCCGCCGCCGTTGAAGGAACCCCAACCCTGGGCGGTGCCCACGCGGCTTCCGTTCCGGTAGGCCGCGGCCCTCGTGCCGGTGGCGGCGTTATCGGCATCGAGCTTGATCGCAGAGGTCATTTCCCCCCGGATCGCCTCATCCACTCCGGGCTGCTTCGAGTTCACATAGGCCCACCTCACGAGGTTCGGAAGCCATGCGAACGACCAGTGGGCCTTCAGCGCGCCATCCTTGTAGAGAGCGATGAAGTCCTGGTTGTAGGCAGCGTCGCCGGTCGTATTGAAAAGCTCGGCCGCCGCATACGCCTCCATCAGCTTGTTGCCGCTGCGCTTCTCCTGATCGGGGGTCAGGCCCTGGTCCGGGTTGGCCTTCGCCCAGGCGTAGGCGGCCTTGGCGGATGCGACGAGCTTGTCGGCCTTCGACGCATCGTAGGGACGCAGCAGACGCGCGGTCTGGGCCGCGACCGCGGCATATTCGGTGGCGGAATTATTCCTCGGATCGAGAAGCCCGAAGGCCGGGCGGCTGCCCTTCTTCGCCTGGATCTCGCGGATATAATCCTGATCATTGCCCTGGCCGAGGTGGATCGCGCCGTCGGGCCGCTGGTTGTCCTGGTAGAACGAAAGCCCCCAGAGCGCCTCATCGAGGACGTCGGGAATTCTGTTTCCGCTCTCCGGAAGGTTCAGGTCCGCGTCTTTGAAGATGCCGGGGAACGCCTCGTAGATCAGCAGGGACTGGGCGGTCGCGCGGAGGTGGTAGGTGAACGTGTCATCATCGCCGGCGTCAAAATACCCGCCGGAAAATGACCGCGATTTTTCGCCGGGTTTCGGGACGTAGCCCGGATTGTCCACGCCAAAGCCGGATTCGTAGATCGCCGCGTGCGTGACCGGGCGCGGAAAGTCCGTGTGCTCACGCTTGAGTTCGGTTCCGGCGCGCTGGTGGAAAAACGCGCGCATCGTGTGGTAGTAAAGGTCCTTGATCCCGTTCGCGAGACCGACTCCAAAGGAATCCGATCGCGCAAAACCGGGGATCCGGATGTGATATTTGCCGGGAGGGAGCCGGTCGATTTTCATCTCCCCAACCTTCTCGCCGCTGGTCGGGTCGGCGTCAGCCCGGAGAATGATGTCACCGCCAGGAAGTGCATTCCCGGTGGCCTCGTCCACCACCTCGAACTTCTGCATATCCGAGAAATCCACCGTGCCGAGATCTCCGGCCCACCAGCCGAGGTAGGCATAGCGTTCATTCGCGAGCGAGCTGTAGGCGACCTGATTGACCTTGATGGCCGGCGTGATCGTCTTCTCCGGCGAATACGCGATGTCCATCCTGTTGGTGAAGCGTTCCGGGATCGCCGGCACCGTCACCGTGCAGGTCTCGCCGGCTTTCAGCGGCTGCGCAAGTTTCAGGTAGAAGGTGTGGGAGTAGAGAACAACCTCCGGAAAGCTTGCGACATTGCCTTTCCAGAGTTCGACCGACTGGCGTCCGACTTTTTCCGGATGGAAAACTTTTCCGCCACCGGATTGCAGGGAGAAGGATTCCGGGACCTGAAGCTTTGCCATCAGGTCGTTGTTCAATCCGGGGCCGCTTTCCGCCATGGCTCCATCAACAGTCACCGCCAGCAGGTCGGGCCGGATCGGAGTGACCGAGCGGATGCCTTGGAAGTGCCCCGCCTTTTCGGCGGCCTCAAAAACGCGGGCCCGCTCCAGCTTGAGCTTGGCATCAAAATAGCCGTCAGGAACTCCCCCGGGCCGTACGAAATGCTGCTTCAGTTTCACCTCGTCGGCGCGGAAATCCTGGTCGGAGAGCGTGACCGCAAAGATGGCCGGCACGGCGGTTCCGGCGGAACGGAGCACGATTTTCTCAATCGGTTTTTCGGGAAACGGGTTTTTCCATTGCATCGACCAGACGCCGATCAGTTTTTTCCACTTCTGGCTGTAGACATTTGTCGCCATGAAGAACGGCCAGCTTGCGGCCCCGGAATTATCCCACCAGGCACCGGTGAACCATTGCCGGATCTCGATCTCGTCGCGAATGGGAATCGTCTCTCGCGTTCCATCTTTGAAAACCACCTCGTAGGTCGCGACCAGATAGTTTTTCTCCGCTTTCGCCGGTGCGGCTGTGGCGGTTTGGAGAAAGTAGACATACGGCGCCAACTTTCCGCCGATCGGAATCTCCACGTTCTCCGGCTTGTCTTTTCCGCGCACCGAGCCGCGCAGCATGATCACAGAACGCCCACCGTTCGTAGCGGGATCGATGATTTCGAACGTGTGGCCGTTGCGCTCCACCCTCCCGAACTCGACGGGCGGATAGACGAACATGTCGTTGATCCCCTCGTCCGTCCAGCCTCCCTGGTTGTTGTTGGCCACGCCATCATCTTCGAGCGGGGTGTTCGCAACGGGCTTCAGGTCGGTGAAGATTGTCTCGCCAGACATGGCGGACAGCGATGCCAGCAGGACGCCGGCGAAGAGGAGGGATTTCATGAGGGATGTTCCAAGGGTGAGTTTGAGGCTCGTTTTGAGCAGGGAGTCAGCGGCTTACATGCGTCGGAACCGACAACTGCGGATACCAAACATCGTTCTGTCGCTGCATCCGGATTCTGGCCACGCCGGTCAAATCAAAATTAAACCGGCTCACCGGAAACGGTGGGATGTCCAGCAGGAACCCGAGCAGCGCTGCCAGCGATCCGCCGTGGGCAAAGACGGCAATTTTGAGATCCTCCGCGTGCTTCTCAATCACATATCCGCCGTGGCGGGCATGGATTCCGACCTTATCCAGTTCCTTCAAGAATGGGGGCCCGACCCTGGCAATCATTTCCAAACACCCCTCTCCCAAATCTGTCTTCCAAGTCTGCTCCGCAGGCAGCCTGGCTGCGGCCGCGTTGATTTTTTCCCACTCGGTGGTGTCCGCCTGCGCGGTTTTCAGGTCTGGAAGCCACTCGCGGAGAAATGAGAACCGTGACAGCGGAATCCCGCGCCCTTCCAAAACCAGATGCGCTGTCAAAACAGCCCTTCCATAAGTAGAAGTCCATGCCAGATCGATCTTTTCGGCTTGGAGCTGGCGACCGAGTTCCATGGCTTGCCGCCTCCCTTCCTCCGACAAAAATCCGTCTGCGGGCGGTTCGGGTTGCGCATACGGGTCACCGGCAGCTTTGCCATGGCGGATCAGGAGGATTTCCATCGGGGTTTTAGCGATATCTATATTGTGATATTCCGACAAGTCCAATTTTGATTTATACCCCTGCATAACTCAGATATCGGAAGCATTCTTCGGCCGGTGGGCGTATGGCATGTCGAATATTTGTTCGACATATAGATGCCTTTTTGCCAGCTTCCCTGTGCTTAGGTTTCATCTCGATAATTGGCTTTCGATCTGTCGTTTTATAAGCAGAATGCCGGAACTGACTTGAGGCCCGCGAAACTATGACGACCACCTCAGATGCTCCCGGGCCCCGCTCCATTCGCTGGGCGGGTCACAGCCATGTTTTCCGCAAATCGAACATGGGCAAATCCATGTCCGAGCACTGCGCAATGATGCGCGGTCTGGGCCTGAACTACTTCGGATTCGGGCATCCATGGGAAGCGTGGGATCTGGAACTGATCCGCGAATGGGAGTCGAGTGCCTCCAACAAGCATCTCTATCATCACGAAGCGGTGTGGAAAGCCACCGACCCCGCCTTCTGGACCCGGCCGGAACGCTTTCAGACCTGGCGTGAGAAACACACGACAGATGACTTTATTTTTGAAGTGGACTGCGAGACGCCAAAAATCCGGTTCGGCCACCTCTGGTGGTTGGGCTGGCAGCCCGAGCATGCGCCGTGGCATGACTACGATACCTACTGGACAGCGTGGGAAGTCAGCGGGGAAAGAAGGATGCTGGGCGCGCCACCGCCTCCATTCACAATGCGGATCCAGGCCCGTGCGATTCGTGCGCAGGCGGCCATGGGCGCGCTTCCCGTCTATGCGCATCCGACGAGCTGGTGGTGGCAGGATGGACAGCATATCACCAACATCGCATCCACGCTGGTGCCGGACATTTTGACCGGCCAGGCCGCCGGCTGTCTGGTCGTGATGGGATACGAGGCCAACCATAAACATTATCAGGAGCTGTGGTTCAACCTGCTGAACAAGGGATATTTCATGACAGGCGTGGCGGAGACCGATGCCTGCCTGGATCTCGTGCCATTTGAGCGCGCGGTTTTTCAAAATGTCACTCCGGCGGGCGATTTCAGCACCGAAGGAATCAAGGAGGCGCTGAAGGCCGGGCACAATGTCATGACAACCGGCCCGGGGCTTGCGATCGCATGCGAACAATGGGGGCCCGGGGACACATGCCCGGCCGAGGCCGGCCGCGTGACCATCGCCTGTAGAGAGCTGAACAATGCGCATACCTACCGGCTCGACGTAATCCACAACGGCACCGTCGCAATGACCAGAACGATCTCCGGGGTCAAGGAGTTCGATGACGGATTTCTGAACGAAAAGTCGGGCTGGGTGGTCGTCCGGCTGGTCAACGAAAGTCTTCCCTATGATGCGGCGATCACGAATCCGATCTTCTTCAAAACCTGGCCGGTTCGCGTGACCGGACATCCTCTGCCGGAAAAAGAAGTCGCCTGGTGGGACCGTCCGGGCGGGCTCGACCTCAGCTACTATCTTGCCAAGGGAAGCTGGCTGAAAGATTTTCCCGACCGCGAACCCGGCGAGCTTCCCTGGGAGGCCTTCCGCTGGGCTGACTGGGAAAAGTTCCTGAACGGCTGATACCCATGAAAGAGCTCCTCGCGGGCAACGGCAGGAAATTCTCCGGCATACTCGCTTACACTTATCCCGAACACATCCGGGATTTTCTGGACACCGGAATCGATGTCTTCCGGTTTTCGCTTCCGCTCGGATGGAAGGGAAACGGAATTTTCGACTACGCGGATGGGGATGTGACAGCTGCGGCATTTTGCGAGGCGGGACCGGAAGTGAGCCTCTTTCCGATGATCTGGCTCGACGGGCCGGAAACCAAATGGTGGGAGCTGGATTATCCCGGCGAGGTCGCGCTGATGCGGGACCGCAAGACCGGAAGGATCTGCAGAGAAGCACCCTGCGTGAGCGGCTACGCGAAGCCGGGTGTGGACTACACCCCGAAGGGGGACCTCTTCGACCGCCTCCACCAGGGGACCCCCTGCCTTCATTCATTTGCTTCGGACATCTGGCAAACCCAGGTCTCGGACGCACTCAAGCGGGCGATCGCTCATTACCAGGAAAAATTTCCCGACCGGTTCGCCGGCTTCTATCTCTGCGCTGGACTTTCCCACGAGTGGTTCAGCTGGGGAAACTACACGGACGACGTGCTCTTCGACTATTCACCGCCGATGAGGAAATATTTCCGGGAGTGGCTGGCGCACCGCTACGCCCGGCCTCAGGATTTGAGCAGGGCCTGGGGGCGGGACATTCCCGCGTGGGATGCCGTCGAGCCTCCGATGCCTGATGAGCGTATGCCATCGGAAGGAGGACCTCTTCCATTGCCTGCAAGCCATGCGCCTGCTGCCGACTTTGCCGCCGCACTCGCGGATGCACAGGTGGATTGCTTCCTCCGCATGTGCCGGGAGGCACGCTCCGTGACAGCACCGGAAACACTCGTCGGCGGATTCTACGGATACTGGTGGACACAAACCGACTTCCCCTCACCCGCAAGAAATGGCCATCTCGCACTTCAACGGGTGCTGGATTCGCCCCATGTGGATTTTCTCGCCAGCCCGCTGGACTATACCAACCGGGGAGTCGGTGGCGCCACGAGTTCTCAGTCCATGACCGGATCCACCTCGCTTCACGGAAAGCGTTTCATCAATTCGGCCGACGTGAAACTTTCGCAGGAGAAGCACGGCTGGTGGCATTCGTTCATCCAGGTGCCGGAGAATTCCGCGGAGGCGATTGAGTTGCTAAAAAGGGATTTCGGGTTCTCGATGGCGGAAGGACTGTGGCATTCGTGGGTGGATCTTTTCGGGGGGTCGTTCAGCAGTCCCGCCATGCGTGACACGCTCCGCAGGTTGCAGGAGATCGCGGCGATGAATCCCGACCTGCGGAGGATTCCCGAGGCAGAAGCCCTGGTTGTCGTGGATGAGCTGAGCTTGAGGCTCACAACTCCCAGCCACGGTCTGTGGACGGCTCTCTTCCCGGTTCAAAAGCAATGGAACCTGCACCGGAGCGGCTTCCCATGGACATTCATCACATTGGAAGACTATCTGCGCAGGGATTGGCCGGATGCGCGGCTTGTGAATTTCGCCAATGTTTTCGTCGCGGATGATGCCCGGCGGGAAGCGATCCATGCAAAGCTCCTCGCCTCCCGCGCAACCGCAATCTGGAACCTTTTCCCCGGATTTATCGGGGATACAAAAACCGACCTCCGGCGAGCGGAAGCACTCACCGGATTTTCTCTCGCGCAGAGGGATGACTCCACTGGGGACTGGGATTTTTGTTCAACTGCCAAGGGCCTCGCCATGGGAGCTCCGCCGGAATACGGAACGAGCTTCCTGAGGGAGCAATGCAGCGCACGCATGAAATATTATCCCCCGCCGGCTCAGCTTGCCGGCTCGCCGCGCCTGGAAATTGTCCCGCAGGATGAAGACGAGGCGCTGGCGGATTGGGCAGACGTGAAGGGTGTTGCACTGGCCGGGACGAACCGGCCCGGTTTCCGATCGATATTCAACGCGGGGCCGCTGCTGCCGGCTTCACTCCTGCACACGATCGCAGAATCCGCCGGCGTGCATTGCTTCGCGCCTGCGGGTGATCTCGTCTATGCCAACGCCCGGTTTCTCTGCCTCAGCACCGGATCAGCTCCGTCGAGAACGGTGCGTCTGCGCGAAGAAACCCGGGCGCTTGATTTGTGGACCGGAGTCCAGCACGCAGAATTCCCAGCAGTCCGGTTGGAGGCGCCTCCGAACACGACATTTCTCTGGAGCCTCAAGCCCGTTTGAGCCCGCAGCATTCCGGAGACCGGATTAATTGGCGGCACTTTTTGCAGCAGGAAGGACTCCCGATTGCACGTGGAGATCATCAAGGTAGCCCACGAACCCTCCGAACCGCAGCGACAAAGCGTCTCCGGTCAATGGCGGAAGAGTGGCTGTCCCGAGGAGGCGCCCATCCTCCCAAAGTTGGAAAGCTCCATCGCCGCCAAGGCTCATCTGATAAAAATGCCAGCGCTTCGTGGAGAGGGCATTCTTGAGCGCCTCCCATCCGATCACAACGTGCCCTTTGGCATCCGCAATTTCCGGAGCAACCGGTTTAGGCCACTTGCTCGTGCGGAGTGCGGCCACGCGCTTCCCTCCCTGGAGGATGCCGGCAACCTCGGAGATTCCAACCCCGTAGCAGAATTTTTCTCCTGAGAGCCAGAAGGATACTGTCAGGCCTCCGGAAACGTCGGGCGTGCCGAGGTCGATATCCACAAACGAATCAAAGTCGTTGAACCGAAGTGCCCTCCCCGTGAGCTCCTTGTTCCAGCTGACATTCGCGCCCGTGGTCTCAACCAATCCGGTCACCTTGATGGCGGGAACTTTTTCGAGCTGACCGGCAGGCAGCCGGCCGACCGGCAGCTCGTCGAACGAAATCATCGAAAGCGTTTTATCCGAGGCCTTCCCCGGAGCGACCGAGTTGCTCTGCGACACCGCCATGTCATGCCGGGCGAAAACCCGGCGCCCGTCCGGCCAGACCGCCTCGACCTCCAGATACCCGGGGAATGCGTCGCCGACACTTCCTTCAAATTTGGTGCCGAACGAGGGCTCGCTGCCACTCGCCTCCCAGACGACCTGGGCCTCATCCAGCGACGGCATTCCGGGGGCTTCGAGAGTCGCGCTGAACTTCTCGCCCGATCGGATTTTGTCGGGAGCCCCGACAATCTTTCCGACCGACGACTTCCAGGGTTTCAGGGTGCTTCCTGTCTGGCTGAGGAGGTAGAGATAGGCGGCCAAATGGCGCGCCTGCTTGTCGAGCGTGAACTCCGCGGTCACATTGAATGCATCGGTTCCCGAGCGGTCGTAGAATGGGAATTTGTCCCCGAGCTCCGGATAGAACAGGCTGTTCAGCCCGTTGCGGCCATCCATTTTGTATTGGTAGATATTGTGCGGACCTCCGAAGACATTCCCGAAAGGAATTCCGGACGGGGGCAGGACACGATCATCGTTGGTTGCGTATTGGTGAACGATTTCCCGCATCCAACGGTTTCCAGTTCCGGTCACAAATGGACGGTTGGAAGGATTTTGCCCGAACTCGTATCCCGACGCATCGCTCAGGGTCTTGATCGCTTTCTCCTTCACGCTTTCGTCGAGCAGCGCCGCAGGGACAACATCGAACGCGCTGTCCATCGCCCAGAACCATCCGATCGCGCGGAACCGCTTGCTCTCGACGGGAATTGGAATTCCATAAGCACAGACTTCAGCGCGTCCGATCTGGGCATTTCCGGCATCGATCAGTTCCTGCTTCATCTTCTTCAGGTATTCCGGATCCTCTTTGCCGCCGCCGGGTCGGCCGGCCAGTTGAGCGAACGCATAGACCCGCGCGGCGCTTCCATACGACTCGCAGAGATGCCACCAACCCCAACGCTTCGAGGCTTGGCCCTGGGGATCCGGCCACCATTCCTTGAGATCGTTCTCATAGGACTTGTCACCTGTGGCGGCAAACATCGCGGCCGCCGCATACGCCATTTCATCGTGATGATCGAACAGGGCCCCGTAGTGGCTGACAGGTTGGTGGGCGGCCTCGTAGCCGTGCGCCGCTACTGCCTTCCTGAGAAATTCGTAGCCCTTCTTTGCGGCCGCCATGTAGCGATCGGCATCCTTGGGGAAATATTTCCGGAAGGATGGCGAACTTCCCATCTCAGCCAGCGCCCCCACCGCCTCGGCCGAAGAGATCATGTTCTTGGGGAAAACCACCTGCTGGTCGCCATCCTGCGGCAGCACGTTGTCCTCGTATTTCCGGTTCCTCGGATACACCAGGAAGTAGAAGCCGCCGTCATCATCCTGCATTTTGGCTACGAAGTCCGCCTCCCATTTCGCCATCTGGAGGGAATCAGGAATCCCGTCCCCGCTTTCCGGAATTCCGAGGTTGTCGGATTTGTCCCCGGGAAGGCAGTCGGATGCAAAAGCAAAGTGGTGGATCTGCACGCAAGCGCTGTTCATGTATTTGCTGTAGTCCCCGGCATCATGGAATCCGCCGCTCACATCGACCGGATCCCGGTGCACGATCGGAAACAGGCTGGCATCCACGTTCGCCATCTTGCCGCTCGACATCGACTGGATGTGCTTGTTCGTGGTCTCGAATCGCGGGTCCATCGTCGGAATTTCCGCCGGACCCGTGTGACAGGCGGGATGGGTGAATCTGGTGAACGGAAGTTCGTTCGTGCCTCCGCAGAGCTGGTGGTAGATTCCCAGTGCATAGGCGCGCGCGGCGTAGGCGACCGCATCCTCATGAATCCGGAAGGGAGCCGATCGTCCCAGGCCGGGAATCTCGATCATGTATTCACCGGGAGTCTTGAAATCGGTGAAGTCCGCGAGCAGAACTTTCTGGTAGGATCCGTCCGCCCAGCCGTCCTCCTTCGCGGGAGCCAGCTTCCCGGTCCAGACCTTCTCCCCTTTGGGGGTCACCAGAGCAAAGTCACCGGCAGCGATATCCATCTCGCCAAGGCTCCCAAGAAAAAGCCCCGCTCTCGCCACCTTGGGAAGTGCGGGCGCGTAGCCGATCTGGTTCACATGAATCGCCGGATTCAACCCGGTGCCTGTCCACGATGTTTTTACGGCAACATTTCCCGGCCAGTAGGCGGTCCCCTTCGAGCGGATCTCCACACTTTCCCCCACGGCCAACGGGCGGCCGAGCTTGAGAAACAATGAGCCGATCGCGCGCACGTCGAATCCGCGGAACGCGGCGAAATCCAGCAACTGTCGGTAGCCGGTTTCTGTCAACTCCACGGATTTCCCGTCCACAGTTGCGGACAATTCGGCGGGCCCTGGAATCTGAACTTTTCCGTCCTTCCCGAAAAACTGTTCCAAATGTTTGAGCGGCTCGCTCATCGCGGCCTTCGTTCCGACGATCCGGATTTCCACAAGATCGGGGGCCAGCATCCTGGCATCCCACTCTCCGGGTTTCGGCAGAGAAACGGGCGTTGGGAACAGCTTGTCGCCGGATTCCATGGCGCCGAAGACGGGCCCGGCAAGAACAACGGCGAAGATCGAGATAAGCCGGATTCCCGGGCGGTCCAACGTCCATCGAACGGGCAACAAAAGCAGGAGAGGTTTCATAAGGTCAGAAATATATCGGGGATTGAGAGGTGGAATGGAGAAGAGGTGAAGCGGGCGCATAATATTGAGGAATAGATGAATGATTCGCGTCAGATGCCGAGTTGCCCGGACATTTCCAGAGTGTCGATGACGCATCCTTTATCGAGCGCCTCGTCAATAGCGAACGCGGCGAGCGAAGATTGAAGCCCTTCCAGGAGTCCAGCGGATGGGGCGCTGCCGTTCAAAATCGATGAGGCTAGGCACGCATGCATCGGGCCGTCCGCCCCGGCATGCCCGTCCCCTTGGCCAATGATCTCGCGCATGACATCCTGGTTGAATCCGACTTTCCGCAACTCGATCTCCGCAGTGAGGACGTCCCCGCGAATACTTCCGTCCGTGCCGCAGATGTAAACACGGCGTTCCGGAAGGCCCGCATGGCAGTTCGTATGGAACGTGGCCTTGATTCCGTTTCGGTATTCCAGGATCGCCACCTGATGGTCCACGATGTCCTTGTCATCATTGAATGGGGAGATCCCGTGGGGATCCGGCCAAACCCGATAGGCGGGACGCCCATCATCATCAACCCCGAGCCGGTCTTCCATGAATCGGTTCCCGGGGGTGAAAAATGCGAGCCCACCGAAGCTCGCAGCACGCCGCGGAACCGAGCCGGTCAGCCAGTTCGCGATATCCAGATCGTGGCAGCATTTCTCCAGCATATGGGTGCCCGCCACCGAGCGGTGTCTCCGCCAGTTTCCGTGGATATAGCCCCCGTGAAAAAATGGCAGAGTCTCGTTGAATTCGAACGAGATGATTTTGCCGATCGCCCCGGAATCGAGCAACTCCCGGACGCGGCGGTAAAACGGGGAATATCTCAGCACCAGCCCGAAGAAAAATATCCTGTCAGGGTGGCGGGCGGCGGCATCGCGGATCCTGATGCAATCAGCCGGCGTGGTGGCCAGGGGCTTTTCGCAGAAAACGTGGCGCCCGGCATCGAGGGCGGCGACCACGTGTCCGGCATGCTCGCTGTTCGGCGAACCAATTGCCACCCAGTCAGCGCCGGAGCGCGACAACATCTGCTCCATCGAATCATGGCTGACGGCACCGGGAGCAAGTTTCCGGGCCGCGGCGATCGAGTCGGAATCGGGGTCGTAGAGATCGGAGATTTCCAGACTTCCCGGCGGCGCCGCCTTCAGGGTTCCATCGATGACTCCGCGGAGACGGCCTCCGCAACCGGCAAGTGCGATTCTTTTTTTTGTCTTCATGGGCTTCTTGGAAAATGGTGACAACGTTTGTTCCGAAAACCTTTCATGGCGCTCACGGGATGCGAAACCATGTGTCCAGAAGGTCTTTCTCACTGCGGGGTTTCCGGTTTTTCAAGTCCTCACCGGGCATCCAGCCGGGCTGCAGGAGCGCTGCAAACATGACGACTGCCGGGCTCAGGGTTTCCTGGACGGTGAATTCATTATTCAGCGGATCAAGACTGGAATGCGGGGAGATCCTTCTCCAGAGCGGAATCGGCGGATCCTCTCCGTCGAAAGGAGGGGGCAGGAATGCGTGTCTCTCCGCCTGTCCGTCAATCCCCTTCTGTTCGATTGCCGGGCGCAGGACATCATTGATCGTGCTGAACGGCACGGAGATGATCCCATACGGAGTCAGCCCGGGAACCGGTTCGAACAGCCCGTCAGCACGGGTCTCCGCATCTTGGATCGTAGCCGGAAACTGGTATCCAAGCCCGGTGGTGTGCGAATACCCGAGCGGGTTCGTGCCGAGGTGGAAATCCGCGCAGAGTTGGACGGCGGTCAGGTAGTCCGGCTTGCCCGTGAGACGGTGGGCCAGAACAAAGAACTTCGCCGAGGTCGCGGGCAGCGCCCCGCCCCATCGCCGCCCTTTCGCCGGATTCCAGGGGTGCCGGTAGGGATTGTCCCTCATGAAGGACATGCGCTCATCGGCCTGTTCCAGAAGGGCGGTCCGCGCCCCGGAGGTCAGTTCCTCAGGCATGTCCTTCGCGGTTGCCAGATCATAGATGCCCCACGCGTAGTTATACTGGTTGGGATAGGACTTGAAATACCTGACCGCAAACGGTCCGAGCCTCTCGACAATATCCGTCTTGTAGGCCGGGTCGCCGGTGATTTTGTACAGTTCCAACGCAGCGTGCAACGCCGGGAAGTAGTGGTCTTTCGGATCATCCACCAGCTTGAATGTCTCGTCCTTGGCCCACTTCGAGGCCTTCCGTTTCATGTGGAGCTTTATCTCCATTTCCTGCGGGCTCTCCGGCTGGCTCATCGTCCACTTGTAGGCCCTGGCCGCCTGCCCGCGGAGCGCATCTGCGCGCACGGCATCGAACGGTTGGAGAAGCCGGCTGAGCCATGCGGCCGAAGCGGCGAAATACATCGTGCTGCTCCTTGTCGGGTTGCTGTAAAACCAATCGCTCTGCTCCTTGTCCGGCATGCCTCCATGGGCCGGATGGCTTACAGTCTCGATCCGGCCCGGGACCGATCCATCCGGGTTCTGCATCCTGGCCCAGATGTCTACCCCCCAGGCAGCCTCATCGAGAATGTCCGGAATTTTGTTGTCTGTTTCCGGGATGTTGAGCTGGTTGTCGGCGAAGGCAGCCGGATTCAACTCGTAGGCTCCGAGCAAATCCCAGATTGCGAGATGGTGGCTCTGCCGACGGTCGTAGTCGGCCGCGTCGTGCCAGCCGCCGTTGTAGGGTTTGCCGGGTTCCTCCTTGCGTCCGGTGGCCTTGATGATCTCAAAGTCGAGATTCTCGCGAACCTGTTTCCCGTCGGAGTCGAGCCAGTTATTGGCACCATTTCCGGGCAGGCCGCAGGGATAAACCGGCGACATGTGGCAAGCGGCACGTTCCCAATTCGTCCAGGGCTTGGTGAGCGGGGTGCCGCAACGCTGATGGTAGAATCCCCGGACCTGCACATAGAATGGCTCGCCATAAATGGTTTTGCTGATGGAAAAATCCGCCGAGCGCCCGGCTCCGGGAATGCGGATGTAATAGGTGCCTTCCGTTTGGAATTCGCTGAAGGCCAATTCATATGTGTCCTCGCCGCTGTAGGGAGCCCCTGACTTGTCCTCTTTGGCGCCTGCCGGGCTCCAATCCGCCTTAGCCCGGAG
Source organism: uncultured Chthoniobacter sp. (assembly GCA_964600115.1). GTDB lineage: Bacteria > Verrucomicrobiota > Verrucomicrobiia > Chthoniobacterales > Terrimicrobiaceae > QYQL01. Next base: position 29,782 of record CAZRIL010000009.1, on the reverse strand, counting down.
CTTCAGTTCCCCCTTGAAGACGGGCTCTCCAGTCTTCGCATCACAGATTTCGAACACCGCATTTTTCGGAACCGGCAGAGCACCGACCGTCGGAATCCATCCGCCGAAATAGGCATACTTGGCTGAAGCCTCCGGGAGGTAGCCAAGCTGGTTCACCTTGATCGAGGCATTCCTCGTTGTGCGATCGGAAAACTTGAACGATGTCTCGCGGCCGTCCCACTGCCTGACGACATAAGTTGCCCCTTCCTTCAATGGCGACGGCAATTTCAAGTAGGCATAGTGCCCGGTTTCATGATCCCTGCACGACCGCATAACCGCATCGGGAGCATACAATCTGGTGCCCAGCGACATCATCCAGAAGATGGCTTTCTCCGGGCTGCGCGGCGTCGCATACGCCGGGTCATCCTTGCTCTCGATCTGGAATGATGCCGTCTCAGCCATCCGCTTGTCCTGATCGCACAACTTCACAAACTCCGACAAATAGAGGGATCTCCGTTGCTTCCAGAGTGGCCAGTTTATGTCCTTGCCCGTCGATTCGAACTTCTCCTGCTCGGAGAGCGCGCGGTCATAAAATTCCTTGTTCGCCTCGTAAATTCTCCGGTCGTTTTCATCGTTGTAATCATTGGCGACAAGCAGCCAGTCCGGGGACAGAACCCGGACCGCTTGCACTACCGGTGCATCCGGCCCCGGCGATAGGACCTCAGCCCGAAGGGCATGGCACATGCTGAGAACAACAGCCACGCCCAGCCAGAGCCCTCTTGAAAACATGTCACAAACCGGGGGGACGGAAACAGCACAGTGCGACATGACGATATATGTATATAGCTGTCTAAGTGTCATCGTGCAATCGTGGATTCTCACCAAATCGATCAGCCGGGTTTGCGCACTGCCGGTTTTCATCTATTCCATCTGGGCTAGAGGTATTGACATTGACAGTCGCGGTAAGATTATTGAGTAATAATAGACATCTATTCAGATCGCCTGCTTCATGCCATCCTCCCTTCACCGAATGGACTACAGATCTGGTTCCCCGGCGTTCAGCCTTCTGGAATTGCTCGTTGTCATCGCAATCATGGGTATACTAGCCGCCATGACGATGGCGATCGGGCCCGGCTTTCTGAGAGCGAATGCGATGAGTTCCTCACTTTCCCAGGTGGCCAGCGCCATCTCGCTGACAAGATCGGAGGCCATCCTCTCCCGGAAGCAGACCTTTTTCGCGCTGGCCCCGGAGAGCGCACCCCTGGATGAACGCAGTTATTCCTGCTACGCCGTCCTGCGCAAGGAAGATGCCTCGGGAACGAACTTTGCCTACGTGAGTCCGTGGAAGAGGTTGCCCACGGGAATCCTTTTCGGCACGAATTCCCTGCCGACAAATTCCCTCCCCTATCCCGGACAATCCGGCACAATGAAAGCGATGCGGGTCATCAGCTTTGTATCCGACGGTGCGCTGGAGGAGGACACTCACACCGAGAAGCCGGTGCTTCCGCTTCATATCGGAACACGCATGACCGCCACCGATGAGCCCGTCTTTCGCCCGCAGGATGCGACAAACCAGATCGTCGTGGAACGCTTGAGCGGGAAGGTCAAAGTCGAACGGACCGGGGAAAAATGACGACGACCAATCCGGCCGGGAGCGGATCCCCGGGCACAATTGTCGCCGGGCCACCCGCGTTTCCGGCTTCGCATCGGGCGACGGGGCGGCCAATGGCTCCCGCCCTCCGCCCACTGCCCGCGTTCTCCCTTGTGGAGATCGTGCTCGCGCTCGGATTGGTGAGCTTTTCCATGCTGGCAATTTTTGCCCTCGTGGCACAGGGACATAGAACCAGCAGGGAATCCCGCCTGGAGAGCGTCTCTGCGATCCTCGCCGGCAGGATCAACAGCCTGTTCCGCGCGAGTGCCGCGTGGGATGCGGGCGTAACAAACTTTACCGGAAACCGGACGCTCACGGAAATCGCAGCGGGCACGGCGGTAACGGTGACCAACTATCTCGATCTCAACCTGTCGAACGTCAGTTCCGCAGACCCCGAACGGCAATTTGCCGTCATCACAGAAGTCGGACCGATTTCCGCCGCCAAACTGACCACCGGCAACCCGGAAGTGGCGGACGCGCTCACGCAGCTCGGCCCCGCAGCAAACACCGTCTTTCTCAACATCGAAATCTCCCAGCCCGCACTGGCCCCGCCGTCCAACCGCTTGAAGAGGCATTTCTCCTCGATCATCACCCGCACGTCGCCCAATTGACCCGCATGATTCCGGACAGACCTGCCCCCCCAAAGAAATCCCGTGGCATGGACATCCTGCCCATGCGTGAACATCCGGAAGGCCAGGATCTCCCGGACGGTCTTCCATCCGAAAAATCGGCATTCACCCTCCTCGAGATGCTCGTGGCTACCGCTGTTTTCCTGCTGATGATCGTCATGCTCCTTCAGCTCTCCAGCGGCCTGATGTCCAACGCGAACCGCACGGATGAAAATCTCAAGATCGATCAGGATATCCGGACGCTATTCGACCTCATGCGCCGGGATCTTTCGCAGGCGCGGATCGGGACTAACCAGAACCAGTTTTACGGCACATCCACCCAGGTCTCGTTCGTCTCCTCAACGTCCCGCCTGAAAACCAACTACGTCTCCGACCAGCGACTGGTGACCTATTATCTGGAGAACAACACGATCTATCGTTCCGTGATCGAGCCAACGATCACAAACTATATGGTCCTTTGGGATCCGCTGCACCCGAACTGGTGGACGAACAATGTGAAGACAAATGCGGAAGCGCTCCTTGAAGGGGTCTATCCTTACGATACCAGCGAATATCAGAACCCCTTCATGTATGTGCTGCGAAACGGAACCGTCACCAATACCGCAACAGACGCCACGAATCCTCCAAGCGGTCTCGTCGTGGCCGTTTCTGTCGCCGGGAAACGGGCGATCGCCCGGTCCGGCGGCGGGCAGATCATGGACACAAGCAAGCTCCGGCAGTTGAAATACGACATCGAACTCAATATTCCCCCGGCGTTCAACCCATGAAACTGTTTGCCAGATTCCGCAAAGCCGCAGCCCTCCCGTTCGTCCTGCTGCTCGTGGCATTGAATGTCACCGTGGTCGTGGCCTTGCTGATCTATGCGACTACCGAGCTGAGGGCGAGCCGGAACTCCGGCCAGACAGAAGTCGCACGGGCGCTTGCCCAGAGCGGCATCGATCTCGCGGCGGCTCTCATCTCTGCAAATTCCACGAACAACGGATTTGTCAGCTACCAGCGAGTCACCAATTTTGACGGGACGTGGCGGCTGGAGACGAAGATCGGCAATGTCGCGCCGGATAGCTCGAAGCCCTGGAAAACCACGGTAAAAAGCCCGGTCATCCTTCACTCCGGCTTCGCCTCGGGCACCTCCGGCGTCGACCTGAATTTTTCTGTGGCGGGCGATCCCACGGCCGGATTCATCGCACCCCGCACCAACCTGACGGGATGGACGAACCTTTCCACAAACATGTTCCGGATGGACTGGATCTACGTTTACAAGGGAGACACGAATGACCCGAGGAACCTCGTGGGCAGGATTGCCTACTGGGTGGATGACGAAAGCTCGAAGCTGAACATCAACTACTCGGGGATCACCAATTTTTACTCCACCAATGACTACACGTGGGGAGCGGGTTACTCGCAGTTCACAATCGAGCATGCCGGTCTTCCAAAACAGGCAAACATGTTCGGAGAAAAGTGGCCGATCCAAATGGAATTCGGCGGCCTCGGAGGGATCTCATCGACGAACGCATACTTCATCATCGACAGCCGGGGAGTTGCGAAAACCAACAAATTCAGCCCGTACCCCAGCGTTCTGGCGGCCCGGATCGGGACGATCAACAAGCCGGGCGGACTGGCCATCACAAACCTGAGCCAGCAGTCCGCGTTTGGCTTTTCAGCAACGGTCTACTCGAAGGAAGAGGAGCGCTCGTATAGCACAGGAAAAAAGCGCTTCGACCTGCTGAACGTTTATGCTGGCGCTCCCGTGGCGACAACCATCAGCGGCATACAGGCCGCCATTGTCGCGGACAATCCAATGTTCGCCCAGAAATACGATCTGCCCACATTCGGAGCCGGGCTCTATTCCCGCATCCAGCCCCCGGCAAACTCCCCGGCCCTGCCTTCGAGCACATTCGGCACCTCAAAAATTTATGCCCGGGGAATGCCGTTGGTGAACGAGGTTTCAGTCCGGGCGACCGTGGCGAACACGAACGGGACAAATTCCGGGAGCCTGATCACGGATGTCGGGTTTATTGTTCTCTCCAAATCCTCGCCAAACACCAATGACTCCCGCTTCACGTGGACACCTTCCATCGCGAACTCCTCATCCTCCGGGATCAAGGTGGAAATCGCTTTCTCCACCAACGCCATGTTCGGGCTGCCTGTCGCCAATCAAACCAACTCACCTTCCGCAAGCGCCTGGTATTTGCCCACCCAGAACCCGGGGCCGACAAACAGCACGTTCACCGGCGCCATCAAAGTCATCTCCGCCACGAATCCGATCCCCGGCACCACAAACAGCCTGACGTGGACATTCCCGACAAACATCACGGTCAATGTGAAATACAATGGCCAGAGCTACCAGAAGTTTGACATCCCGGTTCCAACAAATGCGCCGCTCCCTATGGCAGCAGGTCAGACAAATGTCTTCCATCTCGTCTCGCAGCCCAGCGGGGATGGAGGCCAACGCGGAGACCCGCGGTTCAACGTCTTCAAAACCTATCTCAATATTGCGACCAACACCAATGTATCGGCCCTGAAAGCCAGCCTCGGCACACTCAACACCAATTCGGTAAACCTGGTGGATGCCCCGAACTGGCAGGTTGACGGCTATGCTGCAGCAGCCAACAATCCGGACCTCGTCGAAAGCAGTCTTTTCTTCGGCCCAGATCGCGGTATCCCCCAGTATACCGGGGATAAGGATCAGGGATTCGGGGGGTCTGTTTCAGGAGCAGTAGCCGGCGTGGGCTGGCTTGGCGAGGTCCCGATCACGACACAGTCCGCGCCTTTCCTTTCCTGGTCAACCCCCCGGCTCTGGGGAGACGGCCGGCAGGTCGTCAATGGCATGGATTTCCCGCCCGACTGGCTTCTTCTCGATTCCTTCCATATGGCCGCTTATCCAGCAGAACCAGCGACTGCTCCTGTCGCCCAGCGCGCCTTCAACTCCTACGGGAGGGTCAATATTAACTCTGCAAAACCGTTTTTCCAGGTCGTGCGAAACTCGAAGTCCCAGTCCGACACCATCACCGACTCTGTCATCGTCAAAGCTCAAACCATCGACTTTCGCGAATACCACCCTCCAGCAGACCCTGTCCCCAATCTCCCCTTCAAAAACATTCCTTTCGTGGGGGATTCGACCAACGCCACAAACAATCGAGGGCTCGTCCTTTCCCGCATCCAGCAAATGGTTTCGGACCGCAATTCCTCCAACACCCCCTACACAACGCATTTTGAATTTCTGGCTGAGCTTGCCGCGACGAACCTGCAATACAATCCGGACTGGTGGGTGGCCCCCAATACCAACAATCCCTCCGGAAGCATCTACGCCGCCACCAACACAACGGACCGGCGGATTGAAAGCATCATCCGGAGCCTGGTGCAAAAGTTCACGACTCACGGGAACCAGTTCTCGATCTTCAGCCTTGCGCAAGCGCTGCAGGTCACTCCTTCCGGCAAAACAAATGTCGTGGGCGAAGCCTACCTCCAGGCGGTTTACGAGAGAGCCCCGGTTTATAATGAGTCCACCGGTGCGATCACCAACTCGCCTACCGGAGCACCTCCCATGCGTCAGCTCTATTTGCGGGAGCTCAGGTATTGATTCCGATCGGAATTATCCGGACGGAGTTACGGTCAGCAGTCCATCCACCCCAGAAGTCCTTTTGTCGCTGATCGTTGACTCGTAGGAGAACCTCACTTGATCCTCGCCATAAAGGCGAAGATGTCCCCAGGAGTGGTGGCAGTCAGTGATCGTCTGTGCCAGTCGCAGCTTCGAGGAGCCGCCGGTCCCACAGCGAGCGATGCCATTCCCGCGCGATGGCAGGCTTCGGGACCGGACCGGGCGGATACCGCACAAAGGCACTTGGACGGTTTGACACCTGCCCGCTTGGCGGCCATCAGCAGCGCATAGAAAGGCGGGCTGCCTTCCGGGATTTCGTCGCCGTTCACAACCGCATCGAAGAAGCAGGGATCCAATCCAGCCTGACGGATCAGGGCCGAAGCATCACGGTCGCTTGATGCCACCGCAAGCCGGACGCCCGCAAGTTTCAGGCGTGTCAGGAGTGGCCTGATGCCATTGAGCAGAAGCCCGTCATCTGCCACTGGATTTTCAAGACTCAACACGAGAGCAGGCGGGTCGAGCGGAATGGTAACGGTCTGCGCCTTCCGGCTGATCCGCACAGCCCTCCCCGCGACGATCATGTTCAGCACGCGACCCCCGGGGCAGCGGATTGTCACGGCCTTTCTGCCGATTTGGAAACGCAGAGGACGTTTGCGATAGATCAGGCGGAAGGAAAGAGATTTCCATTCCTTCAGCAACTGGGGTGCGCAGCAGAGGTGGTCCTCCGTCCAGCGGATGCCAGCCGCCCCGATCACTGTCGATGACCAGGCGTTCCCGGCATTTGCGGCATGCAGACCATCCTCGACGTTGTAGGATCCGCCGCCGATGTCGAGGGTGAGCACCTTGTCGTAGTATTTGCGGAACGCATCGGGGCGGCGCAGCAGCGCGGCGACCACGGCATGGCTGCCCGCGCTGAGGTTCGAGTCGTGCAGCGTGCGGGGTTCGTAGTAGTCCCAGCACCGCTGCATGAGAGCGAGGTCGTAATCGAAAGGCAGCAGATGAAACAGGGCGAGGACATCGGCCTGCTTGATCGCCTGCAGCTTCCCGATCTCGTGCATGGAAATCTGGCGGAACAGCGGAACGAGCGGTTTGAACTTGGAACGGTCGAGTTCCGCGAGGCCCAAAAATGTGCTGTCCTGCGCGAGGATTCCGCGACGCTCCTCGTGACCCGGCTCGATGCAGCGCACGATCCTTTTCCATTCGGCGATCTCTTTGGGAGCAACGCCGAGGCGAGCGGCTGATTCCGGCGAACCCGCCAGCGTCAGCGCCTTGCGGAGGCACCAGCTGGCGGTGTGGTTCGTGTAAGCGTTGTCGTCGACATACTCGTGATACTCATCGGGTCCGATGACATTCCTTATTGAGAAGCGCCCGTGTTTCCATATCCCCCTGCTGGCCCAGAACCTTGCGATATCGACCAGCATGCGGTGGATCTCACCCCGTGGCGGGCGGGCCATTCCCGCGACGTCCATGTAGTTCGTCGCGGCCATGGCCACAGCCGAATTGATGTGCAGTTCAATGTTTCCGCAGGGAATGTAAATCGGTTCGGGTGCGGCTTTGTCCTTCCACCACTCCGGGCAGTTTTCCCGTCCGTCGATCGCGCAGGCTTCCCACGGATAAAATGCCCCACGGAATTTTTTCGAGCGGGCCTTGATCCGCGCACCCGCGATATTGCGCACCCGGTATTCGACGAGGTTCCGCGCGGCCTGTGGCATGGTGAAGAGGTAGAACGGGGTGAGGAAGATGTCGGTGTCCCAGAAGTAGTGCCCGGAGTAATGCTCTCCGCTGAGGAACTTGGCCCCGATGCTCAGGCGGGAGTCTCCCGGACGGTAGGCCTGGAGCATCTGGAAGATCGAAAAACGGAGTTGGAACTCGCGGACGGGATCGCCATCGATGCGGATGTCCGCCTGGGACCAAAGGGTTTTCCACGCGGCATTCTGCTCCCGGCGAAGTCCTCTCCAGCCTAATCGCATCGCTTGGCGAAGGCATCGCGTCGCGCGTTGAAAGGCCCCGGTCTTGCCGGCTTCGCGGTCGAAGTCGGTTGCGACGGCGGCGTAGCGGCGGATGCGGAGAGTTCCGCCCCGCCGGACCTCGTAGGAGGCGCGTTTGAGGACGCAGTTCCCGATCCGGACCGACGGATCCGATTGCCGGGCTGGACGGTTTGTTTCGTAGGCGCAGACAAGCGCGGCATCCATCTTTGAGGTGAGAGTCCGGATCCCGCAGAACTGCCCGTTCTCCCAATCCCCGCAGCCGGTTATCCCGAAATGCTTTTGATGGAGAGTGAGCCCCGAGCCATCGAAAACATCCTCCACCCCGACCCTCCCGCTCCAGTTAAGCGGCCGGACGTTGATTTCCGTGAGGTAGAGATGATGGCGAGGGTAGCTGAGGTAGGAGAGAAAAGACACTTCGGTGGTGCGTCCCTGCGGAGACGTCCATGTGAACGCGCGTTCGGAAACAGCGCAACTCATATCCAGAGAGCGGTGAAAGCCTCTCACCGACCCTGTCCCGGTGTCGAGATTCTCGCCGCCGAGCGCAATGCGGATCCGCTTGACCGTGGGGATATTGACCATCGTATTCCGCGTGACGGGCGAACGGTCGAAATAGCCGGCCACGAACTGCATGGGATCGCTTCCTGCTCCGGAAACCCCTTCCTCTTCGTAGCCCCGGATTCCGAGATAGCCGTTGGATTGCGTGAAGACGGACTCGAGGTTGTGGCATTCGGCGACGCGGTGTTTTTCGACGGTGTGGATCCAGGGATTCATGAAACTATTCGACGACGAAATAATGCCCCTTGGCCGGAGGCAGAGTCAGGCGAAAATGGAACCAGCCCGCCGTGGCAGCCGGAACAACATCGTGCCATGTGCCCGAGGCAAGCTCCAGAATGCGGCGTGGCGAACGGCGGCTGCGGAACTCGGCCTCGATGGGCAGCGGTCCGGCAAGGTGACTGTAGAAAAGTAAAAAATCGCGCTCCGGACTAAAGAGGCATTCCTTGTAGCAACCGGCCTGCCCGGTGCGCAGATCAGCCGGGGCAATCCCCAGATGAAGCAGCAGGCGTGCCAGCGTGTGCCCGCCGACGCTGTCCGCGCGGTCGTATCGGAAGTCCGAATCGAAAGAATCCGGACCGGCATCATAACCCGGAAGGATAAACCCGCCACGCCCGCGGGGACGGAAGAGAGCCAGTGGCCGGTCGTCGCTGTTTCGCAGAAGCACCTGATCCGACGAACCCCCCTCAACGCTCGAAGCGAAGCCGCTCGCTGCCCCTCCGCCCCAGGAGGAGGGATATTCCGCTTCCTGCACCACACGGGGTCCATAGCTGACATCGTCGATACCAAGAATGCGACGCATCGGATTCAGGGGATCGCCGAGACCTGTGCGCGGAAACACGACGACCTTGAGCCCCCGCTCGACGGCATCGAGCATCGCAACGTAGTAACCGGCATCTAGCGGTAGAAGCGAGGAGGGACCGCGAGAAGTCAAAATGACTTCATCGGGCGGCAGCACCAACAGATCATAACACCCGTAATCATACCGGCAGGTCCGCGAAATGATGTCCACAGGCTGGTCCAGTCTCGCACCGGTCTGGGCCAGGCTTCCAAAGTCATTCCATGCCATCCGGTCCATTATCGCAATGCGCGTCCTGGCACGCCGGGCGCCGCCCAGCGTGCGCCGGATCATGGCCACGCGTCCAATGTCATTTTCCCAGACGCCAAGATCGGGCCCCGGGATGGTCAGATAATCGGCCTCCAGCCGCACGGACTGGAAGAGCGCATCATCGTAGTCCGGATAGCGGGCTCCGACCTGCCAGGCTTCCCCCCCCCATTGCTCGCCCATGTTGTGGGCTTCGGTCAGCGAAGGATCGTGACGGGAGACCTCGCTCCAGCGTTTTGCCTGCGAGTGGTGCACGTAAGTCCCGATGTCCGCGATCGAACCGATCCCGTGTCCGGGAAAATCCGGCGGCATTTTTGAGGGGGCGTGGCGGCGGATAACTCCAACGGCCTCCTTGATCCCCTGGTGAATCCCCCAGACCCGGAATTCGTCGTAGAGCAACCAGGCTTCACGCTGTTCCGAAAACGGGATCGGGACATCGGAATGGTCCCGCAAGGATTTTCCCCAGCGGCGCTCGAGATCCGGAATCTCAAAGCCTCCCGCTTTCAGCCATCTGGAAAAGGCCGCCTGCTCGTGCGGTGAGTAGTCGAAGAGGTCGCCGCGGTCTCCGTAGTAATGGTAGGTGTAGGGGAAATCCGAATTGCCAAAATCGAAAACAAAGCGGACCAGGCGCGGGTCATCCGCATACCGGCTCGCCAGAGCCGTGAGGAATGCGAAATAGCGCTCCCGGTAAAACGGGCTCCAGATGCAAGGGAAATTGCCAGGCTTTCCGAAGCGGTCCACCGAGGGCTCGCGCAGCACCCATTCCGGAACGCCGCCCTCACCGAGACCCGATCCGCGAGCGGTCGGAAAAATCCAAAAGAACGCCGGAAGATTTTCCGAGACCGCAAGGTCGAGGAGCTGGTCGGGCACGTCCCACCGGTAGGAACCCGGCTCGGGCTCAAGGTCCTCCCACGCGAGGGCCATGCGCACATACTGCATACCAAGTTTGCCGGTTGAGTGCACAAAATCGCGATAGGCCGCATCCACCGAATGCGAGCGGAAAACCCGGAATACCGAAAACCCTATCGAAAGAGGAGGATCGGGCGGGCCGGCATACGCGAAGAGGGTTCGACTGACGATCGATTCCGGCACTCCCGCAAGTTGTGCAGAAATTTCCGACGGACCGGGCGGGCAGCCGATATCGCGCACAGAGACAATCCGCGTCTCGCCTGCTTCGAGTGCGGCAAGGATTGGGGACGCGGGGCGACCCTCCCGGTTGCCCGGTTCGGATTGTAGGCGTGACGCCTGCCCCGCATCAGTGCACAGGACGGCTTCGATTTTGTGCGGCTTCGAGCCAAGGTTCCTCGCCACGAGTGAAACCGCCTGAGGGGTTCCGGCTGCGACAACGGGGTCGAACTCGAGCGACAGAGCAACTTCGGGAGGGACAAGAGCGGCCGCCAACCTGGCAACCATCACGTCTGCCCCCGCCCAGTCGCGGGTGAGCAGCCCGGGGTCGAATGTCCAAGGCAGATCGCAGACACCCATGATGTTTTCGCGCGGTTCGCCGCCGTCGAATCCGACGACCGCTGCCCGCGCTCCGAGGAACCGCCGGTCGCGGCGCTCGATGAAAACCACCGGGCTGAGCTGCTTGAACCCGGCAGCGCATTCGAGAAGGTTGTGGCACTCGTCAGGTGCGAATGCACTCGTGCGGACGCATCCTCGAATCTCCCGGTTCAACATCCGCTCCCAGTCCGGCAGGTCGCCGATAATTTTCCTGCCCATTTCCGTGAGCCCGCGAATATGAAGAGGATCCCGGCAGCGAGTCAGGCGCAGATCCGGCGCCTGGGAATTCCTGTAAGGATAGGAGCGCCCGACATGCGGCGTATCTCCGAGAAAAAGAAGCCCCCCACCCGCGGCGTGAAACCGGATCACCCCATCCAACGGGGCACCGCTCATGTCGCCGTCGAGATACGGCAGCACCAGCACATCCGCCTGTTGCCGCGAAAGCCCGGACAACCCGGAAAGCGTCACCGCCTCAACATCGAAACCTGCTCCAACCAAAGCCCTGCGGGCATCTGCCGCCGTATAGGTTGGGAAGGGCGAGATCCGGGGATCCTCGAGAAGCAATAATTTCATCACTTGATTCGCTTGATCATGGCATCGGGTAGAACGGCAGCTCGTCCGCAGACTTTTTTGGCTCCCGGTTTTTCAGTTCCTCCGATGGCGTGTAGTTCGGCGCGGTCAGCGCGCCGAAGAGCAATGCCAGCGGACTGATCGTCTCGTTCACCGTGAACTCGTTCTGGTGCACCACCGCTACGGGGTGGTTCACTTTTCGGCGGAACACGGGGATATTTTTCCAGATGACATCGCGGGTCGGCTTTATCGCCGGAACAACCCATGCGTCGGAGTCGGGATTTTTTTCGACGCTATCGAGGTTGGCTTGAAGTTCCTTTCTCCCGAGCTTGTCGGGAACGAAAGCAATGGCGATCGGCTGGAAGAAACCTTTCACGCTGGGATGTCCCCTGTCTGCGATAATGTAGGGATTCCGGAAGGGCACGTCGTAGGTGAACGTGTATGGCGCGATGCCGGGCGTGGGATCAGGGATCCCGTCGGACATCGAGTGGATGTGTTGGAGCACGACCGGATACACGGAACCGATGCCGGTGATCGTCGTTGTTCCCGTGGGATTGCAGCCGAGGAAAAAGTCAGCCGCATTTTCCATCGCAGTTTTGTATTTCGGATCTTTGGTGACGGCGTAGGCGACGGCGAGCGTGCGAGCCTTGGAGTAGACGTTCCCCCAACCCATCGCGTGGAACCACCCCTCATCTGGTGCGAGCCACAGCATCCGGTAGGCGTATCCGTCCTGGCTTCCCACCAGCTTGTCCGCCGCCTCGATCAGGGATTTTTTCATGGTCTCCACATCCTCGGGAGGCAGCCCTTCATTGAGAAGCAATGGCATGCACATCGACGGGCTGATCCCATGGGCGATATGCGGATAGGTTTTCCCCATTCCGCTGGCTTCCCAATCCTGAAGATAGCTGCCGTCCTTCGTGGCGAAAAACAAATTAGCGGCGGCGAATGCAGCGGCGACGTAGCCGGGATCCTGTTCGGTCAACTTGGGGTCCTCGTCGAAGCGGATTGTTGTGCCTTTGAGTTTCGGGTCCCTCATCGCGTTGACGATGGGGAACTCGCGGCCCTTCATCGCGTGTTCCTCGTCTTTCGCCCAGGCGTAGGCGCGCTTGGCGGATTCGATGTATTCCTTCGAGCGCTCCGGCGAATAGGGTGCCAGCAGGCGGCCGAGCCAGGAGGCGGCCTGCGCATAGGCAAACGATCCCGTCCGGTCGGGTGTGGCCGCGAACATTTGCATCTGATTTTCGAGGAAGGATTTTGTCAGGCTGTTGGCACTCGATCCGGGGTGGCTTTCCTGCTCGATCCAGCTGCTTACCGCGCCGTCCGCGCGCTGGGTTTTTTTCCACACGTCAACACCCCATGCGGCTTCGTCGAGGATGTCGGGGATTCCGTTGCCGGACTCGGGGATATTGAGTTGCCCGTCGCTGAAGTTTGCTGGGAACGCCTCGGCGGCGGCCAGCAGATCCCAGATGACACCATAGTGGTGGATGCGGCGGTCGAAATCCGCCGCGTCGTGCCAACCGCCGCTGACGCCGGGCATCGCTGCTGAGTCCGGACTGGAGTTGCCAATCAGCGTAAATTGCGAAAGCCCGATGCGCTGGCCCGAGGCATCGCGGAACCCGACAGACGCCTGGTTCTCCGCGCCTTGGCGGTATTTTGTCGTATACCAGTTGTTGGTTTCAGGGATGAACTGACCCTGCTTCGTGTCGGTGTGGCAGGCCGGCCGCTCCCAGGCTGTGAACGGCTTCTTCAGTTCGGTCCCGCAGCGCTGGGTATAGAGGCCCTTCATCATCGTGTAGAACGCCGACCCGTATCCGTCTTTCGTGACCTGGAACGGCCACGAGCGGCCGAGCCCGGGGATTTGGATGCAATACGTCCCCTCCCCTTGAAATGCGGAGAAGTCCATCTCGTAAACATCCTCGCCGGTGAGGTTCGAGCCTCCCTCGCGCTTCACATCCTGATCGGCAAACTTTTTGCGTGCCTTGATCTGGCCGGTGAAAACCGGTTCGCCAACCGCACTTCCTTTGTCCCAGCGCTTACCCTTCTCGAACTTTTTAAGATAAAACGGCTTCCCCTCGAAGGCTGCAAAATCGAGCGCCCCGATTCCGGGGAGCCACATGCCGAGGTAGGCGGCTTTCATTTTAGCGTCCGAGGCGTAGGCGGACTGGTTGACTTTGATGCTCCAGCACGGGCTCGATTCATCCTGAAAGGTCAATGACCCGGCCCGTCCGTCAGCTCCCTTCACCTCCACGGATTCCCCGTTTTTCACGGAGCCGGGCAGTTTGAGATAAACCATGTCGGCCGTGCGGAAAAAGTTCGAGGCATCGCAGCTCGGAATATCGCCCGCATCCATGCCCGGCAGGCTGTCCAATGCATGCGCCCAAACGGTCACATCCGCCGGGGAGGCACCGTTCACCTTCCAGAATTCCGTCTCATTGAATTTTGCAAAGAGCGGCTGGTGGTAGGCCTTCTGCTCGACCAGCGTGCGATAAGTCTTTGAAAATGCGTAATACCAGTTGCTCTTGCCGGCAGCCTCATCGTCCTCAAAGGATTTCTTGTCTGCAGCCAAATCAAGACCGAACTGTGCCTGGCGGGCCGCAAGGATTTCCTCGGTCGGGTCCACGACCGCACAAATCCAGTCGGGAGACAGGACGCGCACGTCTTTGATCGAGCGGTGGATCGCCTCCTGCTGGCCGAATGTCACCATCGCATGGGCGAGCAGAACAAGGGATGTGAGTGTGTGGGATCGCATAGGAATTATTATCGGAGGTGGTTGCTAATTATTTTGAGAAGGCCCATCGGCGTCCGGCCGGAGAAGGCCGAAAAGCGCCATGCAGCGGGCTATGGAGAGGATCGTGCCGGCACTCTGGATCAGTTCCATGTCTTGAGCAAAGTCTCGAGGTCGGCCGGAAGATCCGTCTCCCCGGGAACCATTTGAATGGAACAGCCCCCGTTCGGGGATTTTTGGAATCGGAGCCCGCTTGTGTCGGGAAACTGATAATAAGATCTCCGCGTTTCACCCACATTCCTAAACTTCACAAGATCGATATTCCGAACATCGATGGACGTCTCGAAACGCCCTTTACGGGGCCATGGTGCGAGGAAGGCGGCAGCAATCAGCTTGTCGGGATCCGGCGCGAGTTGGTTGTGAAATCGGTCGGCCAAATCCCCGCTTCCCTGGATGCACAGAAAGTCGGCGAAGGGGATCACCACATCGCTCCACTGGCCTCTGGGAACAAATCTTCGGGCATGATAAATCGCCAACGAAAGCCCGTTGACAGCACTCACCTTTTTCGGCGTCAGATTGTAGTCGTAACCTTTCACCGGACTGTCCGGATTTGCCGTCGTTTGTGCAAACTGCTTCCAGTTGAATCCCGTTCCCGCCGTGGAAACATAGATGAAGAAGTCCAGCGGCTGGCAGGGAACAGCAGGAAGCATGAGATTCACAGCCTCCGAGTCTGCTTTTATGCGGAAGCGCAAACCTTCACCGTCCCTGGAGTTCGAAATCGTGACGCCGACAGCGCTCATTTCCTCGAGAAACAATCCTCTGGAGTGCAGCACCTTTCCTTCCTCCTGATCGCTCTCGATCCGGATTTCAGCGGGGCGACGGGCAATTTTTTCAGGAGACTTCCAAGATGCCTCAAACTCCTCACCGTTGCCGCCGATCAGCGCGGTAAACTCCCTAGCGGGATCGTCGGTGCGGAAGTCCGCAAGGGAGGCAACGGTTATCACGTCTTCCCCGGAAAATACGGGAAACGGTTGGCCCACCCCTTTGGAAATGATTTCCAGATCTTTGATTTGAATTTCCCCACCCGATCCCTTGAAGACATAAAACCTCGTCGGCTCCTGGGCCCAGCGGGCGTAGTAAATCCAAGGCGCGCTCCCGCTGAATCCGGCACGTCGGAAATTTCGCAGCAATCCGTCATGGAGAGAAAATTCCACGGTTCTCCACTCCGGACCATCCTTCGCCGCATCGATGACAACCGGTCTGAGAAAGACATCGCTGTTCCCAAAATACGCGGTAGGCCCGCCCGGTCCGATTATGATCCTGCCCGATACCGCCCTGACTTTCATGCGGATGGCGTCCGCGTCCGGCGGAAAGAATTTAATTCCGAGGTCGAGAGTTTCAAGATACGGACGCTTGAACGGAATGTCGGGAGAAACCTTCAACGTCCACAGCATGTTCCCTGCAGCATCGCGGATAAGGCTCATGCTGCTGAACTCCTCGGCACGCTTTTTCTCGTCTGCGGTCCACTGCCAGGAAGTCAGAGATTTGGCGGAAAACGGAGCGAGGCCATCAAGATCGCGATCCGTTCCAAGGACCCGTTCGCCGGATCCGAAGCATGCAAGGGCCGGGGTGAGAAGGAGAAGAAGCGCCAGCCGAGTGCCGCAGCGATATCTTTTCGTGCGGTCCAATTCGATCCGGCCCGCAGGGCTTCGACCTCCAGAATGAGGGGGCGTCTGCATACCGGAGGGAAGCGGTTCGATGGGTGCGCTTGCTCTCCGTTGAGCAAGGCACAAGACTCCGTTGCAGAGTGACGGAGCGAACGATTTCCTCGTGACCAACAGATCAGTTTCCATTTTTTCCAGCCGCGATGAGTCCTGAATGGGAAAACCGGTCGGCGACATTTCCGGATTCTTCGCGGATCCAGGATTCAAAATCCTTACCGCCTTCGCGTAGCTCGATAACCCGAGCGCCGCGCTCGAGGTCGCCATACGTATCCAAGCCCACCGAACGCTCGTAAGCCAGGCAGATGCCGTGGAGCATTGCGGCGAAATCGTTCGAATGATCGTGACCGACAAATGTTCCCAAAACAGAACCTGCTTCCACGAGGGCTGTGAAAAATCCTGAGTTCAGAGGGGGCGAGCAGATTTCCTCGTGCTTCTGACCAACCGCGACACCCGCATCCCAGGCCGCTTGGTATTCGGGAAGAGGAATATGAAAAAATGCAAGCGATGGAACCGCGGAAGCCGTGGTCTGAAACCACCGGATCTGCTCCGGAGTCATCCAGGCATACCCGTCCACTCCGCGGGATTTGAGCGGGCTGTAGGCATTCGAATCCGCGAAGTGTAGCCGGACGGACCGTTCACTGGATCCAGAGGCCAGAATATCGAGGAAGTAGTTCCCGGTTCCTCCCAGTTCCGCAGGGCCATTCTGCGTGAGGGAAAAGGGCAGCGATGCCAGGTAGGATGTGATTTCCACTCGCGATGCATCGCCCTCATCGTCGTGATTGCCAAGTACTGCCGCCCAGGGGATCGCCCGTTGAGTCACCGGAGCAGTCACCTTGCGACACCCCGCAAGACTGCCGGTCTGCGAGTGAACGATGTCACCGGTCAACACTACCAGATCCGGTTTCTCAGCATCAAGAATCCCTCCGATAATACGGAGGAGCCGGGGCTCATGCCGCGATCCTTCGGCCCAGTGAATGTCGGTGAACTGAACGATTCGAAACCGGCCATTCGGTCGGAAGCGAAGAGCGGGCATCATCGTATCCCGGCAATCGGTGGCTAAAAATTCCGGCTGCCCAACCGATTGACCCTCAAAATCAGCTCCGGCGACGGCGCATCACAATGACCGTAGTCAGGCTGAAGGCCAGCAGCGCCCATGTCGAGGGCTCGGGGACGGCAGTATAAACGAGATAGAGCTGGGAGTTATCACCACCCCCGACCGTATCGCCCAAGGCAACTGAAAAAGCTCCAGTCGCCGCATTCGTGAAGGCTGCACGGTTTACGTTAAACGCCGAAGCATCAAAGCCCGTGACGGCGCTGCCAAAGTCCGCAATTTTCCAAGTGTAGTTAGACGATCCGTTGAAGTCCCAAACATTTCCGCCAATATTTCCAAGGGTCAGCGATGTGAGCAGGATGTTGAACTGCGAACCGCTCGTGGCCGTAAGGTTTAGAGTGCCGGTTCCTGTGAGCAGATCCCAGCCAGGATCCCCGCCGGCCGTCCCGCCAACACTGTTGATCTCGAAAAGGTAGCTTCCACCGCTTGCCCATGTTTGGCTGGTTGTAGCCGCCGTGCCCGGACTGTTGCCTGGGGAGAGGATTTGGCCTGTTCCGATGGTCAGGCCTCCGAGGCTGCCGTTCAGGTTTGTGCCTCCAACAGCACCGCTCGTGAAGGTTAGTGCCCCTGTGTAGTTCACGGAAGAATTGTTGCGCAGCGTTCCCCCGTTGATCGTGAGAGCACTGCTGTTGATCGATCCGCTTCCGCTCAGGATGAGTGTGCCCGCGCTGACTGTCGTCGCCCCGCTGTATGTGTTCGTGGCAGAGAGAACCCAAGTGCCGGCTCCCAACTTCGCGAGACTGGTGATACCAGTTCCTGACTGGTTGGTGATCGTGGGAGCGAATGTGTTATTATCAGTATTCGTTCCAGCCAGCGTGAAGGTCCGGGTTATGTTTGAGCCACTGAAGCCAAGTGGGCCCGCATTCGAGAAAGTGATCGCTCCCGTCCCCGATGCGTCGATGGTGTATTGCCCTCCTGAGATACCAAGACGAAACAGGCGGTTTGTGCTGGCAGTAGCACCGGTGTAACGCAGTGTTCCGACCAAGTTGATGTTCGCCTCGATGCCTGTGGCGGCTCCAAGATTTCCAGCGACCCCTCCATCACCGATAGTTGACACGCTGACCACACCTGATCCGATTGACGTGACCCCGGTATAAGTATTTGTGCCACCCAGGACCAAGACACCGTTGCCCGCCTTGGTGACGCCAAACAAGCCGGTGCTGCTGATATTTGCGGTGATACTCAGCTCGCTGGCGGTGTTGCTCGAATCCGCAACTGTGAATGTCCGGTTGGCAGCACCAAGAGCCAGATTGCCGGAAATCGTCGCCGTGCCGGGATCGTTTGCGGGAAGTGTCGCAACCGTATAAGCGACGTTTCCATTGAGTGTGAGCGTGCCAGCGCCAGTGCTCAGGGTGTTCACTGCGTTCGCTCCTGAATTTGTGCCACCGAATTGAATGGCGTTGAGCGTGGAATTAAATCCCGCCAGATCCAGCGCAGCTGTGCCGGATGCGGTCGTGGCATTAATCGTCGTGGCACTGCCTGATGGTGTGGCCTGGTTGATTCCATAGGCGAGAGTGCCGGAGGTGATCGTGGTGGAACCTGTGTAAGTGTTAGCAGCTCCAAGCGTGAGCGTGTTGGATCCGCGCTTTGAGACACCTGCTGCCATTGTGAGGGTGTTTCCGTAGGATCCGTTTCCGTTGGTCGTGTCAAACCCAAGGTATGTCGTAGTCGCACTCCACGTCGTCTTTCCCAGCAGGGTCACAACCTGTGTCGCATCGTAGTCCGAGACGCCGCCGTAGTTTACAGCCAGAATCGTGCCGGAGCTGCTAACTGTAATTCCGCTTGTCGTGGAGAGGGCACCGGATTGGGTAGCCTGCAGGATGCCGCCGCTGACGGTCGTCGCACCCGTGTATGTGTTCGTGCCAGCAAGCGTCAGGGTGCCGGCACCAGATTTGGAGAAAGTCACACCGGATCCTGCAAGGTTTGCGGAAACAATAGCGTTCCCCGTTGTATTCGAGGCCGCAAATGAAGTTCCCGTGAGGGTTCCATTCTGAATCGTGTTTCCACTCCCCGCCGCCGTCGTGATTGACACGGCCGCGACTGAAGAGGGAGTAAGCCCACCCAGGTCAAGAGTGCCGCCTCCCAGCGTCAGAGGAGCAGTCGACCCGCCCAGCGTTCCTGTGCCGCTCAACGCAAGAGTGCCACCGCTGATCAGTGTCGTGCCGGTGTAGGTGTTAACTCCAGAAAGGGTTTGGGTGCCCAAGCCGCTCTTGGTCAGGGACAGGGAGGTGGTGCCATTTTGAATGACTCCAGAGAACGTGTAGCTTCCTGACCCGACAAGAGCTAAATTTTTCGCTGAGGCATTGGTGTTTTTGACCGTGCCGCCACCGGTAAGTCCGGCGAACTGGGCTCCTTGTTTGTCTTCAAAAGTCCCGCCGGCTTGAACATCCAGGATGGCATTATTGAAAAGAACCGGGCTTCCAGAAGTTGAAGAGGCCAGAAATCCTCCGCTGGCAACACTGATCGTTCCAGAAAAGCTGTTTGCCACCGCGCTGCTGAGAAGAACTCCCTTACCCGTGCTTCCCCCTTGGATGGTGATTGTATTGCTGCCGGCAATGTCACCACCAATCGAGATGGATGCACCCCCAGCCCCTTGAGTGAAGGTCAGGTCTGAGTTCACGGTCAGCGTCCCGTTCAGCACGACTCCATTTGCCCCCGAGGTGTTGCTGATCGTGCGTGTTCCGCTGCCGGCAGCCACAGTGATCGCATTGGCAAGTGTTCCCTGCTGAGTTTGAAACAGCACATTCTCGCTGCCACCCGAGCTCCCGAGCGTAATTGTCCCTGAGCCAACCGTCGCATTCGCTCCAAGTGCCAAAGCTCCGTTGTTGATCCTAAGCCCGCCGGAAAAGGTGTTCGCGGAATTCCCCAGGCTGAGTGTCCCCGCACCAATCTTGTCGATGGAGAAACCGCTGCCGCTGACCACCCCGTTCAATGCGAGAGTTCCCGCTGTACCGGTATCCACCGTCGTATCTTGCAGAAGCGCCATCGCGAGGCTGACAGTCTGGTTGACCCCGCTGCTGTTCGTGATATTTCCGCCAAGGTTGATGGCATTGCCCGCCAGCACGAAAGTGCCTGCTCCAGAGCTGAATGTTAACCCATTGAACTGGGTGCTGGCGGTGAAATTGTTTGAAGGCGCCAGCCTCGTGGTTCCAGAAAATATCAGGGAGTCCCCGGCTGAAGGCGCTGAGTTGGCATCCCAATTAAGCCCGGTGAGCCAGTTGTTATCACCACCGCCGCCATCCCAGGTTTTGTCCACAGCAAAGGTAGAACTCAGAGCTGCAATGAGAGAAATGGCAGCCAAAAGAATCCTGGGGTTATTTTTTATTTCTGCGTTCATGATATTTTTGACTTTCTGGGGATTCGATATCTAAATCGATCCGAATTTCCACTGTTTTGCTCGATCTGGCAAGAAGTAATTTGGGTTGTGAGATGAGAATGGTCAGTTGTGGCAGGCACCATATCGCCGCTCACTTTACCCACGCCAACAGAGGATTTTTTACGTTTTCGTCACAAGATCTTCTTTCAGGAGGGCAGGAGATGGCGGCGGGAGTGCAATTTTTTAAGACATCGCAGAGAGCGCAATGGAAGCAGACGTCTGCTGTAGACATCTATATCAATTACGCAATTTTCTCAGCGGAGAAGACATTTCCAAGATATCTAACTGGAAAAATGCGGCCCGTGTTCTCCTGCAGGAGGCGCTTTCCCTCCGCACGAGCTCACCTCAGTCGCTGGTCAATTCCGCCGTTTTCGAGATAATACCCCCGCCGGGTGATTCGCCCCTCCCATCGGACGGCGGCGGTCAGATCGTGCCGCGGCGTTTTTCGAGTTCGGCGTTGACCTCGCGCATGCGGGAGCGATTGAGAGGGAAGCGCCATAGAATAAGCATTGCGCCTCCGACGAACACCAGCGGGATGAACGCCAGCAGGACCCGCATCATGTAGATCACATTCTCCGGTTGCTGGTTGCCGGCAGCGACACGGAATCCGACAAGCTCGACTAGTGGTCCGGAGAGTCCGCCGCCGATCGCGAAGGCCATTTTGAGCTGCCAGGAGTAGATCGAGGAAAACGAACCTTCGCGGCGTTCACCGGTGCGGAGTTCGTCGAAGTCCACGATGTCACCGAGCATCGGCGGGATCACGACCCACATGCCGGCGGTCGCTGGAGCCAGGAGGATGCCGGTGAGAATCGTCAGGTAGGGCAGCGCCGGCGTGTAGGTGAATATCGTGCTCACGCTCGCGGTCGAAACGATCGCCATCGCGGTCATGAGCGAATTCCTGTTGCCGTATTTTTTGGCGAGCCACTGGAAGATCGGGATTCCGAGGAATCCGACAAAAAGCGTAATCGTGGACTCGAGGCCTGAGACCGTCGCGGCCAGCTTCTGGTCGCCACCGAAAACGAAGTAAACTTTCGTGAAAAATGCGAGGCCGTTTTTCGAGCTGGTCCCGATCGTGAACATGAGCGTGAAACAAACAAGGAGGAGAAACGGCTTGTTCGTGAACGTGAACCTGAAATTGTCGCGCAGCGATACCTTCGGCTGCTTTTCGGCCTGGTGGTAGAACCGTTCCTTGACGAAAAACGCGGGCAGCACGCCGACGGCAATCACGACCACCCCGAAGATCGCGGTTACCCACTGGGCGCCCAGGATAATATCCGGCTTGCCCGAGGCATCGTTGAAAACGGAAAGCTGGGTGAAGAACCACACCCATCCCGCAAGCAGTCCGGCCGCGTTGCCGAAGTAGGATCTCATCGCGGAAATATTTGTCCGTTCCTTCGCGCTCGGCGTCATCTCGAGGAGCAGACACTGAAAGGGGATGTTCCAGCCGGATGCAAAAATGTCCCTGACCATCCAGCAGCCAACCATCCAGGTCACCAGCAACCCGGTCGGCCAGCCTTGCGGGAAAAACCAGATCACCGGCATCCACAGCCCGGTGAGAATGGCTCCCGCAAAGATAAACGGCCGCCGGCGGCCCCAGCGCGTTCGCGCATTATCGGAGATCCACCCGGCGGCCACGTCGGTGAACGCGTCCCAGATCCGGTAGAGGACACCGACCAGACTCAGCACGCTCGGCGAGACCCCCATCATCATGACAAAGATCGGATTCGTCATGGCACCAACCACCCCGCCTGCCAAACCATCCACCGGACTTCCTATGCTATAGGCCAGCTTTTCGCGGAAAGGGACCTCCCCGTTCGGGCCAAGATCACTGTGGTAAGTTCCTTCAGCTCTCTTTTGGGGGGAAGATGGTTCCATTTTTTGCGCGGGCGGAGCGGACAAAACCGGCATCAAATCCGGCATCTAGATATCTTGGATCATTAATGCGCTTTCTCCGGATATGTCAATGCCGGGCCTCGTTCGCGGCAGGGGAAACAGGCAAACGAAATCTAGACATCGTTACCCGGACTATATATACTGGCGTTGATCAGTTAGGTTTCCTCGCTGGAGAGATTCCACCCGGAGAACCAGATCAGGAACCAGTTTTTTCAGATAAGTTACAAGGAGTTTGAATATGACAATCCGCCCTTTCGTCGTGTTTGTGCTGTGCATGGCCGCTGCGAGTGCAAGCCTCTCCGCTCTGGACCTGGCCGCCATTGCCGAGAATGATGCGAAAGCGCTCCGGGATGCTGTGGAAAAGGAAGGCGGGAGAGTCAAGGGCGAGCCCGTCATCACCACCGCTACCGGTCCGGACGGCACGGCGACACGCGTCCTCTCCTTTCCGACTCCCGATAGCTTTGTTGACCTGCCGATCAGTCCGACTGCCAATTTCTGGAAGATGAGCGGGGCGATTTTGGTGGACGAGCCCCCGTTCACAAAAGTCGGAGGGGCAATGTTCGGCGTCCTTTTCGGACAGAACGATTCGGTTCTGGCGATCATAGC
Source organism: uncultured Chthoniobacter sp. (assembly GCA_964600115.1). Classification (GTDB taxonomy): domain Bacteria; phylum Verrucomicrobiota; class Verrucomicrobiia; order Chthoniobacterales; family Terrimicrobiaceae; genus QYQL01. The sequence continues at coordinate 6,772 of CAZRIL010000009.1, read as the reverse complement.
AGGCAAGTGGAGCAAGGTCGCCTCCCCCCACCTGATGAGCGGGGCCAACACACTGCTCCAGGACGTGGAGTTTCAGGAAGGCGGAGTTCCCCAGACCGGTGCCTGGCAGAAAATCCTCCTGGCTCTCGACGGCACGGAATGGAAACTGCAGATTGGAGATGCCTTTTCAAAATCCGGAAACATCGAGGAGGACACACGCGACGCCTTGAAACGCCGCACCGGACTTTCGATGAGGATCGGCACATTTACCGGATCGGCAACTCTTCCGGATTTCACCGAGTCGCAATAGCTTGAACTGTTCCCGGAAAGACATCGATACCATCTAGAAGCTCCGACAGAACGTTCGCATATGGCCAAATCTATCTTCCCCTACCAGCAAGTCCGCCGGTTCATCATGGACCAGCTGAACCAGGGAATCTGGAAGCCCGGAGATTTGCTTCCCGCTGAAGTCAAGCTGGCGGCGCAGTTGAGCGTGCACCGCCTGACAGTAAACCGCGTCATGACCGAACTGGTGCGCGAGGGAATCCTCGTCCGCCGGAGGGGCGTGGGGACGCTCGTGGACGAGCGGAAGCGCGGGCAGGGGAAACCAGTGCTTGGAAAAGGCCTCGTGGGCCTGATCACCGGCCACCATTTCAACCCGGCCACCAACACGTATTACGGAGTCATATTTGAAAAGATGCGGAAGCTTCTCAGCGTGGAAGGGATCTACCTGATGCCACTCGGGGACGCCGCGGAGTTTTTTGAGAAGTCTCCGCGGAGCACAGCCACAGGGAACCTGCGGGAATCCCTCTCGGCAATCGCTTTTCTTGGCAAAGGAGATGCCGGCATCTTCACGGCCCTGGAAAACTTCGAACGGCCGGCCGTCGTAATCGGGGTCTCGGAATACTCGGGCCCCCTCCCCTGCATCTCAACAAACGACGAAGCCGACGCGGCCCGGGTCGCGGAAAAGATCCTTGCGCTGGGCCACCGGAACATTGTGCATATCAACGCTGCCTCCCCCATGAGGATGCATTCCCGCCTGCAGGGGTTCCTATCCGCCTGCGAGGCGGCGGGTTGCGCCATCCCCTTCCGCTACGTCGTGGAGGCGCAGGGGTTGGAAATCAACGACGGCCGTGCGGCCATGCGCGAATTTCTGGACCGGAAACTGGAATTCACCGCAATATTCGGAGGAAATGACAACCTTGCTCTTGGTGCTCTTGCCGCATTAAAGGAACGGGACATTTCTGTGCCGGATGTCGTGAGCCTGGTTGGTTTCGACGGCATCGAGGCGGCCCTGCACAGCTCACCTCCTCTCTCCACGATGAAGGTCTCCAGGCACCGGATGGCAGAACAGGCTGTGGCCAGGCTGGTAACGGCATGCACTGGAGTCGCAAGCTCGAACCTCGTGGACCATCTGGACTCCGAATGGATCGAGGGTGGAACCCTGGCTCCCGCCCGCTGAAATGAAAATGGCAAGCAGGCTGCGTCTCGCAAGGCAGTGATGTGCTGCAACCCGCTTGCGGCTCTGAGCATATGGTAATCCGGTCACGGAACGAGAGGCCTGCCGGGTCTTTCGCTGCCCGGCAGCAGGACGCCTAATAAAAATATGAACTCAAAAATAGAAATGGAACCACGGATGGACGCGGATAGACACCGATTCTCAGGAAGATATGGCAATACAGGCCAATACCCAAAAGATGAGGCGTGTGATGTAAGCAAGTTGCCCATTATCAGTGTTCATCTGTGTTTATCCGTGGTTCTATTTTCCTTTCTCGGATGAAATATAATCCGGCCGGTCTTCCACAAATCGTCTTCTCCATCGGTGAGCCCCACCGGACCATGGCAGAGGGAATCGGCATGAATGCCTTCCTCGGCAGAGATCGTTACTACCCTCAAACAACCGACAAGGCGCGATGGGAACAGATCCGGAACCTGCTCGATGAGGCGCGACCCGGATTCCTCCGGATCGGATACCTTGAAGGCTCGTGCGTGGACGGAGACGTCTCTCCCTGGAATGATCAGACGGGTGCTTTTGACCACTCGCACGATCTCTGGCGGAAACTGGAGTGGTTCGATACTTGGTGCGCCGGGCACGGCGTTCATTGGATGCTGGACCCGTGGTGGGTGCCCCGCTCCATGCAGGTCAGACGGCCCGGGGGAACGGAGGTCAAACCGGATCCCAGCGGAAAAGTCGATTGGCGAGGGGCTCCGCGGAATCCCGCCGAATATGCAGAGTGCTACATCCGTCCCCTGATCCGCCATCTCCATGACGGATTAAAGCTCAAGCAACTCAGATGGCTCGGGCTTTTCAATGAACCGATCTGGGGAAAACTCGCCCGCGACCCGGATAATTTTGCCGTGGCGGAAGGAGACAGCCAGGTGCGGGTGCTGGCGAAAACCTATGAGGAGGTCCGGCGAGTGCTTGACGAGGACGGAGAAACTTCGCTCGGCCTCATCGGCCCCGGCCATCTTTGTTCCTGGCAGATGCCGCCCCTGGATTTTATGGCCTGCGGAGCCGACCCCTCAGCCTCTCTCGGAGCGTGGGACATGCATGCCTATTTCCATCAACCCGACTGGATGCCCGAACCGACAGAGGATTTTGTTTCAACCCATGCACTCCTCCAGCACACGATCCGCCGCTGGGTGGACTTCGCCGGACAGCAGGAGAAACCATTTTTCATCACCGAGATGGGCACGTTTTTCTTTGGGCGTCCGTTCTGGGGGCAGCGCGACTACGAGACCGCCGGCAGCCACGCGGCCGCGATTCACGACGCGCAGTTCATCGTCCGTGCGATCAATGAGGGAGTGGATGGATTTCTCCGCTGGGCACTGTGCGTGGATCCGGCCGTGGACGGACGCTGGAGCCTCATCGAGTGGAACGGCCCAGGGACTCCGGTGACAGCCTCCCCGAACATCTATCCCGCCTACCGCGCCCTCATGCGTGCGATTCCACCGAGGTCAACAGTGCTAAAGTGGACCGCATCATTTTCAGACGGACTTAGCCCCCGCGTTCACGGATGCGCGGTGGTGACGCCGGATGGCAGCCGGAGAATCATTCTCGTCCATGATCGTCCGGGCAGGAACTCGGATGTGCTTATCTCCGTCCCACCGGAGTGGAAGGGAGTGAAGTTCCGCAACTCGATTGTCGATGAGATGCGGAAAGGAACCGAAGGGGCTGGGATTGTTGTGCCGGAATCCTGCGAAATTCCGCTGATGATCACGCCGCACTCGATCACCGTCCTCGACGAGTGCTCCTGATATCAAACACCAGAAATCGCTGGCCTGCGATCGCAGCGGGACATGGAGGGGGCGGTTTTGCCAACCGTCTCCACAACAAATCACCAGTTATTGGTTGAGCCCAAAAAGGTCGATTCCTGTGGTGGAACACGGAACGTATTTCGTAATCGATGTTTCCAGGTTGAGAGGTGAAAGCGCACAAGGGGAATATTCGGCAGGAAAGTCAGATGTGTTTAGTCGACTCGGACGCTGCAAACTGCTAATGTGATCACTCCCGATATGAAACTCCGCTCCTTCCTCAAATCCCTCCTCATCCCCTGCCTCCTTGCCGGGTTCCTCCCATTCGCTGCCGCCGATGAACAAACAGATCAGGCCGTCGCGGCAGCCAAGACCTGGCTCGCACTTGTCGACGCAAAGAAATACGCGGAAAGCTGGGTGGAGGCGTCGCCGTTCTTCAAGAACAGCATCAATGAGAAAGACTGGGTGAAAATGATTGCGCCCGTCCGTGGCCCGTTCGGCGAGGTGAAATCGCGCGAACTGAAAAGCGCCCAATATAGAACCTCGCTCCCGGGCGCTCCGGATGGCGAATACGTGGTCATTCAGTTCCAGACATCATTCCAAAACAAAGCGGATTCCATCGAGACGATCACCCCCATGAAGGATGACAAGGGAGCGTGGCGGGTTTCCGGCTACTTCATAAAATAAGGCAGGAGCCATATTCAGCAGCAGGGATTTTGCGGTTGCGCGAATCCCGCGTAGCGATAGACTGCCGGCGATGTTCGCATTTCAGTTCGATGCTTTACATGCTCTCTCACCGGCACAGGTCCTGGCAAAAACACCCGGATCACGCTGTTCAGATTATGTCATGAACTGAAAATCAGGCATGCCGGCGTGGCGGAATTGGCAGACGCGCACGACTCAAAATCGTGTTCCTTCGGGAGTGTGGGTTCGAGACCCTCCGCCGGTAATCTTCAGGGAAAACCCCTACACAAACATCCGAATTCGAGACCAGGTAAACTTATGCCAAGTGCCCCCTCCCCCTACATCCTTGCCGGCGATATCGGCGGGACAAAATCCAACATTGCAACCTTCCGGGTCGTCGGGAATGAACTCATCCTCGTCCGCAACCAGCGCTTCACCAGCACCGCGTATGCGGGGCTGAATGCGATTCTCCGCGAATACCTGGCGGAGGACGAGAGACCGATTCTGGCCGCCTGCTTCGGCCTTCCAGGCCCGGTCCACAACGGTCGCGCCAAGCCGACGAATCTGACCTGGGGCGTGGATGCGGCGGAAATCTCTGTAGAATTCGAAATCCCGCATGTCTCGGTCCTGAACGATCTGGAGGCCAACGCCTACGGAATTCCCCATCTCAAGGCCGCGGATTTCGCTGTCGTGCAAAAGGGCGCCCTGGATGCGGCGGGGAATCGATGCGTCGTCTCGCCCGGGACCGGTCTTGGCGAAGCGGGAATGTATTGGGACGGCAAGCGCTACCATGTCTGGGCCTGCGAGGGAGGCCATGCGGACTTCGGTCCCCGCAGCCCGCTCGAGATTGCGCTCCTGGAATTTCTTATGAAACAGTTCGGCCACGTCAGCGCGGAGCGCGTCGTTTCCGGCATGGGAATCGAGAATATCTACAAGTTTCTCCGGGAAACCGGACGGGGGAAGGAACTCCCGGCCGTGGCGGCGGAAATGAAGACCGCCGACCCGAATCGCATCATCTCGAAATACGCGGATTCCGGCGACTGCCCGATGTGCGTGCAGACGATGGAGATTTTTGTCGGATGCCTCGGGGCGGAAGCCAGCAACATGGCCCTCAAAACGATGGCGTCGGGGGGCGTCTATCTCGGGGGCGGAATTCCCCAGAAGATTTTGCAAAGGATCCAGTCCGTCGGATTTCTCCACGCCTTCAACGACAAGGGCCGGCTCTCTTCGATCATGGAGAGCACGCCGGTCATGGTCATCCTCAACGATCAGGCGGCACTGATCGGCGCTGGCTATTATGCACTCGAGGGCGCAGATGCTGCGGAATAGATGAAAGTCCTTACCGGCTCGCGTTCGGAGATCCGGCTTGAACCGCCAAGGGCCGGAAATATCCGCCACTCCACCTCGAATCCTTCCGCGCTTTATGGAGCAGGCTGGAACCCGGAGTTCAGCGTGCCGGCAGGACTTCTCGAAACTCTCAACCGGTCACTGAATGCCTGAACTGCGGATTGGAATTGTCGGGGCCGGCTCGATTGTGAAGCAGCGGCATTTGCCCGGGCTGCAAAAGATCGATGGCGTCCGGGTGACCGCAGTGGCCAACTCCACCCCGGAAAGCGCCTCGCGCTTTCTCCGGGAGGAAAATCTCGACGCCCGGATCGCGGAAGGCTGGAGGCAGTTGGTGGCCTCAGACGATGTGGACGTGGTCTGGATCGGCGCCCGTCCCGACCTTCATGAACCGGTCACCATTGGGGCGCTCGAAGCGGGGAAACATGTGTTTTGCCAGGCCCGCATGGCGAGAGATCTGGCTGAGGCGTGTCGCATGCTCACCGCATCAGAACTGAGGCCAGCGCTTGTCACGATGCTGTGCCCGCCGCCGTATGGCTTGCGTCAGGATGCCCATGTCAAGAGTCTGCTGGCAGAGAAAGTGGCGGGAGAGATCAAGGACCTCACGCTTGAGAGCCTCACCGGAGAATATTTGAATCCCGCCGCGACCGCGCACTGGAGGCAGAGGCGCGAGATAAGCGGAAAGAATGTCATGACTCTGGGGATCTACACCGAAGTGCTCCAAAGATGGTTCGGCCCGATCGAATGGGTCGAAGCAGAGGGGCGAACAGCAACCCCAGTGAGACAGGGCTACCGGGTCGACATTCCGGAGGAACTGGTTGTAAGGGCCGGATTCGCGGATGGAACACCGGTGAAGCTGATCTTCAGCGCGATCCACAATGGACCGCCCGCGCAGACCCTGGTCATGGAAGGAAGCACCGGCACTTTGAAAATCGATTTTCTGACCGAGGTAATTTGTCTGGTTCAAAATGGGGAAATTTCCCGGCTGGAAACGCCTCCGCAGTTGAGCCGGCCATGGCGAGTGGAACAGGATTTTGTGGAAGCGGTCCGCGATCCGTGCAAGCCCCGCCCCCGGCCGACTTTCGCGGATGGTGTGGCCTACATGAAAGTTGTCGAGGCTGTCGATGAGGCCCGCCGCTTCGGGACCCGCGTGTTAGTATCCACTGACTGAGAGTAGCTCTTGGATGGAAATAGACGATGCGCTGGCACCCCAAAGCAAGCGCAGGCGTCCCCTCCTTTGAATCCTTCGTCAAGAATCTCTGGGCGCCACGCCATTGTCGCAATCCGCAGCCACTCGCGCGGTGGTCGGCAGTCTTTCGGATATCGCTCAATCGCTTCGATCTGATCGCGCAAGAATTAACAGAAATCTTTGCCGGACCCCGAATCCCTCACAGGGCTTCAGCGGATCAGGACTAACACAAACGCATTGACATCTGACAAAATATCAGTCATGTGTTTGCTTATGGAAACGACGGTCACGGAATTGCTTCGGGAATTTCCGCGCGTGAGG
>CAZRIL010000008.1:26571-89584 GCA_964600115.1 uncultured Chthoniobacter sp. | reverse complement strand
TGTGAAGCGATCGGACGGGTCGCCGAACGGGGCGATTTGCTCCCGATGGGAATGGGAATTGGTCCATTTTCCCTGATGACAAAACTGATCTCGGATCCAATCACGCCGGTCTTCCTCGCGGGAACGGGGGCGACCGGAGACGAAGAACCTGAAGTCGCCATTGTTGAATCGTTGATCGAGGCAGGGACGCGATTGATCATCGACTACATCGAGATGCAGGCCGCAGCCGGGGCGCGGGCGTTCATCCTCTGCGAACCCGCGGCCAACAGTGTCTACTTTTCGCCGAACCAGCTCGAGGAGAGTTATGAAATCTTCGATCGCTACGCCATGGAACCTCTTCGGAAAATCCGTTCGGCCATTTCGTCGGCCGGCATGGAACTCGTCTTCCACGACTGCGGCGAACTGACTCCCGGAATGGTCCAGCGCTTTGGAACGCTCGACGCCGCAATGATGAGCCTCGGATGCTCGCGCCTACTCTGGGAGGATGCCGCACTGCTTCCGAAATCCACCGTGCTCTACGGCAATCTGCCCACCAAGCGGTTCTACTCGCCTCAACTCACCGTGGCCGACGTCGAGAGGCTGACGCTCGAATTGTTGGAGAAGATGTCGGCGACCGGCCATCCATTCGTCCTTGGAAGCGAGTGCGACATTTTGAGCGTGCCAGGAAGCGAGCAGGAAATCCTTGGCAAAGTCGAGGCGTTCATGAAAATCGGGAGATGACCCCTCCCCCGCGGCTCGGTGTGATTGCCTGCCGGGTTTTTGAGGAAGAACTGGCCAAACACGGCGCGGACGCTCCCCACATCCAAGGCGTGCGATTCTTCGAAATCGGCCTGCACGATCGCCCGGATGGTCTGCGAGAAAGTTTGGCCGGAGCGATCCGGGAATTCGATCAACGGACGGACATCGAAGCGATCGTTTTGGTTTACGCGCTCTGCGGATGCGGAACGGCAGGTTTGCGAGCGGGCCGTCTTCCGCTTGTCATCGCAAGAGCCCACGATTGCATGACTTTGTTTCTGGGATCGAAAGAAGCCTACGCGGCCCGGCAGTCGGATGCCCCGGATACCTTTTACTTCACGCCTGGGTGGATGCGGGCCGGCCGGAGTCCGGGGCCCCGTCGGCTTGAGATCTTGCGGGAGGAGTTCGCCCGCCGGTTTGATCCCGAGGACGTGGAGTTCCTGCTCGAGTCGGAGAAAGCCCAGTGGCAGCAGCATGGCCGGGCGGCCTTTTTGCATTTGGAGACACCAAGCGCCGAACGGGACGCCCGCGAGGCGGCAGCGACGGCGGCCGAGCTCGGTTGGCAGTTCGACAAGCCGGCCTGCGATCCTTCGCTCCTGCGCGATCTTCTTGCCGGGCGGTGGGATGATGAGCGCTTCGCGGTTGTTCCACCAGGTGGTGTGCTTCGGCACCGCGCGGACGCCGGGATCTTCGGCGTGATCAGGGAAGAGAAAGATTCTCCAAAAAGCGGTCCTCAAACCCGGGATCCTCATTGAGTTCCAAGGTTTCGGCTTCGAGACCGGACATTTCGGAGATGAGGCTTCGATCCAGCATCGCGAGATACGCCCCGCCCAGGGACGTGTTGCCGACGGCCCGAATTTGACTCTCGTGAAACCCGGGCAGGAGCCCGCAGCCAATCGCATGGGGCACTGAGATATGTCGGCCGAAGCCGCCGGCAAGGTAAAGACGCGGAACGTCTCGCGCGGCAAGTCCTCGCCGACAGAGGAGCGTTTCAATTCCCGCAGAGATCGCCGCCTTGGCCTGCAAAAGAAGCGCCACATCCACTTCGCCAATTCGGAGACCCTCGGGCTCCAGCAGGAAGCTTCGGCCATTTTCTTCGATGAGAAAACGCGACGGAAAGGCTTCGACCACTTCTCTGGCGAACCGACCCGTTTCCGTGAGCAGTCCGGTTCGACGCCCTTCGGCCAGAAAATCCACATAGGCCGAGCCCGCGATGCCATGAGGCTTCCCCGATTTGTTGCCAATCACCTCAAGCGAGACCTCCATGGTTTTCGGATCAATTCTCAAATGTCCCACCGCACCCGGCGCAGCACGCATCCCGCACAACAAACCGCTTCCCTCGAACGCCGGTCCGGCCGCCGTCGCGCTGGCAATCGAACCGCCACAGCCCGCGAGCAGGATTTCGCCGTTGGTGCCAACGTCGACCAGGAGCGAGGGAGATTCGGGGTAAGCCAGGCCACAGCAAACGGCACCGGCTGAGATGTCCGCGCCGACGAAGGCGGAAAGTCCGGGAAGCAATACAATCGTCCAACTCGCGGGAAGCCCGAACGCTTTGCCCGACAGCTCGCGCGATGCGAGAAACGCAGGCCGAAACGGAACGCGTCCGAGTGGTGTTGGATCAACCCCGCAGGCGAGGTGGAGCATCGTGGTATTGCCGGCGACCACGATGCCGCCAATGTCGCTGACGCTGACATCGGCCTCGGAAAGAATATCTTTCAACAACGGCTGAAACGTGTCCTGCCAGAACGCGCTCTGGAGCCGGACGACATTCATCGGCTCATCCTGGCAGGCTTGGATGCGGGACATCACGTTGTCACCGAACGAGGCCTGGGCATTCAAAGCGGTCGAACGGGCGAGGATTCGACCGCCCTCGAGTTCCGCGAGCAGGAGGGCCACCGTCGTCGTGCCCAAATCCAGAGCCAATCCCACACGGCCACCAAGTGCCGGCGCCGAGCCGGTCGGAACAAACGTCTCAAACTCACTGACTGCGGACGGAGCATGGCGCAGCAAAGAACGGGGAGGGATCGTGATATCGAAGCCCCTGCTCCCATTGCATCGATACTGACACGCCTTGATTGCCTTGCCCTCGAGCAAAACCTCACAGCCTCCACAGATACCCCGCCCATTGCAGCGCGTGTTCAGCGGAACTCCGGAGGCGGCAAGGTGGTCAGCAAGCGTCCTTCCACCCGTGGGGGTGCCGCTGGTCCTTCCGCCGAAGTGAATGTTCATTTGACCGCTTGCACGATGGCCTGCATGTGTCGTGGCGTTGTGCCACAACATCCCCCAATAATCGCCACGCCACCGTCCCTCAACGCCCGTGCACAGTCCGCCATTTCGTCCGGAGTCGCCTGGTAGCTCACCCCGGTCGGAGTGCTGATAGGAGCGCCCGCGTTCGGCTGAATCAACACGGGTGTCCCCTCCGCACACTTTGTTAAAACACCCGCGAGCAAAATGTAATCATCGAGAGTCAGGTCCGTCCCGCAGTTGGCGCCGACAATGTCCGCCCCGGCATCTATCGCCGCCCGCACTGCCTCAGCGGCTGTCCTCCCCATCATGGTCCGAAAACCGTCCGCCGATTTCTGGAACGCGAACGTGACCGCAACCGGAAGGTCGCATTGCTTTTTGGCCGCTCGGACCGCCACCTCGGCCTCCGCCGGGTCGCTCATCGTTTCAACCAACACCGCATCAATGTTACCGGTGAGGAGTGCGGTGATTTGTTCAGCAAAGATGGTCTCCAGTTCCTCCCTGGTTGTGTCGCCGGAAGGCTCCAGAAAGCCGCCGAACGGCCCGACATCTCCGAAAACATAGCCACCCGGTCCCGCCGCTTCGCGAGCGAGCATGGCCGCCCGTCGGTTCAGATCGACGGTCTCCCTGCCAAGGTCGTGGCGTGAGAGCATGGAACGCGTTCCGCCAAACGAGTTTGTGGTCAGGATTTGACATCCTGAATTTGCATAAGCCTCCTGCACGGACCGAACATGCTCCGGGTCGTTTCGGTTCCAGAGCATGCCGGCCGATCCGGGAGGAAGTCCCAGTGCCATTAACTCAGTCCCCATTCCTCCGTCGCACACTAGGAGGTTTTCCAGACAAGCCGTCAAAAGGGGTGACTTCATTGAAAGAATCTTCCGCTCGATAGTTGTCCTAGAAAAGAAGCATCGGCACGTGTTCCGTTTCAGTGCGCTTGGCGAGAAACTTCATCGAGTTGCGATTACTCCCGACCTCCGGCAGCCGTCTCAAAAACGGCGAGAATCTTTTCCGGCGGGATGTCGGGCTGGATGTTGTGAATCGAACCGAACACAAACCCGCCTCCCTTCCCGAGAATACGGATATTCTCCCGCACCTCGGCACGGATTTCCTCCACCGAGCGGAACGGCAGAGTCAGCTGCGTGTCGATGCCTCCGCCCCAGAAGCAGAGGTCCTTGCCGAATTCCGCCTTGATCTTCGCCGCCTCCATGCCGCGCGCCGATGTTTGGAGCGGGTTCAGGATGTCGATGCCGATCTCAATGAAATCTGGCAGGATGTCGGCAATTGCCCCGTCGCAATGGATGAAGACCTTTGCGTTGGTCCGCGCCTTGACGAATTCGATCCAACGTTTCTGGCGGGGCTTGAAAAACTGGCGGTAAGAATTCGGCGAGATCTGCAGCGCATTCTGGCCACCGAAATCGTCGTTGAGTTGGATGACGTCCAAATGAGGGCCTGCGATCTCGAGGTAATGGCCGAGGATTTCCAGATCATGGTCGAGCAGGCGATCGAGCCAATGCTCCACGATTTCCGGTTCCTCGAGCATCAGGAGCATGAATTTCTCATGTCCAAAAAGAACGAGGCTGAGCTCGAAAAACGAGCAGTTGGATGCGGGCAAGCTGCCGAAGAGTGCCTTCCCGGAGCCTTCCAACTCAGCCAACCGGGCCCGCACAAAGTCGGCTTCGCGTTCGCTCCACGGGTCGGGAAAGACGTAGGCGTCGATGTCTCCCGCGGTTTCCGCATCGGCCAGGGGTAAGTAGGCCACGTCGAAGTAGAACGACTCGGGGCTGCGCCAGCCATAGACTTCGCCACCATGGACGATCTCCATGCGTCCGCCCGATCCCACACGGGTCTCGAGAGCCTCGGGAACAAGGCACGGCGAGCCATCCGTCATAGTGCCAGGCTTCCAGCGGTCCATGCCCAGAAAAGGCATGGCCGATGTCAGCGCCAGCCGGGGCACCGGCAGGACGTCGATCCCGAGACGTTCCGCCACCGCGGGCGAGACCTGTGCCAGTTGCTGTTTGCAGTCGAACACGCGGACTTCTTCCTCGATGCCCAGAACCTCGATCAACCGCCGGTAAGCAATCGCACTGATCCCCGAGGTGCGGGAGGCCCCGAGATCGATCGGAGGTCGGTCGGTTTCAACATGTTCGAGGGCGGCACGAACCCGGGCTAGGGAGGTCATAAGGAAAGTCCGATCATAAGTTTGAAAGTGAAGGTGCTTTGAGATTCAGAAACGCCCGCGACGGGGCACGTCCGAGGCTTAGTGCCATCGGCAACTGCGCAGAACTTCGAGAGGGGAGCATTGCAAATCTCGCGACATTAAACACCCGGCGACACCGGACAACAAATGATGGCTGAGTAAAACCGTTCGTATCAGCCTGAAGGGGGGCAATAGTTCTGGCAAGACAATTAAGATGTGACCACGAATTGACTCAAATGAAATGACACCGGGGAGGTCAGAGGAAGTGAGGCAGGATTGAAACGTTGCCTCATAACTGATGACACCGGGGAGTGTCATTAACCATGAGCGAAAAAAGCAGAGGAGAAGTGCTTCTGAGAATGCGGGAGCGATATGCAGGACGTGGGCGCGAAGGGCGGAGCAAGTTGATCGACGAGGTGTGCGCACTGTGTGGGTATGAGCGCAAACATGCGATAAAAGTGCTCAACGGGAGATTGGCCATTGCCGGAGGAAAGCGCCGCCGAGGAGGCCCCCGTCAGAAGTATGGAGAGGAGGAGAAAGAGGTGTTAAAGACCATCTGGCTGGCTGGGGAGCAACCCTGCGGAAAACGGTTGAAAGCAGCGGTAGGGGTGTGGTTGCCCTACTACGAGAAAGAGCATGGAGAGTTGGAGGAGGGGCTGCAAAAACGGGTAATGGGCATCAGCGCGGCCAGCATGGACCGACTGCTCAGGCCTGTCCGAATATCGCAGGGAAGTCGTGGGCGGTGTGGCACACGGCCTGGCACGCTATTGCGCAAAGACATCGCGGTGAGAACCGAGCACTGGGATGTAGCCGGGCCAGGATGGTTGGAGGCCGACACGGTGGCGCATTGTGGGGAGTCCATGGCGGGGGATTTTTGCTGGAGTGTGACGGTGACCGATGTTCACACGCAGTGGACGGAAACCCGGGCGGTTTGGAACAAAGGCCAACATGAGGTTCCGCGAAGAATTAAGGAGATTGAGAAGGGACTGGCGTTCCCCATCCTTGGCTTTGATAGCGACAACGGAGGGGAGTTCCTGAATTGGCACCTCCGAGACTATTTTTTGGAACGTGTAAAGCCCGTGCTGTTCACCCGCTCGCGCCCGTATCGCAAGAACGACAATGCGCGGGTGGAGCAAAAGAATTGGACCCATGTCCGGCAGTTGGTGGGTTATGGACGCCTGGGTGATCCGAGCCAGGCGGAGCTCCTCAACGACCTTTATGCCAGGGAGTGGGGCTGGTTCCGCAACTTCTTTTGCCCGGCGATGAAGCATTTGCGCACAGAGGTGGAAGGCAGTCGCAAAAAGCGGGTTGACGACAAACCACAGACACCCTTTGAGAGACTCAAAGCATGCGAGAGTGTCGATCCGAAGCAGATCGAACGCTTGGAAGCATTCAAGAACGAACTCAACCCGTTTCGCCTCAAGGAGACCATCGAAAAAAAACTTCGCCGAGTCCTGCGGTTGGCCAAAAGCGAAGCCAGTCGACTGGCGGCGTAAGGGGTAAGGGGCAAACCGCTCGACTCAGAACGGTCTTCTTTCAGTCGCCCTCAAGGCTCCTTACAGAAGACCGTTCTGAGTCGAAAACCCTTCCCACCTCGGTGTCATTGGCAACGAATCCACTGATTTTTCGCCTCCGGTGTCATTTTGACTTGAGGCAACACGTGATCCTATGTTGCTCGATCAGTGCGCTTTCCGGAAACGATTTTTGGGAGTTGCTCCAAAGTCAAAATGTGGGCTTGGGCGGCTCCTGGATTTCTCAGCCGCAGCTTGCACGTCTTCAAATCGTCCCTGGGCTCCGCCGGGCTTTCGAAGGAAAGTCGCGCGGGTTGGGGGTCACTTTGGCGGGATGCCGACGTGGAGGCGGAGGATACGGTGAAGTTCGGCGAGGCTTTCGGGGGTGTCGAAAGCGCCATGGGCCCCCGGGATGATGATCTCGGATTCGACGACCGGGATCCGGGAGCTTTGGAGCGGGACGATTCCGTCATGGGCAAGCGGGCTTTCGGGGTCGCCGAGGATCGGGATGATCGAGTGGGCGGGTGCGGCGAGGGGAGCGGCGCGGAGTTCGCGGAGGAAGGCGGATCCGGGGGAGAGCCCGGCAATGCTGGTCGGGAACTGACGGTTTCCGAGCTGGGGAATGGCTTCTTGGAACGCGGAAATCTCCGCGAGGATCCAATACGGGAGCCGGATCAAATAATGGCCGAGGCGCGAGATGCCGCGGAAGGCGAATTCGGTGCCGCCGTGTGGCGTGGCAATGAAAACCAACCGGCCGATGTCGGAGCGCGGCTGGAAGAGAAGGGCGCGGTGGACCAGCTGGTCGGTCCCGAAGGTCGAGACGCCCGGGAGTATCGCTTCGGCCTGAACAGGACCGAGGCCTGCAGCTTGTGCGCGAGCGACCAGACCTCCCATGCTGTGCCCGACAAGAACAGCGGGACGCCGGATGCGCCCGGCGCGCGCCGCTTGGTCGAGTGTCTCGCGGAGTTGAAGCGCGGAGAGCGGGATCGGCTGTCCGGTGGGATAGTAAAAGAACCAACACTGATACCTCCTCGCCAGCTCCGGATCACTGCGGAGGGATCGAACGACGCCGCTCCACATGTCCGGCGTGGACATGAGCCCGTGGATGAAGACAATCGGGGTGGAGTCGAGGTCCTGCCCGCCGGGGATAAGGAGTGCGGACGTCTCGAAACGGTCGACACGAAGCATGTTGACGAGGCCCTTCCAACGCTGCGCGGCTCCCCGCGGGAGGCGAGGTGTCGAAGCTCCGGATTCCGGAAACAGAATCAAGCTCTCTGGCTTTCTCGCCCATCCCACAGCCTCCAGAAATGCCTGCGGGTCGAGGTTTGTTGGACGGGTCACCCAAAGCAAAGCGGCCGAAAGCACCAACCCGGCGAAAATCCACGCCACCATGGGGCGAATCCGGGTCTTCATGCGGCGAGGGATAGCAAACTCATCAGGACGCACAATGGCCGCGGTGATCTGCGATTGCAAGGAGCAGGAATTCGGCCCGAACACGCAGCCATTGAGAAGAATGCTCCCCAGGAAGTCCGCGAAAGCGTTAGGGTCAAGCGTTAGGGTCACATCTTGACATTTGACATTCGTGCCGGTAGCAAGATGTCATATCGAGACCGCTGAGGTGCGAGTATGAAGTGGGGACACTGGGGGTCAGGGCTATCCAGCGATGGCGACGGCTACTCCGATTACGAGGAACTCTACATCTTCGGCACCAATCCCACGACCACCTTCCGCGCCCCGCGCATTTTGGCCGCTCTCGGCAATCCAGCTTTCCCGCAACAACGCGAGCGCGAACTCGAAGCACTCCCGCTCTGACTCACGCAAAAACAGCTCGCCGAAAACCTGGGAACGACGCAACGCGTCGTGACCTACTGGGAGCGCGAGGCCGTCGGCCTCCGCGCCGACCAGCTCGCCCAGCTCGCCCAACTCGCCGAGGCCCTCGGGGTTTCCGCCGATTACTTCCTGGGTCGCGATGCGAAGAAGCGCGGGGCCGGACCGGCGGGCGAAGCCCGCCTTCTGTTCGAGCAGGTCAGCCAGTTGCCGCGCTCCCAGCAACAGCGCATTCTCGCTACCGTCGAGGACATGCTCGTTGCCCGCAGCGTCAACGGCAACGGCCACTGAAGCCGATTTTTCTTTTAGCCGCTAAGGATAAAAGCCGCTGGAGCCGCCAGGCTCCCGGCTCTGCGGCTGCCAAGCCGCCGCCGCCGACCATTCCCGCCCGACCCTGCCAGGCCTCGATGTCGCAGCGGCAACGGCGCGTTGATCTCGGGTTATTGACGGCGGCGTCCAAAGGCTGCCGAGCTGGTTGACTCCACAACCGCGCTCCGCGCGCCCCCAAACCCCGCGCCGCTCGCCGCGACAGGCGTTCCGGGGGACAGAGGTGCTACCGCACCAGAGCGGCAAACAAACCAAACAACGAAACAAACGGCAGAACTTTAGTTTTGAAGTGTCCCGCTTGCGGGGGCGGGCCAATGGGTTTCAGTATTGAGTTTCCTTGTTCATAGTTATCAGAGGAAAATCTATGACGCCAACAGGAATGCCCGCCAGAGGAGCTCCAAAGGACGCTTACACTCGAACTCTGTCACCCACGCAGCCTGCCCACTCATGGAAAAATCAGATGAAACGGCTCTTGCTCTTGCCCCCACGGAAACAAGGAAGTTGTTTACATCAGCTATGAACTGGTTTTCTTTGAAGCATTTGTGCTCGAAAAATCCTGTCAACCCGCGAAAATCGGCAACATGCCAACGGAGATTCGAATCCGGGCGGGCTCCTGCCCTCGCTATTGGCGGGACATCTGGGATTTTAAAGAGCTACTCTTTACCCTGGCGGCACGCGACATCTCCGTCCGCTACAAGCAGACAGTCTTTGGTGCGGCCTGGGCCATCGTGCAGCCGCTCACAGCGGTGGTTCTGATGACGTTTGTTTTTGGCCGCTTGGTGGGATTGCAGCCGACTGTTGGAACTTCCTATGCCGCTCTGGTCATGAGCGGGATGTTGCCATGGCAGCTGTTTGCCAATGTGTTGACAACGAGCGGACAGAGCCTGGTCAGCAACGCGAATCTGGTTTCCAAAGTCTATTTTCCCAGAATCATCATTCCCCTTGCGGCGGTTTGGGTTGCTGTGGTGGACTTCTGCGTCATGGCGGTGCTTTTTGTCCCGATATTGCTCTGGCGTGGGGCAGGTTTTGGCATCGAGTGGGTCTTCCTGCCGGCTTACACCCTGTTGGCGTGCTTGACGGCTCTGGGTCCGGCGCTGCTCATTACCGCACTGAACGTCAAATATCGGGACTTTCGATTTTTGGTTCCGTTCCTCATTCAGATGGGCCTGTACGTTTCCCCAGTCGCTTACAGCAGCGCCCTTGTCGCGGAAAGATTTGGCTCTGCTGCGGCGCATTTGTATGCTTTGAATCCGTTGGTTTCTGTCATTGATGGTTTCCGCTGGATTTTTGGAACGGGCCCGGCACCCAGTGCAACGATGCTCCTCATCTCGTGCCTGACTGCCTCGGTCTTCCTCTTCATCGGAGTGGTCTACTTCCGCCGAACGGAAGCACGATTTGCCGACGTGATTTGACCATGGCCGGTGCTGTTTTTCCTTTAGTTGAGAGTTAATACGATGGCGGCTCCAGCGATAGAAGTTCGAGATTTAACCAAGGTTTACCGCTTGGGGGTGGCCGGGGGAGGCTTTTTTACTCTGAGGGATCGGTTGGCCGCCCTTTTTCGACCACCCTCTGGAGACACGACCCCCCAATTTGTCCGGGCGCTGGACCAGGTGGATTTGCGGGTGGAGGCGGGTGAGGTGCTGGGGATTATCGGGTCAAATGGGGCGGGAAAAAGCACGCTTTTGAAGATTCTGAGCCGGATTACCACTCCAAGCGGTGGCGAGGTTATACTTCGCGGGCGCAGCACCAGCCTGCTGGAGGTGGGTACAGGCTTTCATCCGGAACTCACCGGACGGGAGAACATCTTTCTCAACGGAGTAATTCTCGGCATGAAGCGGGCTGAGATTCAGGCGCGGTTTGATGAGATTGTGGCCTTTTCCGGGGTCGAAAGATTTCTTGATACTCCGGTCAAAAGATATTCGAGCGGAATGTATGTGCGCCTGGCCTTTTCGGTGGCGGCCCACCTGAATTCCGAAATATTGATTGTGGACGAGGTGCTGGCAGTCGGAGACGCGCAATTCCAAAATCGGTGTTTGGGCACGATGGGGGAGGTGGCCCGATCAGGCCGCACCGTTTTGTTTGTGAGTCATAATCTGCAGGCTGTCGAGCAGCTGTGTGACCGGGCGGTTCTGCTGGAATCCGGGCGACTGACCAACGAGGGCGAGCCGCATGAAATCGTGCGCCAGCACATTAATCAAAGCCTGCAATTGCAACCCGCAAAGGGTGATTTTGTGGATGAGAAGTCCGGCATCACGTTTCGTTTTCTGCGTGCAGGAGCGAACCATCGCGAGGCCGGCGGATTCCTTGTCTGCGGCGCACCGGGCACGATTCATGTCCAGTTCCACTTTCCGCACCCCCTTGGTATGTCGGCCCTTCACATCGGGATCTACACGAGGCTTGGAACGCATGTGGCTCTCCTCACCACCGAATTGTCCTCTTCACCGGGTGAGAATGGAGAAGTTGTGGGGGGAGTGGATGCGCTATGTCAAATCGATAAGTGCCCCCTCCTCCCTGGTTCTTATGAGTTCAGACTGGCGGTCCTCAGTTATGGGTCGGTTGTTCTCTTCATGCCCTGTGCCGCGCTAGTGCGAGTTCAAAGCCCGGTCGATGAAACTCAAACTGTTCCATCGTCTGGATTGGTCTTTATTCCGTCCGCCTGGACTGTGCGGAGATTGCCAGCTTGAATATTCTCGCCACTATCAACCAGTTTTGGAGGGGAGGTCGCGAAACCTTTCTTTTGGTTTTGGCTGAGGCGCTGGAGAGAGGGGGGCATTCCGTGGAGATTTTGGCGGGCCAGATGGACACTTCTGTGAACTTACCGCCGGGGTGGAACGGACTGTCCGAGTTTCCTTATGAAGAATGGGAGGGGTACCGACCCGGAAAGAGACCAGGGGTGATCTGGGCCCACCATTCGGGATTATGGAAGGCATGGCAGCTTTCCAGAGTGCTGGGGGCTCCGATGCACACGACGTTTCACAGCCCTCTCCGTGCAGGCGAACCTCTTTGCCCGGAGGAGGCGCTGGGGATAACGCTGGCTTTGCACCGGGCCGAAGGGGTCAGTGCGGTGAGCGAGGAAGTCGCCGACTCCATCGGCGCACTCCATTCGAACGGCAAGCCAATTCCAATATTTCGAAATGCGGTGGTTTTTCCGTATGAGAAGCCGACGCCGCCATCCCGCACCTCCGTTCTTTTGGCCACGCGCAGCGAGAAGATCAACCATATACGCGCGGGGATTCTGCTCTTTGCCCGGGGCTGGAAAACGATGCGGTGGGAACGAATGAATCTTGTAATTGCTTTTCCCCCGCAAGCAGGACTGCAGGCTTCCTCAAATGTTTCCCTTCTCCGTCTCCTTGGTCGTAAATGGGTTCTAAAGAACGTGGGCAGTCTTTTTCCCATTTGGCACCGCCTGAAACTTCGGGACCCATGCGACGACCTGGCTCCGCACATTGGAGACTCCTCTGTGGTATTTGGGATGGGAAGGGTCATTCTGGAGGGTCTGGCCAGGGGAAGGGCCGCAGTGCTTGTAGGGTATGATCAGCCAATCGATGTGGTAAACAGGCATAATTTCCGTCTCTTGGCCGGTTCAAATTTCAGCGGAAGGCGCTGCCTCGCCCGCCCCGCCTCGGAGATTATCGCCCGGCTGGATGGATGGTTGCCACCGGAGCAACATGACCTCCTCGCGTATAGTCCTGATCGCTGCCGACGGATCATCGAGAGGGTCTTTGCCGAGCTGCCACCGCCCTCCCCGCACAATAGACTGTCTGCGAAAGCAAACAACACCCCGGCCCGGGAGCCCATGACGGTAGAGGCGGCGTTAAATGATTTCGCCTGTGATGAACGCCAAACTTACCAGAGGTTAATTCGTAAAGGCTGACATGTGTGCCATTTATGGAGTGCTCTCAACCGATCCCGAATTCGATTTGAGAAACAGCCTAAGCCGCATGGCGCGGGTTCTCAGTCATCGGGGGCCGGATGGGGAAGGGACTTTCCTTGCTCCGAACCTGGCCATTGGGCACCGCCGCCTGGCTATAATGGACCCCCGGGGCGGGCACCAGCCGATGGTCAGTGAAGACGGACTGACCTCCCTCACATTCAATGGGGAGATTTACAACTACCAGGCCCTTCGGAAGGAATTGGGCGAACGGGGACATCGTTTCCGCACGAATTGTGATTCCGAGGTGATACTGCATGGATACCGGGAATGGGGTGAGCAAATGGTGCCACGACTGGAGGGTATGTTTGCCCTGGCTGTGGCCGACCTTCGCAGCAGAGTGCTTTTGCTGGCCAGAGACCATCTCGGCATTAAACCTCTGGTTTATTTCCACGCCGAAAAGAACTTCTTCTTTGCCTCGGAGATCCAGGGCTTTCGATCTCTTCCCGCCCCCCCAACCCGCATCCACAGTCATGCATTGGCCCGGTTTTTTCGCAGCGGTTTTGTTCCCGCACCCGAATCCATTTTTCGCGGGGTGAAAAAGCTCCCGCCCGGCCATTGGATGAAGGTGCCTTTTGAGCTTCCCGCACACTTGGAGCCGCGCGGGTATTGGCAGCCGCAATTTGTCCCGGATTTGCAGCCGACTCGGCGGGAATGGGTGGAGCGTCTGGGCGGCGAGTTGCGCCGGGCGGTTTCTTCTCACCTGATATCGGATGTGCCTGTGGGTGCCTTTCTCTCCGGCGGTATTGACTCCACAATCGTGGTCAAAGAGATGGCCGCCGTATCCGGCAAACCCTTCCCAACATTTTCCATCGGCTTTGAAGACGAAGTCTGCAATGAACTGCCTTTTGCGCGAAAAGTGGCCCACAAATTTGGCACCATCCACCATGAAGAAATCATCCGCCCCCAAGCCATGGAGATTTTGCCCGAGATCATCCGGCATCACGGGGAACCATTTGCCGACCCCTCTGCCATTGCGACCCACTATCTGGCGAAAATGACCTCGCGCCACGTAAAGGTGGCATTGAGTGGGGATGGCGGGGACGAGCTGTTTCGGGGGTATCCATGGTATGCCGCCTCGGCCAGGGCATTTTCCGGCTGGGCGGGGTGGGCTCGTCGGTTGGCCGGGCCACTTCTGGGAAGAAAATCGGATCCCGTCAAAACCAGCATGGACGCCAGAGCCCTCTTTCCCCCATCGCTGGTCAATCGTCTTTTTCCCGGATTGGGCGGCAAGCGGGATATCGATGTGCCCGGTCCCGCCGCAGCCGATCTCGTGAGTGAGCTGCAGAGACACGATTTGCTGGTGTATTTGCCGGATGACCTTCTCGCAAAAGTCGACATAGCCACCATGTCCTTTGGCTTGGAGGCGCGGGTGCCCTTCCTGGATCGCCGACTGGTCGAATTCTGTTTGACGGTCCCGCCGGATATTCTGGTGGGGACTCGCGGCTCCCCGTCCCTCAAGCACCTACTCAAAGCCCACTTGGAAAGCGACTTCGGACACGACTTTACCCGGCGCCCCAAGCAGGGGTTTTCCGTGCCACTGAATCGGTGGCTGGCCGGGCCTGAGCGAACAGACATTGCTCACGGGTGCCTTGTGCCGAAGAATCTTGGTGAACTTTTGGATATCAATGTGCTTGTTCGCTGGGCCCGAAACGCCCCCGTCCGGCCCCATCAACTTTGGGCTTTGCGAGCCCTCGCGGAGTGGCAACGACAAAACCCGCATGCCGTATGCTGACCGTGGCCATTTGCACACACAATCGTGCGGAGAGTCTGGAACGAACACTCTATTCAATGATCAGGATGCGGGTGCCGCCGCCCCTCGAGTGGCAGCTTCTTGTCGTGGCCAATGCCTGCACCGACCAAACAGCCCGGACCGCTGGACGCTTTGCAACAACCCTTCCCGTGCGGGTGGTCGAGGAACCTGTCGCCGGTCTCTCCATCGCACGCAACCGGGCGCTGGCGGAGGCAAAGACGAAGGGTGGGCCACTTGTTTTCACGGACGACGATGTTGCCCCGGCTCCGGGTTGGCTGGCCGCCTATGAAGCGGCCTTTTCTCATCACTCTGCCAATGCATTCTTCGGGGGGCGTGTTCTCCCCGTTTTTGAAAGTGAAGCTCCGGGCTGGCTGCGGGATCCGAAAATGGATCTCCTCGACGGGATGCTTGTTTGCTACGATCTCGGCGGTGAAGAGCGGAGGATCTCCGGGAACGACATTCTCCCGGTTGGGGCCAGCATGGGGCTGGGTCGTGCTGTCGTGGAGCGCGCCGAACCCTTCCGCACCGACCTTGGCGTCGTCGGGAAAAGCCTGCGCCGGGGAGAAGACACCGAGTATCTCGGACGACTGCGCTCTACGGGAAATCCCGGGTTTTATCTCCCCCAAGCCACCCTGCACCACCGCGTCGCTCCCGAGCGGCTGAGCCTAGCCTATGCATGGCGATACGGCTTGGGATGTTTCGGCGGCAAGGGTTCCCTGCCCGAAGCCGGCCTTTTTCTCATCAAAGCCCTGCACCAAATGACCCTCCGACGCGGCGACCGGGTACGCCAGTGCCTCATCCGGGCGGGCATGGAATTTGCAGCTTTCCGCACAAAAACCCGGCGGCCTTGCCTGCGGCCCCACCCCGCGTCCGCCGTGAAAACCTCCGGGGAAAAATGAGATCACGATTTCGCCCAACTCTTGTTCTTCTGACACTTCCCATCGTTGTCGGTGCGTTCATTCTGCTGGTGGCGGGAGTCTTTCCCTTCCCTCTGGACGACCGAGCTTCTCCACATCGACCAGTCGCTGGACCGTTTGCTCTGTGTTCCCGCCTTCTCCGCAGTGCTTTACTTTCTGACCTCGCCACGGGGAGCGGGCCGCTCCGGGAAGCGTGTGGCGCGGACAACAGGGAAGAGCACCGTGTCGTCGCCGCGTACCGCCCAAAATCGGAACGAATTCCATGAACGTTCTCGCCAGTGTCATTATACCGGTTTTTAACCGTCCGGGGCACCTGCGGAACGCCGTAGCCCAGTGTCTTGCCCAAACCCATCGCCCGATCGAAATCCTGATTGTCAACGACGGTTCGACCGACGAAACGCCTCGGGTTGCCGAGGACCTCCGCACCCGACATCCGGAAATTACCCACGTCGTCCACCAGCCTAATGGAGGACCGGGATCCGCACGCGAGGCCGGGCGCCAACTCGCCTCCGGAGAATTCCTCCAATATCTGGATACGGACGACAGGATCGCACCCGAGAAGCTCAGCGTACAGGTGGCAGCATTGCGTGCCGATGCCAGTGCCGGTGCAGCCTATTGTCGATTTCGAGAAGTGGGGGAAGATGGGAGGGTTTTCACCGAGGCGAGCTTCCAAACCGGGCAATCCATGAGGTACCTTTTTCCTCAACTTCTGCGCCAGAGGGTCTGGAACACGAATAGTCCTTTGCTTCGACGGGCGGCCAGCGATCAGGTCGGCCCTTGGCTGCCTCTGCGATTTGAAGAGGATTGGGAGTACGATTCCCGACTCGCACTTCACAAAATTCCCCTCGTACACCAGGCGCAGGCCTTGGGAGATTACGTTCATCACTCCCTGCCCAGAGCCTCTTCGGGGGCGGGAGTTCAGCCCGAGTGGTTCACCCACCGCGCGGAGGCACTTCTTCGTATTGCCCAACACGCGGAGGAAGCGGGCGTCTCACGCGATGACCCCAACAGGATCCACTTCGCTTCCCGCCTTTTCCTCGTCGCAAGACAATGCGGGCGCCGGGGCTACCATGCCGAACTGCATGAACTTCTGCGGGCAGCAAGGTGCTTTGGCCAGAATCGCCTGCGCACGGAGATGCTTTTTTACGAGATCTTACGCAATCTATTCGGTGGAGTAACCGCCGGGATGGCTTTTGATTTCGTGAGCAAGGTTTTTGGTAGAAGCATTCGTCGGAAATAATAGTCTTCAAACTCTTGAGGAGAGTGTATGGATTGACTGTTTCGGGAATAAGTTGCGGAGCGCACCTGCCCCGGAATGCCATGTATAAGAGGATCTCCAAATTCCGGGATCACCGCCCGCGTGACATGAAAGTCCTCTCGATTAGCCACTCAGGGTATCTGGCGCAACTCGTTGGATTCGCTGACCAGCAGTCACAGCGGCGGCGTATCCGGAACACAATTTGCTCGCCCTTGAGTTTGCGGACGGTGAGTTTGATGCCGTCTTTACCGATCAAGTATTGGAGCATGTGGAAGATCGTCCGGATCTCGCCTTCCAAGAGTTGTTTCGGGTATTGAAACCCCAACGGATTGGCTGTATATACCGCTTGGTTGGTGCAAGTTCTCCATGGCTATCCAAAAGACTTCTGGCGCTTCAGCCCCGATGCCCTGCGGCTGCTCACCGAGCCGTATTCGGAGGTTTTGGAGGCCGACGGATGGGGCAACCCCTTCATCCGGCCTTTCATCCTTTTTGGTTAGCGGAATGTTCCGATTCCGCACGCACGCTGGTATCCGGCCCACTGGCTTGCCACCGCAAACCACCCCGAGTGGCCCTTGTCAACTTGGGTTATAGGTAGAAGACATGGGTAAGTGGCAGTAATCGGAGTTGGGCAAAGGTTTCTGGTTTTGCACCTATGAAAGAGGACAATTTTATTTGCGCTCTGTGCTCGGACGGGCGGGATTTTCCCGGGCTTGCCGTGGCTGTTGCCAGCTTGGTGAAAGCAAGGGGAGCTGGGATGAGATTTGCCCTGGTAGATTGCGGATTATCGGATAGGCAGAGGCACTGTCTGCGGGGAATGGTGCGGAGATTGTGTTCGGAAGTTACGTTTATCCCTCTGCAGCAGTGTGAGGCCATTGCCAATGGCCTCCCAGCCAGAAGACCCTTTGCCTATGCGAGGCTTTGGCTCGATGAGCTTTTCCCGGAAGAGCGTTACGCAGTTTACTGCGACACCGATGTTTTAGTGCGACGCAACCCCGCAGGGTCACTCGACCATCTGCAGGCTGGCAGCGGGATCGCCGCTTGGGTGAATCCACAGCGCAGCCTCGCGGATGATCCCGTTCATGCTCCCGCCGAGGGCGACCAGAATGTTCCGTATTTTGAGACGGGATTTCTGGCCATGGATTTGCAGGCCTGCCGCAGTTCAGGATCTCTCAAGGCTGCCCGTCACTATTCCATTAAGCATTGCGCTGCGTGCCGGAACCATGACCAGACGGCACTGAACCAAGTTTTGCGCGGTGATGTCTCTGCGCTGGATCGCGGGTGGAACTGGGCGGTGGAATTCGATGACGCCAGCGGGAGCGGGGTCGCGGCCTGCCGGGGAACGGCCAACCTGCATTTTATTGGACGAACCAAGCCCTGGCTCTACCTCTCGGGTGCAAAGGAGTATCGCCTCTGGAGGAATTTTTACGCCAGGGAGACTCCGTTTTCCCCGCTTTACCTCCTCAATCCCATCCTTTACGTTTTTACCGTGTATGTTCAGTGGAAGCACCCCCACCGAGCCCGACCATGCCCGACACCATGATGCGATTTTTATGGGGGCTTGTACCGCGAAGGCTGCGTAAAGGGGTGAAGTATTGGATCTGCCGTCTGGGCCTTTCCGTTCTTCTCTCTGTGTTCGCTTGGTTTCCCCGCCAGGCCGCCTCCTCGCATCGGTTCTTGAAGGCCATTCACTTTTGCTGGGGCAACAGGGAATGGTCGGCCAGCCCGGCTTTTCTTCAGGCATGCCTCGCCCGGGTGATGGAAACGCGGGGAGCGATCGTGGAGTGCGGGAGCGGACTGTCCTCTTTGCTGGTCGGAATCTTGGCGCGAAGAACAGCCTGTGCGCACCGCATTCTCGAGCATGATGCGGCATGGAGTGCCGCCTTGCGACCTTGGTTGACAAGGTTTTGTGCGCACAGTCGGATCGAGATCCTTCCCTTGGTGGATTATGGCGATTTTTTTTGGTATGAAAAACCACAAGCACAACCGCAGGGGGGATACAAAACCGTGATTTGTGACGGTCCCCCGGGGACAACGCCGGGCGGACGATTCGGCTTGCTCGCCGTGTTGCAATCGCAACTGGCGGAAGACGCTGTTATCCTCCTGGATGATGCGGGTCGCCCCGGGGAGCAATGCGTCTTGCAGATGTGGCGGAGCCGTTTTGGTTTGCACTATGAGCTGGTTGACGGGACCAAGCCATTTGCCCTCGTCAGGAAAAATGCGTAACGCCACACCTCTTCCGGACCTCTCTGTGGTCATGCCGGTTTTCAACGGGCTGCCCTATCTGCCCGCCGCTGTGGAGAGCATTCTGGCGCAGGAGGGGGTGCACTTCGAACTCATTGTGGTCAACGATGGCTCCACCGATGGCTCTCGTGCTTGGCTGGAGCAACGCGCCGCGACGGACGCAAGAATCCGCTTGCTGCACCAGAAACAGGCCGGAAATTCTTCTGCGATGCGGGCTGGAGCAGGTGCCTCCCGGGCGGAGTATATTGCGGTGATGGATTCCGACGACATCGCGCTGCCGACCCGCCTGGTAAAGCAGTGGGCAGCAATGCGCACTCAGCCCGACTGGTGCGTGCTCGGCAGTTATGCCGTATTCATCGACGACACGGGGCACCCGCTGGGGGCCTTCAAGCCCCCTTCCGAACACGACGCGATCTGTCGCGCTTTACTGCGGGGCGATTGGGCCACGATCATTCATCCCACGGCCATGATTCGTCGAGAGGCCTACGAACGGGCCGGCGGCTATCGCGCCGAGTTCAGGAACGCGGGGGACATAGCTCTCTGGCTGCGGATGAAAGAAGTCGGGCAGCTGGCCAACCTGCCCGAAGTGCTTCTCGGCTACCGCCAGCATTCCGGCTCAGCTTCCTATGAATACAGCAGCCGCCAGGAAAACTACGCGACAAAAGCGCTGGAAGAGGCCCGCATGAAGGCAGGTCTGGCCAGCGAGCCTCTTACACCATTTCGCAAGCCGCAGCGCACCGAGAAATGGGCCTGCGCTTGGGATTGCGCCCGCATGGCCCATGAAAGTCGGCGACGTGGCACCTGCCTGCGTCTTTGTTTGCGTATATTGCGCATGCCCGGCGCGTGGCCCAAAGGAGCGGCAAAAGCACTGGCTCTGGCCGCTGCGGAGATCCTCCCCGGCACGTGGCGCTCTTTCCTGTGTCGCAAATGGAGAAAATTCCCATTTTACATCGACCCACGTTTAGCTGCTCATGGTCGGCCTCCGGGGCCCTTTGATGCCTATTTCAAGCAACTCTCCCGGCACAGGTGAAAATAGCAGCAGTCATCGTCACACATAATCGCCTGGCATTTTTGCAACAGTGCCTTGAAGCGGTGGAGCAGCAAAGCCTCCGACCCCAACAAATAATCGTCGTTGATAATGAAAGCACCGACGGCACCCGCCAGTGGCTGGCTTCGCGGCCCGGTTTGACAGTCATTTCCCAGGCCAACTCGGGGAGCGCGGGCGGTCAAAACCGGGGCCTGCGCGAGGCCATCGCGCATGGTCATGACTTTGTATGGTGCATGGATGATGATACCTTGCCGACCCCGACAGCACTTGAGAAGTTGGTGGCCGCAGCAGAATCCCTTTCGGGAGACTTCGGCTTTCTCTGCAGCAAGGTATTGTGGCGCGATGGAACCGTGCACCAACTCAACAAACCGTGCTTTGCTTCGGCGGAGGAACCACCTGCCTCGGAGGCATTGCGACCGGTCTCCTCGGCAACGTTTGTCTCCATCCTGTTCTCGCGGGAGGCGATTCTTCGCCGGGGCCTGCCAATCAGAGATTTTCACATCTGGCTGGACGATACGGAATACACTCAGCGCATCAGCCGGACCATGCCCTCGTTTTTCGTCCACCAAAGCCTCGTCACGCACTGCACGGCAACGAACTCCGCCGCAGACTTGTCCAAGGGGCAAGGGTGGAACTCCTGGAAAACGGCTCATGCCATTCGCAATCTCGCCTATTTGCAGAAATGGGCGCCGGATGGCCACCCTGGAAAGCCCGGGGGAGGTCGCGGGCCTCGAACACGGGCCTTCTTTCGCGTGGCACGGCTGGCGTTTATTCACACCTCTCCTCCTTATGCCTTGCTCTATGCATGGCAATCATTCGTGGGAGCTTTTCTCTTTCGTCCGAAGTTGGATCTCGGGTCCGATTTCACCCCTCCCGGCAATGCTTCCTCATGAAAATTTCGATTGTGATGCCGGTAAAAAACGAGGCCTCCACCCTGACCCGGTGTTTGCAGAGTTTGGCCCGGCAGACGTTTGGCGACTTTGAGGTCATTGCCACCGATGATGGCAGCACGGATGGCTCGGGAGAGATTCTTGACGACTGGGCCGCAAGGGACGCACGTTTTCAGGTCTTCCGTGCCTCACAGAGTGCAAGTGGCATCACGGCAAACCTGATCGCCGGCTGCAAAACGGCCCGGGGTGAGTGGATTGCCCGACAGGATGCCGACGATTGGTCCGAACCGGATCGGCTGGCAAGATTATGGCAATTCGCGATGGAACGCCCCGAGTGCGTGGCCGTCGGCAGCTGGGTGAGGCGAATCGCGCCGGGAGGGGAAGTGTTTGCCGAGGTGCGGCGACCGGAAGATCCTCGTCTGGCAACCGCATGGCTCTTGGAGCGGGGAAAAGGACCGCCGGCTCACGGCGCGATGATGTTCCGCACTGCGGCTTACCATGCCGCGGGAGGATATCGTCGGGAATTCACATTTGCCCAGGACTGTGATTTGTGGTTTCGACTTCAGGAACACGGGTTGTTTGGCTATGTGCCAGATTTTCTTTACAACCATGTCGCCTCCCTCGCGGCAATTTCTTCCAAGCAAGCCGCCGCGCAGGCCCGGTTCGGCAGGCTGGCTTTTGCTTGCTTCGCCGCAAAGAACAAGCCGGGCGGGCAACCATCAGCCCCCCTGGCTCAGGCCGCAGCCTTGAGCAAAAAAATTGAAGAGCAGGCTCGTTGCCGCGCACGGAAATGGACATGGCCGGACCGCCATGGCTCTTCCACCCTCTATCAAGTCGGAGCTGCTCTCGCCCTGCGCGGCCACCCTGCCTGCAGGCGCTATTTCGTGAAAGCCTTTCTCCACAACCCCCTCCACATGATTGCCCTGGCACGTTGGGCACTTCATGCACTGCGACCATGAAATTCTTGTTTGTCGCCAATACTCTGCCGGATCCCTCCAAGGGCGCTTCAGGGTGCGATTTGAGCACGATGCACGCCCTCCGGCAGTTGGGACACGAGGTCGATGACGTTTGGACCGGCCAGCGACCGCGCCTCATTCCCCACCATAACCTGCACCAACTTCTCGAACTTCCCCGCGTATTTCGCTCGGTTGTCACCGCCCGCTGCAGAAGCAAACGCTACGATGTCGTGATCGTCAATCAGCCACACGCCTGGCTGGCCGCACGAATCCATCGCCAACGCCATTATAGCGGAGTTTTTCTAAATCGCAGCCACGGGTGGGAGCCCACCGCCTGGAAGCAAGCCGAGGCCCACGAAATCGACTCCCGCCCCCGCTTGCGCCGCGCTGCCAGCGCGATACTGCGCGCCTTGTTGCGACGGCACAACCGTCTCGTGCTGCGGTGGGCGGATGGCATGGTCGCCAGCAACTCCACCGATGCCCGTGCCATGAACGAGGCGGGGGCAGGGAACGTCCTCGCCCTGGAGCCCGGAGTTGCAGAGCTTTTTCTGGACTCACCGGCACGGATGCATGCTGATCGCGCTGACCGTGTTCTCTACGCCGCCACCCACGCGGCCAACAAGGCGCCAGCTGTGGCGGCTGCTGTGATGAAGGCACTCGCAGTTACCAATCGATTTCGCCTCACATGGGTCACGGAAATCGAAGCGCACTCAAAAGTGCGCGCACTGCTTGGCGACGCCGCCCCCTGTGTGGATCTGCGCAGCTGGTGCAGCCAAACGGAAATGAGGGAATTGCTCGATACCCATGGAATTTTTCTCCAACCCTCCCTCTCAGAAGGTTTCAGCCTCGCCTTCCTGCAGGCCATGGCCCGTGGGTGCTGTGTGATCGGGACCAGGATCGATTGCATGCAAGCCGTTATTGAATCGGGCGTGCATGGGTTCCTTTTCCCGCCAGGAGAGTACCGGCAGATGGCCGAAAAGATTTTCCATCTCAACGCTTCCGCGTTGATTCCGATCAGTCAGGAAGCAGAAAAGAAAGCCCGCACCTTCACTTGGGAGCGAACGGCTAAAAAACTGGTCGCCTTCGCGTCCAACCTGCTGGAAACAAAGAAAGTCGGAACCCCTCCCTGATACTCCAAAATGACCATAGTAATTCCCACATACCAGCGCGAGTCGGTTTTGATAGAAACCCTGCAAAGAGTTCTTCAGCTAAACCCGCATGAGGTTATTGTTGTAGATCAGACACCCTCCCATGAACCTTCGACATGCGATGCACTGGCACGCTTCGAGAGAACGGGCAGTTTTCGGGTTCTTAGCCACCACGAACCATCGATACCCGCCGCCATGAACAAAGGACTCCTGGCCGCAGGCTCCGCCAATGTGCTGTTTCTTGACGATGACATCGTGCCCTCCCCGGGTTTGTTGCTGGCGCATGAGGGCGCTTTGCAAGCGCATCCCGAGGCCTGGGCAGTGGTCGGGCAGGTGCTCCAACCCGGGGAAAAACCACAATGCCTCTCCGGCGAACGACCGTTTCGATTCAACTCCACGGAACCGGCTTTTATCACCCGGGCAATGGCCGGCAACCTTGCCGTCCGTAAAAGGGAGGCCATCGGGGCCGGGGGCTTCGACGAAAATTTTATCGGTGCAGCCTATATGTTTGAAACTGAATTTGCCGGGAGGTTGCAGCGTCACGGCGGCAAAATCTACTTCGAGCCCTCGGCATCCATTCGACACCTGCGGGCACCGCGCGGGGGCACGCGCGCCCAGGGCAGCCACCTCACCTCGGCGTCAGCATGGCATTCAGTCGGGGCATACTACCATATCTTTATAACCAAGGGAATTAGCGGGGGAATGCCTCTCGCCCTGAACCGCATGTTCAGAAGTGTAATGACAAAACACCACTTGCGGGGCCCGTGGTGGATTCCCATTACGCTCATGGGAGAAGCGCGCGGGTTGGCCTCCGCCCTGCGTCTCTTTGCCAAAGGAGCCCGCCTCCTGCCAAATTAGAGCAAAAGTCATGATTTATGCCTTTCTGCTCTTGATCATTGGTTCTCTGATTGCCCTGTTCAACTGGCGGGCTGGAATTTTCGCGGTTGTTCTGGTAGGTTTTCTGCAGGACCCCGTTCGGAAACTTGTGCCGGGAGAGCCAGTTTATCTCTCCCTGTTGGCCGCCGCGATTTTCGGGGTCTGTTTTCTTTCCGCCCTCATATCCGGAGAGGATCTCTCCCTCCGTGAGCTCTTCCGCTTTCACTCCGCACTGACTTTGCCCTTGCTGCTTTTTCTGGCTTGGTTGGGATTTTCCATGATTCTGGCATTTATAAATACTCAAAACATTCTGCTTGTTGGGATCGGAGGACTTGCCTATCTGTCTCCGCTTCCGGCACTTTTGCTGGGTTACCGCTTCGCGCGAACGCCCGCGGATGTATCGCGCCTTCTAGCATTCTACTGCGTGGTGGCCGGGTTGTTTGCGGTTTCGATTTACTTCGAGAAATCCGGCGCGGAAGATTTTGTTGATCTCGCATTTCGTGGGGAAAATCGATTAGATTCTCTCCTGCAAAAGGACGAACAATCGAAACTTCTTGGTTCGGTTGGCGATGGTTTTGTGTTCTATCCGGAGAGTGGCGGGATCACCGTGCTTCGTAGCGGGCTCTTCCGGTCCCCGGAAGTTGCGGGCTGGCACTGCGCGGCCGCTCTCTGCTTCGTTGTAATTTTGTGTGTTTCCCGCCCACTGAATTGGAAAACCATTGCCTTCAGTCTGGTTCTAGTCGGCGTGGTTTTGCCCGCGCTCGTGTTAACTGGACGGCGAAAATTTCTCGTTGAAATTGCCATGTTCCTGGTATTCACTTTTGCCCTTACATCGTGGATGTCGAGCGGGAGCGGACGGTTGGCCATCGTGTATGCCGTAGCGGGCCTGATAACCGGAATGATGTATTATTATATTACTTCAAGTGAGCTTCCTGGCGAATGGTCGGCCTATATTGACCGTTCGGCCACGGCGAGCGGGGACTCTTATGAGCGGCTCCAAAAGATGACCGTCGGCATGTTTGAACATGTTGTTAATCGCAACGGGTTTTTTGGCATGGGAGCCGGCACTGGCAGCCAGGGGGGGCAGCATTTCGGCGGAGGGGCCGTGCTCGTCGGTTCGGCTGCCGAGGGCGGGCTGGGGAAGATCCTCGCGGAATTGGGCGTGCCAGGCCTGCTGCTGCTCTGTTTGCTCGGCTTCGCTCTGGGGAAGTATATTGTTGTAGTTTGTCGGAGTGTCCGCACCGACCGTGAGGTTGCGACAGTTTCTTTTGCAATCACGGGCTTCCTGGCCGCCAATGCCATTGTCTTCACCACCGCCCACCAAATTTTTGGCGATGTGACCGTTCTGGTCATTTTGGGGCTGCTTCTGGGCATGCTTCTTAGGGCACCCTATTGGATTGGTCTGGACATCTCCCGGCGCAGCGTATCTCCCCACAGTCCCAAGGTTCGTTTGGGACGCCGGTTTGCTATTCGTGAAGCATGAAGCTCGCGGCTCTTGCAACCCATCCGATTCAATACCACTCTCCACTCTTCCGGGAATTGGCAAAAGAAGCGGACCTGCGGGTCTATTTTGCAGAGTTGCCGGATGCCTACCGCCAGGGCAGTGGGTTTGGCCGCGCCTTCCAGTGGGATGTCCCTCTTGTTGAGGGTTATCAATGGGAGGTGTATGGGGGGAGAACCTGTGCTCCTGGTGCTGTCAGGCACACCCGGACTCTTCGGAATCTCCGTCGGGCTTTCGCCCACTGGAAGCCCGATGTGGTGCTGCTTACGGGCTGGCAAGATACCTCTCAGTGGATCGCGGCCCTGGTTGCGGTCTTCTCGCGACGCCCGATTTTGTTTCGTGGCGAGAACAACTTGTTGGTTAGACGACCACTGTGGAAGTTATGCCTGCATCGTCTCTTTTTGAGCACATGCCGGTATCTCCTGTACATCGGTGAGGAAAACAAACGGTATTACGAACGATTGGGTTTTTGTTCCGCCAAAATGCGGTTCTGCCCCTACTTCAGCGACGGAGAACGGATCGCGAAATCCGCGGAAACCCTGCTGTCAAAACGAAACGAGATACGGAC
This sequence comes from uncultured Chthoniobacter sp., assembly GCA_964600115.1. Lineage (GTDB taxonomy): Bacteria > Verrucomicrobiota > Verrucomicrobiia > Chthoniobacterales > Terrimicrobiaceae > QYQL01. Next base: position 63,656 of record CAZRIL010000008.1, on the reverse strand, counting down.
CCGCTGGCGCATTCCTCCTGGTGCTCCCTGCTTCCTCTTTTGCGGGAAATTGACTAAAAAAAAGCGGTGTGCCGACTTCGTACGTGCCGTCAAGAGGGTGCCCGGTGCGCACGGCCTGATCGTGGGGGATGGGGAATTGCGCGATGAACTGGAGGCTTTGGCGGGGCCGGTTTCCTTTGCCGGGTTTCTCAATCAATCGGAGATTGCCCAGGGGTATGCGGCCGCCGATGTGCTCGTTCTGCCTTCTGATGCAACGGAGACCTGGGGTCTTGTTGTCAACGAGGCAATGGCCTGTGGTTTGCCATGTATCGTGAGCGACAAAGTGGGGTGTCGCCGGGACCTCGTCATTGAGGGCAGGTCGGGGCTCTCTTTTACTTGCGGAGATATCGCAGACCTGGCCCGATGTTTGCAATTTATGGCGGAGGACCCCGCCCGACGGAAGGAAATGGGCGTTGCGGCCCGTTTGCGGCTGGAGTCGGAATACACTGTGCATTCCGCCACCAAGGCGATCCTGAACGCCGCCCGCGATGCTGTGGAAAAGCGTTCATCCCCGGGAGGGTTCATTCCGTGAAGGGGCCCTTAGCAAATCCCTCTCGCTCCCGGTGGCAAAGACCCACGGCCCTTTGGACACCGAGCCTTGATACTTCGGCTGGAGGAATTCAGGCTCTATCTGCCGATGTTTTATGGTCCCTCGGGCAACTTGGAGCGGTTGTGCCGGTGACTGTTTCCAGGAACTCAAAACGCCATCTCTCCGCATCGGCCAAGCTCTCCTTCGTTGGGAAATGCCTGCTTTGTTGCCTTGTTCACCGTCCCCGTTGTGTCGTGGTGATGCATCTTGGCCTGTTGCGGGCGGCAGCTCCCCTCCTCAAGCAAATTTTTCGTTTTCGTCTCGTGGCCTGGCTTCACGGGATCGAGGCATGGGTGCGTCCGCCCGGCCTTCACGCGCGCTGCCTGCATGAGGTGGACCTTTTTCTAGCGAGCAGCGCGGTGACGCGCGAGCGGAGCCGGGAATGGCGGCCGGAGGGGATCCCCTGCGAGGTGGTGCATCCGACGACCGACTTTCAGGTTTTTTCGCCCGGGCCGAAGAATCCGGGGTTGCTCCGGCGGTATGGGTTTTCGGATGGGGACGAGATCATTCTCACGGTGGGCCGGCTCGCGCCGGGCGAGGCCTACAAGGGCCACGATGCGGTGATCCGGTCGCTCGCCGCACTCGTGAACCGGCGGCCGCGGGTGAAATATTTGATCGTGGGTGACGGCGGGGACCGGCCGCGCCTCGAGGGGATCGCGCGCATGGCGGGCGTGGATTCGCGGGTCGTATTTGCCGGGCATGCAGCCTCGGCCGAGTTGCCCGACCACTACCGGCTGGCGGAGGTTTTCGCGATGCCGAGCGTGGGCGAGGGATTCGGGATTTCGTATTTGGAAGCGCTCGGGTGCGGGTGCCGGGTCGTGGCGGGGAGCGGGGATGGCGCGGCCGAGGCGCTCTACGGGGGCACGCTTGGGACGCTCGTGGACCCCGGCGATGCGGCCGGGCTGGAGGCGGCTTTGGAGGCTGGTCTCGCGCGCGGGCGCAACGAATTGCTCCCCGAGCGGGTGGAGGAAATTTTCGGGCGCGACCGGTTCCGCCGTGAGTTGCTGGCCTGGCTGCGCACAATCCAGAACCCATGTGCGGCATAGCCGGCATAGCGGGGTTCGCGCATGGCCGGGACGGCCTCGCGCGGGCGCTCGGGCGCATGCGCGACGCGCTGGCCCACCGCGGGCCGGACGGCTGCGGGACGTGGGTCTCCGCCGATGGCCGGGACGGCCTTGCGCACACCCGACTGGCGATCATCGACCCCGGCGCGTCGGCCGCGCAGCCGATGGAGGCGGCGGACGGCGGGATGCTCGCCTTCAATGGCGAAATTTACAATTTCCGGGAACTCGGCAGGGCGGCCGGCGACACGCGGGTGCTGGCGGATTTGCTGGCGGCCGGCGGCAAGCGCGTGCCGGGCCGGCTGGCGGGCATGTTTGCCTTCGGGTTTTTCCACGGGGGAAGCCTGCTTTTGGCGCGCGACACCGAGGGGATCAAGCCGCTGTATTATGCCAACACGCCGGGCGGTTTCGTGTTTGCGTCGGAAGTGCGCGCCGTCCTTGCGTCCGGCCTTTTGGAATTTGTCTGCGACCCCGATGGCGCCGCCGCGTTTTTCCTGACCGGGAGTCTGCCGGAGCCGCTGACCTTTGTGCGCGGGGTGAAGTGTTTGGAGGCGGGGAAATGGCTGGAGAGGGACGCGGAGGGGAAGGTCTCCGTGGGGGAGTTTGCCGCACCGGAGCCGGAGGCGGGCATCGCGGACCTGCGGGGGGCGCTCGAGGAATCCTGCCGGCGGCATCTGGTGAGCGATGTGCCGGTGGGGGTCTTTTTGAGCGGAGGTGTGGACTCGGTGGCGGTGGCGCGACTGGCCTCGTTATCCGGCCAGGTGGCCGAGGCGTTCAGCCTTGCGTTCGAGGAGGGGGAATTTAGCGAGCGCGGGCGGATCGAGGCGGCGGCGGCGGCGATGGGGCTGCGATTGAATTTGTGTGTACTGCGGGAGGAGCGGGCGCGGGAGTTGTTCCGGGAATTTTTGGAGGCGCAGGACCAACCGTGCATCGACGGGTTTAACACGTTTTGCATCTCGCGCATGGCACTGGACGGCGGTTTCCGTGTGGTGCTTTCGGGCGTGGGCGGCGACGAGTTGTTCGGCGGGTATCCGAGTTTCCGCAGGGTGCCTCAGTGGGCGGGGGCCGGGCGGTTCATGCCGGGCTGGGCGGGAACCGCGCTGGCCGGTGGCATCCGGGCATTCGCGCGGGGCGGGAAGGCGCTGCGCGTTGCGGACTGGCTGGGCGGCGCGCGGGGGTTCGGAGCCGCCTACCGGCTTGCGCGCGGGATTTTTTCGGGTCCGGAGACGCGGGTCCTCTGCGCGCATTTCGGGTTTGGGGAGGTCCGGCTGCCGGTGCCCGACGAACCGTCGGCGGAGGACGCCGGGGAGGCTGTGGCGGAATTGGAGACCCGGTGTTACCTGCGCAACCAACTCCTGCGCGACAGCGACGTGATGAGTATGGCAAACAGCGTGGAATTGCGCGTGCCGCTCGTGGATGCGCGCCTCCGCTCATTCGTTGAATCGATGGAACCCTCCGTCCGCTTCGCGCCGGGCAAAGCCGCTTTGCGGGGGGCGGTGCCCGGTTTCGAAAGCATCCTGCCGCCGGGCCCGAAGCGCGGATTCACTCTCCCGCTCCAGAGGTGGATGGACGAATCCTGGGAGGGCGCGCGCGAACTCCGCCCGCTCGAAAGGCAGATCGACCTCCGGCATTGGTCGCGAAAGCTGGCCGTGATCTCGTTCGCAAACCTCCTCAAAGCCGCACCGGGCGGCCGGGGTGGGATCCGGGAATTTCCCGAAAAGCCATGAGGGTGCTGCACGTGATCCCATCGGTCGCGAATTGCCGCGGCGGGCCGAGCGTGGCGGCGCTTGCCATGGCGCGCGAGTTGCGGGCGCAGGGTGTGGAATGCGAGATTCTGACCACCGACGATGACGGCCCCGGCCGGCTGGATGTGCCGTCGGGCGAGTGGTGCGAGTTCGGCGGCGCGCGCGTGTGGTTCCTGCCGCGATGGTCACCCCGGCAACCGCGGGCGGCGCGCGAGTATGCGGTCGGATGCGGGCTGGACGCATGGCTGGACGCGCGCATGGGTTCCTACGATATTCTCCACGTGCACGCGCTATTTTCGCACCTACCAAGCCGCACGATGATGCGGGCCCGCCGGGCAGGTCGGCCGTATGTTTTGCGTCCGCTGGGTTTGCTGGAAAATTACTCGCTCGGCCGGAGCCGGTTGAAAAAGTGGTTGGCGCTGGCGGTTGTTGACCGGGCGAACGTGCGCGGGGCCGCCGCGCTCCACTGGACATCGGAACGCGAGTGCGAAGTTTCCTCTGTGGCGTGGGGGTGTCCGGGCTGGGTGGTGCCGCTGGGGATAGACGCCCCGGCCGTGCAGCCGGCGCGGGAAATTCAGGAAGTTCCGACAATCCTTTACCTCTCTCGCTGGGCACCCAAGAAGCGGATCGACCTTCTTTTGGCGGCGCTCGGGTTGTTGCGTGCGCGGCCGTGGAGGCTTGTTCTGGCGGGCGGGGGCGGCAGGGCGGATGGCGAAAGTTTTGAAAAGCAGGTCCGCGCATGGGTCGCGGGGTCCGGCTTTGCCGACCGGGTCGAAATGCCGGGATTTTTGGAGAATGAGAGGAAAGCCGATGTCCTGGCGCATTCCGATTTGTTTGTCCTCCCGAGCGAATCGGAAAATTTTGGAATCGCAGTGGCGGAGGCCATGGCGTGGGGATTGCCCTGTGTGGTCACTCGCGGGGTCGCTCTGGCCCGGGACATCCAGGAGAACTCGGCCGGGTGGGTTTCGGGTGAGGGTGTCGAGGAACTGGCCAGCGCACTGTCGGCCGCACTCACCTCGCCCCAGGAGCGCAAATCGCGAGGTCGGCGCGGGGCAACCTATGCCCGCTCCAAGTTAAGCTGGTCCGCCTGCGCCCGGAGGATTATGATCGGATACCGAGAGATATGCGCGGCAGCACCCTGAGCAACCCACCGACAGGCTCACTTTCCTGCGGGGTCTCACTGGGCCTTGCGTTTTCTCTGGCGGCTTTCTTTTGGATCTAGGTGGCCGCGGCCTGTTCAGGCGACTGGACAGGATCGCCAAATTACTCCTATGGCTGGATTGCTTTCGGGCTGGCTCAGGTTTACGAGCGTGCTGACCAACAGGGGCTTATTCTCTGGTCGGTATGGGTATCCTGGAAACCAATCACCATGTCCTTCGGCAGGGTCGGGCCGACCCAACAACAAGTCCTCCTCGACCTCCTTATCCATGGCAGGCGCACTTTCTCGTTTGAAGTTGCCCCGCATCTGATACCCACATACGGAGACACCCTCCCGTTGGAGCAAGCATCCCATGCGGCGGAGATACCTTTCACCAAGCCATGACACCCGAGCGCATCACGCCCCTCATTCTGACTTGCAACGAGGAACACAATATCGCGAGATGCCTGAGCCGCCTGCATTGGGCCTCACAGGTTGTGGTGGTGGACAGCGGCAGCACCGATGCCACCGAGTCGATCTGCCGGGCGCACCGCGGGCTGGTTTTTCTCCACAGGCCTTTCGATTCCTTCGCTGCGCAATCGAACTTTGGAATGTCGCAGGTTCGCACTCCCTGGGTTCTCTCGCTGGATGCCGACTACCTTGTGCCCGCGGAATTCCTCAGAGACGCCGCCGCGCTCGGGGCGTTCGGCGATTTGGCGGGGGCCAGTGCCCGCTTCCGATACCGCGTTATGGGCCGTCAACTCGCCGCCTCGCTTTATCCCCCGCGAATTGTTCTTCATCGAACCAGCGGGGCGGTTTACATGCAGGATGGGCACGCCCACCGGGTTTGCATCAATGGAAAAATCGGGCACCTTAAAACACCGTTTGATCACGATGACCGCAAGCCGTTGGGGCGGTGGTTCGATTCCCAGCAACGCTATGCCAGCGAGGAGGCGGACAAGCTTGCGAATGCCGGAAAGGGTGATTTGGCATTGGCGGACAGGATTCGTCTGCTGGGCATACCGGCTCCGGTGCTGGTGGGATTGTGGTGTCTTCTCTGGAAGCGCTGTGCTTTGGAGGGCTGGTCGGGTTGGTATTACACCATGCAACGCGTGATGGCAGAGATGCTCCTTGCCCTGGAGTTGGCGGATCGAAGGCTGCGGCACCGCAAGCAACCACGCGCATGAACCTCGAAGGCTACAGGGCCGGGCTTGACAGGGGGGTTCCCTCATGGGCCGAGATTGTTTGGCAGGCCGTCCGGATCCCCTTCTTTTTGTTTCCCTGTCCACTGCCCAGTCGGCTCCGTTGCCAGGTGCTTCGGTGTTTCGGTGCCCGTCTCGGCCGGGGCGTGGTGATCCGCCATGGAGTTGACATCTCTTTCCCCTGGAGGTTGCGGTGCGGCGACCATGTGTGGCTTGGAGAACAATGTAAAATTCTCAATCTGGCAGAGGTGATAGTGGGTTCGAATGTTTGCATCTCGCAGCAGGCGTTCCTCTGCACGGGCTCCCACCGATACCGCTCGGAATCTTTTGACCTTGTCACCCGACCGATCAAGATTGCCGACTCGTGCTGGATAGGAGCGCGGGCTTTCATTGGGCCCGGGGTGAGAATGGGGCAGTGCTCCGTGGTGGGCGCAGGGGCAGTGGTTGTCCGCGATATTCCGCCCGGGCACCTAGCGGTTGGCAACCCGGCAAAGAATCGCCGCATCGACGCCGCGCAAGCATGACTCCGCTCATTACGATTGTTCAGAGAAGCTTCCCACCGGAGCGGTCGGCATCGGGAGGTTACGTCGTGGATTTGGCGAAAGCACTTGCCCGACTCGGTGCCCGCATTCAACTCGTCGGGCTCCCCCCTGTAGACCCGGTGGAGGCGGAAGAAGCAACGGGCTTCATCAAGATCCGCTCGAGAGGGCTGACCGCCTCTGGAGCGAAGTCCATCCCATCCCGCGTCGTTGCGCTCCCTTTAATGCACCTTGCTTTGGCCCGCGAGACAGCCGGGGCGGGGAGACCCCACATGCTGGTTACGACTTCAGATCCCCCTCTCTCGGCGTTCTGGGCATCCCTCTTGGCTCGATCCCGTGGGGTTCGCCATGTCTGCTGGTGTCAGGATCTCTATCCGGAAATCGCCGCTGCAGCTGGAGTTCTTCGGCCGGAGGGCATGCTCTATCGATTGCTCCGGGCGGCGATGCGCTTCGCCCACCAAAATGCCCATGCGGTCATTGCGGTGGGTCGCTGCATGCGGGAACGGCTGCGGCCCGTAGATTCCATGATTGTGACAAATTGGGCCCGCCTGCCAGCCGTGGAGTTTTTGCCCGGATCCCGGTCTGATCGGACTCGGAGCTTTCACCTCCTCTACTCCGGGAATCTCGGGAGAGTGCATGATTTCCGGGCACTCATCGGCGCTGCGGAAATTGCCGCGCGGAGGAATTTGCCACATCGTTACACAGTGACAGGACAGGGTCCGCAGCGCCCGGTGCTGGCGGACGCAGCACTCCGGCTTCCGAACATCATCCTCAAAGAGCCTGTCGCGGAATCGAACCTCCCGCGGCATCTCTCCGGATGCGATGCCCACTTAATCACTTTGGGCGAGGCTTTTCTGGGATATGCTGTCCCCAGCAAACTCTACGATGCGGCGATGTCCGGACGTCCGATTGTTTTTTCTGGACCGTCCGCCTGCGAGGTTGCACGGGCATTGGAAGAGTCGAATTTCGGGCTGTCCGTTCCGCCCGGTGACGCGGAGGGACTTGTGAAGGCTGTTGAAAAACTGCGGCTTGACAGAACCCTCAGCGACAGGCTAGGCGAGCGGGCCCGCGCATTTGCCAGCAGGCAGTCCGTGGAGAGTGCCGCACGGGTTTTCTTAGAGCTCGCTCACTTGCCACGCAAAAACAACAGGTAAACAAGCGTCTTGAGAAGGATTTCCAGATCCAGAACCATCGATAAATACTCGATGTAATAGATGTCGTAACGGAGTTTCTCTTCGGCGTCCAGAACACTCTCCCCATAGGGATAGTTCAACTGGGCCCATCCGGTGAGGCCGGGTCTCACCAGGTGGCGGAAGTGATAAAATGGAATTTCCTGCTCGTATTGTTTGACAAGCCGGTCCCATTCCGGCCGCGGTCCGATCAGACTCATATCGCCTTTGAAAACATTCCAAAGCTGAGGAAGTTCATCCACGTGGAGGCGGCGGAGGATTTTGCCGACCCGGGTGATCCGGTGGTCGTGATCGCCGGTATAGGCAGGACCTTGATCGGAGCCCAGCACCATGGTTCGGAACTTCAGAATGTGGAAAACTCGGCCGCTCCGCCCGATTCGCGGCTGCCTGAAGAGAACCGGACCAGTTCTTTCAACCCAAATCGCAAAAGCCACAACAAGGAAAACCGGCGACAACAGAAGAATGCCCGCGAGAGACAAGGTGACGTCAATAAGCCTTTTGATATAGCGATAGGGAGGACGCGCGGCGGGGCTGAGGTCGCGACTGAAAATCCATGCGGCGTCGACATCCAGCGCGGGCAACTGGCGGTGCATAGCGGCAAAATAAGCGTGCATGCCCAAGACGGGGATTTCATTGAAGTGGAGATAAATCAGATTCTCGAGCAGGTCGTGCGGGTAGGCGTGAAGATTATTGTCCAACACGATGCTGTCATAGCGCGAGGGTGCATCGGTGAGCGCCGGCGCAAATTTTTCCGCGGCGTCCGGCTCATCGATAAGCAGGTATTCGGTGATTGTGGGGATGCCATTGCGTTCCAAAACCTTCTCAAAGGACCGTGAGGCATGGCCCGTACCGATAAAAAGAACCGGCTTGCGTTCGCCGAGGGATTCCAGAGAGTGCTCCCAAGCAAACCTCAGCAAAATGCCAACCGGCAGATAACAAACCGTCGAAAAAATTAAAACCATGCGACTTTGAGACTGCAGGTCTGTCCCCAAAAAGACGATATTCATGACGAAGAGGGCCGACAAAAGGCCCAAACCCGCAGCCAGGAGGAACTCGGCGGCCAAAAGGAGGCTCCGTAAGGGTTTTGTCTGCCGATACCCGCCGATGCAGGCAATGCAGAGCATCATGCAGATCACGAAAATCGCCACTCGGGATAGCCCTCCGGCTTCGAGCACCGAGGTGCACTCGGAACCAAGGCGCAAGAACGATAGGGCAATGCAGAGAGCGATGAGAGAGCAGGCATCCGCAAGTGGAAGCGCAATCCTACACAAAGCGTGCCTTACCGGAGAGGCCATGTGCCCCCCGGAGACATGCCCCCGGCCTGCTGACAGGGTGGCGTTCTTCATCTTCTGCTTGCAGCCGCAGCTTTGCGGGGACTATTTGCGCGGCTTTTCGTTTCTGGAATCCTCGTAATAATAATAATGGTAGTGCGGATATTCATTGCTGGAGGGATTAACGCCATTATAAATAACTCCCTCGACGGAAGCTCCACGGTTCACAAGGTGATCCAACGCGCGTCGTGCGATCCGAAGGCTTGTAAAGGCAGCCCGAACAATGAGCAGAGTCACGTCCACCCGGCTTGCCAGGGCGCTGGATTCGTCGGTGGCCAGGCACGGCGGGGTATCAAAAATCACAAAATCGAATTGCTTCTCGATCCCGGCCAGAAAATGCTCCAGCGAAGCTCCGAGAAAGACTTCGGCCCCCCTCGTTTTGTAGGTCCCGCGTGGAATGGCACTGAGGTTTGGAATTCGGGTTGAAGAAATGGCGCCCCCGAGATCACACTCGCCGTTGAGTATATTGCCCAGTCCGGGGTCCTGGGGGATATCCAAAATGCGGTGAAGAGTTCCGCGCTTGAGGTCCGCATCCACAATAAGAACGGACTTTCCGGTGCCGGAGAGGCAGGCCGCCAAGTTGAACGCCGTGGTGGATTTCCCTTCCCCGGGAACAGCACTCGCGATCATGATCGACTTGGGCGGGCCGTTTTCCCACCTGGACAGAAGCAACCAGGATCGAACTTTGCGCGTTGACTCCAGAAGCCCTGGATTATCTTCAGGAACCTCCGGGCTATCCCCTCTGGGAAGGCCGAGAAGCTGCTGACCGGACGGAACCCGAGGAATAATACCCACAACAATCTGGTTAAGCGACGATTGGATTTCTAACAGAGAAACCACCCGGTCATCAAATGCGGCAATCAGCAAGAGGATCACGATGCCGACGGCGAGACCGGCAAGGGCACCCAGGATCAATTCCCGCGCCAGGGGACGGAGGTTAGCCACCGGAGGAGTGGCATATTCCATCACGGTAAGGATGTCCTGCTGGATGTTGCTGTTGACATCGACCCGCTGAATGCTTTCGAGCAGGCGATCATAAAGAGCTTTCACTCTGGAGAGTTTTTCCTGCATGCGCTCAAATTCTCCCATCCGACGGCCTATTTCGATGGCTCTCTGCTCCCACTTTTGTAGTTGTTCCTTGGTATTGGCAAGCTGGGCCGCCAGAGTCTGCCGGTGGGATTCCATCTCTTGGCGGGCCCGGTCGCGAAGGGTTTCGATCAGCCGTTGCGTGGTTTGAATCTCCTGATCGACCTGCCGGACAGCCGGGTGATCCGGTTTTCTGAGCTTGGCCAACTCGTCGCGCTTATGTTCCAACAAAGACAATTGTTGGCGGGCTGAAAGGTAAGCTTGTGCGGCGCCGAGTGCCCGGCCTGATAGTATTGGGCCGGTGTCCACTTGCTGAATCGGCTGGGAATCGGACTCGGGCAATGGAGGGGCGTCAGAAGCCGTGCGCCCGAAGTTTTGCTCTTCGGTCAGCCGCCCCATCAGGCTGAACTCGGATTCAAGGACAGCGAGTTCCGCGTTGAGACGCTTCAACTGCGCTCCGGCCGCTTCGGAACTCTCTTGAAGAAAGTCCAGGTTGTTCTCGCTTTTCCAATCGATAACTTGCTGCTCGGTGTCCTGCAACTCCCCCTCGACCCGGGCGAGTTGGTCGGAGATATCGACCAGGGCACTTTGGGATTTGTCCGCGAGGATGCTGCGACGCAATGTAATATATTCCTCGATGACGGCATTCAGAAATGCCTGCACGTATTCAGGCTGGGGCCCGGAAGCCTGGAGGGCAAAGATTGAGGCCCGCGGCATTTGGGCCACCGAGAGATCCACCGGGACGGGCGCGAGATCGGGGCGCAATCGCTGGACGCGGTCGAGCGCACGGTGTCTCACCAACTTGCCACCCATCAGCTCAATCTGCGTGCCGTAGAAGTTTGCGGCCTCTTCGCTGAAGACCCCTCCCTCGGGTAGTGTAATCCGTCCGCTGACCAGGATTCGGGCGGAGGACTTGTAGGTCGGCGGCTTGGTGAATGCGCTCCAGCTTTGATAGGCAAGCCCCATTCCGATGGTGATGGCGAGTACCCACCAAAATCGCCGCAATACCCTGCCAAACCTGGCCAATTGTAAACGAAACAGTTCCACGCGTTGCAGCCGGTCATCCGTGGGATGGGTGGAACTGTCGCGAGAAATATTTGGTGGAGTTTCCATACTAAAAATTGAAGAGTCGTTCTGGCACCAAAATGAAGTCACCGGGTTGGATGACTTGATCCTTGTCCGTCTCGCCCTTCTCGAGAACCGCTTTCACATCCACCTTGATGGTTTCCGAACCACCACCGGCCAATGGTCGGATGAGGCGCACGCGCCGACGGTCGGCAAAGTCAGCAAATCCTCCCGCAAGCAGGATAGCCTGAGAGACTGTGAGCGTGTGCTTTCTTGGGATGTCGATGGGGCCCTGTGATGCCACCTGGCCGCTGATGAAGACGCGCCCCAGTGGAATGCTGGATTCGGTTTCCAGTGCAAGCGATACCGTGGCACGGTGGTAAAAACTTCGTTCGAGGCGGCGGCGAACCTCCTGAGCCACCTCACGGCAAGTCCTGCCTTGAGCAGCGACACGTCCGACCAAGGGGAATGCAATTTCTCCAGAAGATGCGACGGTCAGCGTAATCGGCTCGGCACCCTCCTCGATCACCACGTAGCCGACGGAATCACCCACCTGCAAGGTGTGGCGGTCGTCGAGATCCAACGGAAACTCGTTGCGGCGTTCCTCCGAAGGCTTCGAAAGGGATGTGGTCTGCCCGGCAGGGCGGGAGAGAGACCGGTCGGGGGACTGGGCACGGGCAGAATGAGCGGCAGGGAACCCAATAGCGAGGAGCAGGAGGGCTATCGGCCCGAGGAGGCGTGTTAAAATGTCCATCGCGTTGAAAGAATGATTCTCTGGCGGGTGTAGTGGTTGTTGCTGCCCGCTCCGTTCAAACTGGAGAGACAATAGTCATAGGACAAACCCAAAGTTGCATCCCGCGTCAAAGTGAAGCCGAGCCCCACACGAAAACAGGCTTCAAAGTAGTTTGGTTCCGCAGTGGTTGATGCCGAGATCCGCCCGATTTCAAGTGATCCCAGCCCATCCAAGATGGTGAGCCTGTTCAGACGATACTGGAAGCCATAGGCAAATGTGTACTGCTCTCTGTAATCCGACACCGAAGAGCTGTCCACCCTTCGGGACACAAAAAGGTCGTGGGTCATGTATTTGTTAAGGCGGTTGGTTGCGCCGATTATAAAATATGGTTGAAGGTAGTCACCCCCGCCAAGTGTGCCTTCCACATTGGTGTTGAAACCGTCGGAATTCACTGCAAAGTCCAAGGTATCGGTCCGCGGGGCATTGTTGTCAAAGTCCCCCCCCTGGATGCCGATTTCGCAATAAACCGAAGTATAGGAGGAAACTTTCATGTCGAGGAAAGCTCCGATTTGGGACCAGACCGAGTTATTCAGAGTACGGGAAGAAAACTCCTGTGTGCCCAACACCAGACGGCTTCCGATGGCGATAGTCGGAGTGAACAGGTAGGATATCTGGAGGTAGGCCAAATAGCTGGTACTGTTGAGAGAGTCGAAAGTGCTGTCGAGGCTGAACGTATCAATACGCTCCACTCCTCCCTGGGTGATAAGCTTGTTCCAGTCCCAAAGAAATCGAACGCCGGCCCTGTTGAAAAACTGTCGAAAAAAGCCGGTGTTGACGAGGGCAGGGTCCGTTTCGGCCGGTCCGGTGGTAAGGGTTGGATAGTTGTAAAGGGTGAATACAAAATCCCCCGTGAAGAGATGAAACTCGAGATCGGATTGGGGGCTGATGGTGAGCCCGGAGTTCGCATATTCCGGATGAATCAGGTAGTATTGGTACGCGAGGTTCAAATCGAGATCGAGACGATTCCGGCGGGTAATAGGCCAGCTCACCCCGAGGAGAATCGAAGGGACAAGAATGATGTCGGAGAGGGGGGCATCGGGGGAGGCATTGATATTCGAATCGAATATAACCTGGGCTCCGGCTCCCAACGTAAGTGCCACTGGACCCCACTGCATGGTATCTCCGGTTTTCTCCTGTTCCAGTGTCTCTGCGTAGGCGCGCCAGCCGGCCAGTGAGGCCCGACTGCCGGAACCTCCCCGGAAGTTACTGTAACTGGCAACCGATGAAAAACCATCCTGCTGCACAGAGCCGGGGAAGGTCGATGTCGAAGCCGCGCCAAAGCCGACCTGCCCATAGATGGGATCAGCTATTGCCATCACCAGGATACCCACTCCGAGAAGGAGGGCTGTGGTTCTTCTGGAGATTGCCCTTGGGCAATGGCCCGAAGGAGTGGAAGCCATAACTTCCTCAACCCGGCGGACAACGGAAGTTACCAGCCAAGCTGTTGCGACGAGCCCAACTGAGGCCCACATTTTATTCAGACTCTCCATGCCAGCAAAACATCTTAGGGTACTGCAATATTTCGTTTGTAAAAGTCCGAAGCACGATCAATCCGGCCGTTTGGCCGATTCCGCTACGCTCCATCGGCCAAACGGCCGGAGCCTATCCGAAAGTTTGTGTGCGGGTCACAACGTGAAAGAAAAGGAAAATGACCAAAGAGAAGAGAGACACGAGCGGCGATGAGTTGATTAAAGCCCTACTGGAAAAAGTATGGGAGAAGCCGGGGGGGGATCCTTGGGAAGAACAGCCTATTGGCGGATCTGAAGAATTTTTTTCCTCAGCTAGCTGAGGAAAAAACAACAAAAACAACACGACCCTAAACACAGACTTTCGGATACCTCCCAGAAACGCCCGCGACGGGGCACGTCCGAGGCTTAGTGCCATCGGCAACTGCGCAGAACTTCGAGAGGGGAGCATTGCAAATCTCGCGACATTCAACACCCGGCGACACCGGACAACAAATGATGGCTGAGTAAAACCGTTCGCATCAGCCTGAAGGGGGCAATAGTTCTTGCAATCCATCGATCTGATCATAATATGAAACGTAAATCCTTACTCCGCAGGCCTTCGCCAAGTCTTGACGGTCATGCCAATCGCCTTGCCATAGGTCCGATTCCTATCCATTCCGTCCGTCTCCGCCCTTGCCTGATGTCCAGCGTGCTTACCGACGCATATACCCCCCTGTTCGCTCTCCGGTCACTCCCATGATGCCGCGTTGCCTGTTCTGTGACATTGTGACCGGCAAAGAACCTGCTCACCGAGTCTGGGAGGACGAGCATCATCTTGCCTTTCTGAGCATTTTCCCAAACACGCCCGGGGTCACCGTGGTGATTCCAAAAATCCACCGGCCCAGCTATGCTTTTGCTCTGGCTGAGAGCGAATTGGCAGCCCTTGTGCTCGCGGCAAAAAAGGTCGCCCTCTTGCTCGACGCCTGTTTCGACGATGTCGGGCGGACAGCGTTGGTCCTGGAAGGATTCGGCATCGATCATGTCCATGCCAAACTCTTCCCGCTCCATGGGACACCGAAGCACGGCTGGCATTCCATTCATTCCACGGACCGGACGATTTTTGAACGCTACCCTGGTTACGTCGCTTCGAACGACGGCCTGCGGGCAGACGACTTGGTGCTTGCCACTTTGGCCGAAAGAGTCCGAAAAACAGCCTCCGCATGGCAAGGCTGCGCCCCGAGGGAACCCACTTGAAGTGCGCCCACGCCCGAGGGGATCAATAACCTCCGTCTGCCGCTGTTTTCCCGCCCGGGGCGGCGTTACCTCCGAATCGTGCTTCGGCTTCGGCCAGGATGGCCTCGGTCGCGGCGGCTCCGACGCGCTCGCATCCGAGGTCACGGAACTTGATCAGGTCGGAAAGATTGCGGATTCCGGCGGCGGCTTTGATTTTGACAGAGGGTGAGCAGGATTCACGCATGAGTGTGACGCCTTCAGCGGTGGCTCCGCGGTAGTTGAAGTCGCCGTTTGCCTGTTTCACATAGCCGAAGCCGGTGGAGGTTTTAACATAGGCGACGCCGACTTGGCTGCAGATTTGGCAAAGTTTCACGATCTGCTCGGGCTTCAGGTAATCGATTTCAAAGATGACCTTGAGGAGAGCACCTCCTTCGACGCAGGCCCGGTTCACGGCCCCAATCTCCGCATCCACATCACTCCAGCGGCCTTCGGAGACCCATCCGTTGTTGACGACCATGTCGATCTCGGTGGCGCCCAAATGGACAGCTTCGGTGGTCTCGAAGACTTTGGTGGCAGTGGTGCTGTTGCCGTGTGGAAAGCCGATCACGGCACAGACGGCGACGCCGCTTCCGGAGAGT
This sequence comes from uncultured Chthoniobacter sp., assembly GCA_964600115.1. Lineage (GTDB taxonomy): Bacteria > Verrucomicrobiota > Verrucomicrobiia > Chthoniobacterales > Terrimicrobiaceae > QYQL01. Next base: position 48,559 of record CAZRIL010000008.1, on the reverse strand, counting down.
GCGGCAGCCGCGTGGGCGGTGAAGCAGGGTTTGACACAGACGGCGGCGACGCCGGATTTTTTCCCGACCTCGCAGGCGGCGAGGGTGTCTTTTTCTCCATGGGTCGGATGGAGGACGGCGTGGTCGATCAGTTTGGCGAGTTTGGCGGTTTCGGGATGCATAAGGATTATTGGTTTTGGTTGAGAAACTGCTCGATTTCCGCACGCAGCGGAGCTGATGGCTGCGCGCCAAGACGAGTGACGGAAATCGCGGCGGCCGCGGATGCAAAGCGGACGGCCTCTTGCATGCTGACTCCCTCGGCGAGGGCCGCGGCGAGACTGCCGCAAAAGATGTCTCCGGCTCCTGTCGTGTCCACCGCTTCGACCGAGAATGCGGGAACATGCCCGCGGAAATCCGGCGTGTCGGCGACCACGCCGTCGGATCCCAAAGTGATGAGCACGCCGCGCGGTCCAAGGTTCCGGAGCGCCTCAGCGAGTGTGGGAAAATCGCGCTCGGGCAAGCCCGCCCCCTTGGCCAACTCCATTGCCTCGCCCTCGTTGGCGATCAGGAGGTCGACGTCGACGAGCCAGTCTGGCGGACAATGGCAGAATGGAGCATAGTTCCATTGCACGGGGATTCCGTATCTCCGGGCGAGGTCCAGAACCCTCCGGTTGGATTCCATGGGAATTTCGTTTTGGATGAGGATGCGCGCCGCTCCTTCGAGAGCGGCTCCGATTTCATCGATCACCGCCGGGGTGATCCGCTCGTTGGCCCCCGGTGCAACAGAGAGGTAATTGCGGCCCGCGTCGCCGATCATGACAAGCGCATGGCCGGAGGCCGTGCCGGTTTCGTGGCGAACCTGGCTGATATTCACGCCGACCGACTCCAGGCTCCGCAGCAGGGCCGGCGCGTAGGGATCGTCCCCAACGGCATTCACAAAAACGACTTTGCCGCCGGCCCGCGCGGCTCCGACGGCGGAATTCGCGCCTTTGCCGCCGAAAGTCTGAAGAAAATCCGCCCCGGTCACCGTCTCACCCACGGCGGGTAGCCGGGGCATTTTCATGATCAGATCGACGTTCGAACTTCCGATCACCCAGATTGCTTGGTCCTTTGTTTTCATCGCGAAGCCGTTCGGGCGATGGCGGAAAGCCACGCGCCGTTGAAAGTAATCCAATCCTCATCCGCAAATGACGAGGGTTTGTCGATAGCGTGCCGGTGCGGAACGTCAAACTGAAATGACCTTCCCATAAAAAAACCGCTTCCAATCGAGCCACGGATGGTTTTCCAGCTTCCGAAAAACCGCCGGCCGATCCCGTAGATCATGCTCACCGGGAGGGAGCGGCCGGGGATCGTGTCGGGCGTGGACATCTCGCAGCCCAGCTCGACTCCGGGATGAATGCCGGAGTTCAGACCGGCGATCCACTGGAGATTCGCCGTCGCCAGTGGCCGGAACACGGGATCGCCGAGGAACGCTTCGAACTCCAGCGCCAAGGCCGCCGCGAGCGCATACGTCGAGTTCATTCCGTGCCAGAGGCCGGCAAACCAAATGAGCCCCTCGCCGGGAAACTCTCCGACCGGCAGAATGCCAAACGGGTTCGCACGGCAGGCTGGCAAAAAGTAACTGTAAGCAAATCGATGAACCGCCTCGCGGATGGGCTCGGCAAGCTCGTGTCCGGGCCACCACTCCGCCATTCGCATCAACGGGACGAGCCAGTGGGCCATCGTGGCTCCCACGTCGTTGCCGACCGCGTCCGCCGCGAGAAAGTGGGTCCAAGCGGGTTCCGGCCGCGGCCATCCGTCGAAGGTAGAGAACTGACCGGGATAGGCGATTCCCGGCGGAAGCGAGCGAAATTGCCGGGCGAGGATGCGCCGGGCGAGATGGACCGCGCGGCGCGGAGGTTCGGGGTGGTCTCGTCCAAGCTCGATGACCGCCCACAACTCCATGAGCAGATCGCGTGTCATGAAGTCCTTGGGAACCTCGGTTCCGTGCGGAACGCCGTGCGCCTCCGGCGAGAAGCCCAGCGGTCCGCTCGGTTGGCAGTGTTCAAGCCATCGGCAGGCGGCCTCCGCGCGCTCCCGCCATTCGCGCTTCTCACCGTCTGCACCAAGCAGCCGCGAGGCCCGGGCGAAGACCGCCGCGGCCTTGCTGACATCGGCCGGCACCAACCATTTCTCATGATTCGGCACCTCATGGACGAGTGCCCCTTCGCCGTCCGGGAGCTTCGCGGCGAGGTCCTGATACCAGGAAAGCAACCCAATGCCGACACGGATTTGTGTTTCCACCGCTTCGCGCTCGTCCACGGCGAGGCGGGCAAACTCCAAGACATCGAGCAAGCCGAGCAGACAACACGCATGGGAATTCGCTTCCTGAAAATGCGACCCGCAGTCCAGCCAGCCGCGCAGGTTTTTTGCCAGTTTGGCCCGGCGCTCGAGGCTCTCGAACGAAGTGGCGCGCCACGTTCTCTGCCAAAGCAGACGATCGTCCACCGCCGCCATTTCGGAATAGCCACCGGCACGCACTTCCACATCGCCGGGTTCGCCGGGAGGAGGAATCACGGCCGACCACCACCGATCCCCCCAGAGGTCGCCAGCATGCCGCCACTCAGAGCGGGTGCCGTTGATTCGCAGTTCCGGCGGCTCAACCTGGCCTCTCCAGATCACACGCGCCGACTCGGTCGCATCATAGCCGATCTGCGAAACAAGAAGCCCGGTGTGCTGCGGGGAGGTGGAAGCAGAGTCCATGGCCTTAGAGAGTGCCGTGGAAAACGGAGAAATGGACAATCAACCAACAACGCATCTTCCAACAACCAACACTGGCAAAAAGGTGGGTCAAAACAAAACGGCGACGACCCTCCTCCCAGCGTCTTTCTCGGAGATGAATCCGTTAATGTTAACCCAAGGGCGTCCGGCGGGAAACGGAAGGCGTCTGCTTGAAGTGCTTCCGGAACGCGCGGCTGAAGTCATTGAAATGCCGGTAGCCGAGAAGGAACGCGACCTCCTTCACCGAGCTCCGGCCGTCGGCCAAAAGTTGCTGCGCACGCTCCATTTTGATGCGTTGGAATTGCACCATCGGGCTCAGTCCTGTCTGGTTGACAAAAAGCCGGTGGAGCGTCGGTTGGGAGATGCCCAGATAGTCGCAGAGGCGCGCCACCGGCTCCTGGCTTTGCAAATGGGACTGCATCCATGCCAGAGCCAGCGCAATCCGCCGATCGGCAGTGCCGGTCTCCGGTGAAGCCTGCAACAAGCGAACAAGAAGAACTTCCAGCTGTCTCTGGCAACTCTCGAGCCACGCGGCACTCGGGGCGGGCTCGGAAACGATTTCCTCCCGGCACAGGCGGTGCAGGATCTGCCAAATCTCCCGCTGTGCGGTGGGAACCCGATGAATGGCGCTTGCCGACGCCGGTTGCATCGAAAGCTCCGGGTGGAGCGGACGCCTCCACATCCACAGGAGAAACTTGCAATCCCTCTCGTCGCTTTGCTCCCATCCCAAGGGACAGTCCTCGCGAATCAACACCACCTGACCGGTGGAAAGTCGTATCGAGCGATCACCCAGAATCATCGTGGGAGATCCCTCCTCGATACAAACGCAGACCCAGCCCTCATGCCGGGACGCCGGAACACCTCGATCAGTAAAATCGCGACGCCCCCAAGCCAGGTAAAGAAGCGGCAACGCGGAATCGTCCGGACTTTTCCAAAACGAGCGGTCCTTGGCTGGCAGATAGAGGTGCTTGGCGGGAACCCGGGGCATGAGCAGCATCATTCAACGAACTTGCTCCGCAGCTTCAAGGGGAATTTTCTGCCGATTGGCAGAGCGAACGTCCGCCGGCGGCGGACAACGAGTTCATTACAAACGAAGCAGGATCATTCACCGGAATGGCCATGCGAGGCGACGCCCTTTGACCGCCGAGCGCTCGTGGCCAAACTTCAGATAAGTTCCATGACTAGCATCACACTCCCGGAAAATATTCGTTTAAAAGATTACAGCCTCGTCGGAGAGGATTCGCGCCGCGCGGTCGAGAGCGGCCTGGCCGAGGCGAACTGGTATACATCGCCGGTTCCCAAGGACAAGATGCGGGCGCTCCTCGAGCGCAAGGACGGTCCGGCCCTGCGCGATACGGCGATCTATTTTGGTTTGATTCTGGCGACCGGCTTTTGGGCCTATTCGTGGTTTCCCAGCTGGTGGTCGGTGATTCCATTCCTGATTTACGGCGTCCTCTACGCATCGGCCTCGGATGCGAGGTGGCATGAATCGGGCCATGGGACGGCGTTCAAGACCGACTGGATGAACAACCTTCTTTACGAGGTGGCCTCATTCATGGTGATGCGCGAGTCCGTGCCATGGCGTTGGAGCCATACCCGGCACCACAGCGACACGATCATTGTCGGCCGCGATCCGGAGATTGCCGTTCCGCGTCCACCGGACCTCAAGCAACTGATCCTGAAGTGCGTGAATTTTCAGGCCTTCCGGCGCTACATCCGGAATATCACCCTCCATTGCTTCGGACGCGTCACGCCCGAAGAAGCGACCTTCATTCCGAAATCCGAGTATCCCAAGGTCTTCCTCCGCGCCCGGATTTATGTGGGGATTTACGCCACGATGGTCGGGCTGTGCGTGGTCTTCGGCACGTGGTTGCCGTTTCTCTTTATCCTTGGACCGAATCTTTACGGCGCGTGGCTCATGCCGATCTACGGGTGGACCCAACACGCGGGCCTGGCAGAGGACGTTCTCGACCACCGTCTCAACTGCCGGACGATCCGGATGAATTTCATCCATCGCTTCCTGTATTGGAACATGAACTACCACCTCGAGCACCACATGTTCCCGCTGGTTCCCTACCACGCACTGCCGAAGCTTCACCGCCTTGTCAAAGACGATTGTCCGGAGCCTTACCCGAGCCTTTTCGCGGCGTATCGCGAAATTATTCCCACCGTGCTCCGGCAGGTCCGGGACCCCGGGTTTTACATCCGCCGCAAGCTGCCCGCCACCGCGCGTCCCGTCGGCTCGGAACCGATCGCCGCCGCCATCACGGCGGACGGACGGCGCGAGGTCGACGGGTGGATCGAAGTTTGTGACGCCGATGTGCTCGGGCGGAGTGACGTGATTCGATTTGATCACGGAGGCCGCACTTTCGCGATTTACCGAACTGAACAGGATACCTTCCATGCCACCGACGGCATCTGCACCCACGGAAATACTCACCTCGCGGACGGGCTGGTAAAGGGCCGGCTCATCGAATGCCCGAAACACAATGGTCGATTCGACCTCACCGATGGCAGCCCCCAACGCAAGCCAGCCTGTGTCGCGCTGCGGACCTATCCGGTCAAGGTGGAGAACCGACGCATCTTTTTACAAACCGACCGGGCCCGGGACACGGCGGCCACACTTAAGTTCCGCGTGGTCAGCAATCAGAACGTCGCGACGTTCATTAAGGAACTTGTTCTCGAGCCGGAAAGCAGCGGAACCCTGCCTGATTACAAGCCCGGCCAATATCTGCAGATCGACATCCCTGCTTATGAGGAAATCCGGTTTGACGCGTTCGATGTGCCGGAGCCCTTCGCGACACCGTGGCGCGCCCATCATGTCTTTGACAATCGGGCGACCAACCCGATCGCCTGTCGGCGGAATTACTCCCTCGCCACCCGCCCCGGCGAAGGGCAACTTCGCTTCAACGTCCGCATCGCGACCCCGCCTCGCGGGCTCGATTGCTCGGCGGGGGTCGGCTCGTCTTACGTGCACAACCTCAAACCCGGCGACACAGTCACGGCCGTTGGACCGTTCGGCGATTTTCTGATCAAGGACACGGAACGGGAAATGGTCTATCTCGGTGGTGGCGCCGGCATGGCTCCCCTCCGCTCGCACATTTCCCATCTGTTCGAGACCCTGCAGACCAATCGCCGCGTCACGTTCTGGTATGGCGCGCGGTCGCGGCAGGAGGTCTATTACGAACCGTATTTCCGCAATCTCGAACAACGCTTCCCGAATTTTCGTTTCCACATCGCGCTCTCCGAGCCGCTCCCGGAAGATCAGTGGACCGGCCACACCGGCTTTATCCACGACGTCCTCCGCCGTGAGCACCTCGACCAACACCCGGATCCGCGTTCGATCGAATTCTACCTGTGCGGACCGCCTCTGATGATCCAGGCGGCGAAAAAGATGCTCGCCGATGACATGGGTATCGCACCGGAAGACATTGCCTGCGACGAGTTTTAGAAAACCGCACGATGGACTCAACGATTCAACAAACCTCAGCCGCTCGGTCCCGCTGGAGATGGCACGAAGAGTGGGCCAAGCTCCCCGTTCCCGAACGCGGCGTCCGCAACCAGCGAACTCACGGCGTCACGGTTCTGTCGGACGGACGCGTGGTGATTTTTCACCAAGCCCTGCCCTCCGTCCTCATTTACTCGCCGGACGGCGAACTGCTGGACCGTTGGGGAAACTATCCCGGCGCCCATGGTCTCACGCGCGTCGTCCGCGATGGACAAGAAATGCTGTGGCTCACCGACGAGTTTCTCGGGATTGCCGAACTGACCGATCTTGGCGGACGTGTCGTTCAGAGACTCGAAAAGCCCGCTCATTCTGTTTTTCAGGATAAAACCTTTTGCCCGACATGGGTGGCCGAAGATGTCGAGAAGGGCCGGACGGTCCGGCTCTGGCTGGCCGATGGCTACGGTTCCCACCTTGTCCATGCCTACGATGGGGAAGGACGCTATGAGTTCAGCCTTTCGGGTGAGGAGGGAGCCGGGCGTTTTGATTGCCCGCACAGTGTGGCGATCGATCCCCGGCCCGGCCATGAATGTGCCCTTCTCGTCGCAGATCGCGGGAATCGCCGTGTCCAGGAATTCGACCGCGGTGGACGCTTCCTCAGATCGTGGGGTTCCGATTTTCTCGACTCGCCAAACGGGTTCGACTTTCGCAACGGACTTTGCGTGATCAGCGAGCTTCACGGACGCATCACGATTGTGGATGCTGACAACCATCTGGTCGAAACCATCGGCGCTCAACCGAACGCCCGGTTCCTGCCACAGTGGCCCAACGTTGACCGCTCGATGATTCGCGAGGGTCTCTTCAACAGTCCCCACGGAGCCGCATGGGGACACGGCGGCGAACTCTATATCGTCGAGTGGATCAAACACGGCCGGGTCACACGGCTGGATCCAACTTCGCATACGCTCGAGTTATCGGATTTATCCCCGTAGCATTTGTTCCGGAGTCTTTCGTCGCCCAATTTTTGGACCAACGATTACCCTCCCGAGAATCACAACACGTGTCCAACCAAGTCGGCGAATTTAAGAGATGAACCACCCGGGCTTTCTTCAAAAAATCCAAGGCTTTTCGGCCATGGCAGCTGTCGCCGTCCTACATGCGGCATTTTTTTCGAACGCTTTCCTCCATCAAGTGAAGGCACAAGATGAACCCCTATCGGAAACCGATTTGGCTGGATTACCGGTTTTCCGGGAGGCATCACTCGATACGGTCGATTGGGCCAAACGAATGTCGCCCGATGGAAATTGGATTGCCTACACCGTGCAGGATTTCCGTCGCCAGGTGGAGCCCTATCCCAGCGGGCGATTCAGCGGCTTGGCCGGGCTCCCGACTGCCCTGGCGTGTGATCTCTGGTTGGTCGCCACCTCGGGTGGGGAGCCTCGCAACCTCACCAAGGGAGTCGGCACGAATTACAAGCCTGTCTGGTCCCCCGACGGGCAGTCTCTCGCTTTCATCTCCACGAGGGACGGCGCAGCCCGACTCTGGGTCTGGAATGCACGAACCGATTCCTTACACCGCGTGTCGGACCAAAAGCTAAGGCTCGAGTGCCCCTTCGACATACTCGCGTGGTCTCCCGATGGGCGCAGTCTGGTCGCCATGGTGATGAAGGAAAATGTGGCAGCGACCTCGGAGACTTCCACCGTGAAAGTGTTCCGCGGAGAGGATCAACCCCGGGCTCCCATGTCCGCTGCCGACCTCGCGCTCATCGACGTGACGTCGGGAAAAGTCCGCCGCCTTCGCGAAGGAGCGCTCGCCACCACGTTTTCCCCGCAAGGCGGACATCTCGCCATCCTTGCAACAAAGCCAACCGCCAGAATCGACCAACCTCCCACCCAGTTATTGATCTTTGTGGTCGGTCCCGACGGTGAACCCAAGCAACTTGCCGCCGATCTTCCCTTTACCTTTCCCTTGCCTCCGCTGGCGTGGTCCGCAGACGGTCAATCACTCGCTTGGCTGGTGAAGGGGGAGTGTCGGATTGCCGGATTGGACGGAGCCGCGCCGAGACGCCTTACCCCCAATTTCTCTCCGATGCTCACCAGGGCGCGCACGCTGGTTTGGAACCGCAACGGCACGAGCCTGCACACCTACTCCGAAGGTAAGCTCTGGCGAATCGCCTTGTCCGACGGCACTGTGACCCCCACGGCGGAAGCTCCCACCCACGAAGGTTTCTTTCTTGCGGGTCAAAGTGAGACCATGGCCCCCATGCTCGTCGCCGGCGACGAATCCGCCGCCGTCACCATCGCCGACGGCAAAGTGAGTTTCTGGGAAGCGTCCCTCGTCTCACCCTCCGGAGCTCCATTGAAAATGGCGTTGCAAGGCAGTGCCGACGGCTTTCCCGCCAACGTCCGAGAAATCGAGGTCGACGACGACGGCCGCAGCGTCATCTTTCTGGCGCAGGATGCCACCCACGCCGAAGACCTTTGGATCGCCCGGGCCGGAGAAACAAAAGCGACCCGCCTTACCCGGCTGAATCCGCAGTTCGAAACCACGACGCTGGGTGCCACCAAAGTCATCGAATACACCGACACCAACGGTCAGGCGCGGCGCGGCTTGCTCGTCCTTCCAGCAAACTTCGACCCGAAACGACGCTATCCGCTAATCGCCTATGTTTACCCAGGAGACAGGGGGGCAGATTACCTCCGCTACTTCGGCGGCAGCGGCGCAGGGGTGGACAACTTTCAATTCTACGCCACGCATGGCTACGCCGTGCTGTATGCGGATTTGTCCGGTTCCCGCGCCCGTCCGGCCGCCGATCTTGCGCCGCTGGTTCTGTCCGCCGTGGATGCCGCCATCGCCCAAGGCCTGGCCGATCCAGAGCGCCTCGGGCTCATGGGCCATAGCGACGGCGGCTATGCCACCATTGCCATCCTCACGCAAACTGACCGCTTCAAGGCGGCAATCTGTCGCGCCGGCTACGCCAATCTCATCGGGCGCAATGGCATGCTGGACGACAACGGCTGGGCTTACGGTGTCACTGCCGATAAAGCCGCTGCTGAATCCAGGATCACCGGTTCACCCTGGCAACAACGCGAAGCCTACCTCGCGGAATCGCCCTTTTTCCACCTCGACCGCGTGACGACGCCGCTTCTCCTGGTCCATGGTTCCAACGACAGTGCAGCCCATGTCTCGCTGGCTGACGAAGTCTTCGTGGGCCTTCGTCAGCTGGGACGCAAAGTTGAATACGCCCGCTACGAGCGGGAGCAACATGTGGAGCGATTTTGGAGCTATCCCAATCAACGTGATCACCTGCATCGAGCCCTGTCGTGGTTCGACCAGCACCTAAAAAAGTAACCTACAGCCTGTCATGTCGAAAGCGTCAGCGAGTTGCGCATTCATACTTTTTGCGTAGCCCCAGCGTGGCTCGGCACGTGCCACGCGGTGGATGGCTGACAGCAGCGGGGCATCCGATCCGCGGCGCCGGGGCCGATAGCGTTGCATGGAACGATGCTGACCAAGGGTGGAGCAGGCCCGGTGCTGACTGATTTCCAAGCGATCTTCAACCATCTCGACCGCCTCCCGCCGTGGCACCGGGCTTACCATTTTCCCTCCGTCACCCTCTCGAGGATCGCCGTGTCCAAGGCCTGCTCGGCCACCAACTTCTTGAGCCGGGCGTTCTCCTTCTCCAATTCCTTGAGCCGCTTGACCGTATCGAGCTTGGCCCCGGCATACTCCTTGGCCCGGCGATGATACGTCGCCGGATTGATCTCCAGGCTGCGGCAGACGTCTTCAATGCCCGTGCCTGCGGCCAATTCATCTTCGGCTCGCCTGAGCTTCTTGATGACTTCTTCGGGCGTGTGTCGCTTTCTTGTCATGAGAGGGCGGCGACGCTCTCGTGCTGCCAAACCCTCGTATCACTCCGACCAATTCACGGGCAACGCGTCAGATCTAAACACACGGCTTCATTGGGGTAATGACCAGACAGAGCAATCTCTTTTGCATGGCCTCGCCCAACGCGCCAAGACGACAGATGCCCGCCCGTTCTGCTACTCCTCGGCGCGCTGACGATACGCTGTCGGGGATAGGCCGTAAGTCCGGAGGAAGAGGCGGTTGAAGTTGGAAAGATTGTTGAAACCGCAGGCGAATGCGGTCTCGGCCACACCATCGTCGCTTTCGAGCAGCCGACGGGCCGCCTCGCCGAGCCGCTTCTCGGTCAGCATTTCCTGAAAACTCCGGCGTAGCTGCCGCCTGCAGAAGCGGCTCAGGCTTTGCGGGTGCATCTTCACCGTTCGGGCTACGTCGCCAAGCCGGATCGGCTCGCTCCATCCCCGGTCGATGGCGCGGAGGACGGCCTCGACTTTGGTGGATGACTTCAAAGGTTGCGTCTTTGTGTGGCCCGCACTGGCCAAGGGGCGGGCTGAGCCGTCGCTTGCGGCTTCATCGAGCAAAGTCAGGAGGCCGGTGATGCGTGGCAGCCCGCGCAGGTTCAGGAGTGCCTCCAGTCGAGGGCCGAGGCGCTTGGCCGTCCTTGGTGACAGCCGCAGCCCACGCGTTGCCTTGCGGAGCAATCCGCGGATGCGGCGACATTCGCTCAAATCCCAGAAGCCAGGCCCAAAGGCGTCTTCTCTGAATTGTGCGTAGCAGGAACCTGCCAAGCCCACCGGAAATGTCCGGTAGGAGTGCGGAAGGTTGGGGCCTTGGATGATCATGTCGCCGGGTTGAAATTGGCCAATAAAGTCCCCGACGATCAGGTCGCCACGGCCGGAGGAGATGTAGGTGATCTCAATCTCCGGATGGCAGTGGTAGGGCGCCTTGAACGCTTTACCCGAGAATTGGAAGACGGCGAATGATGAGTCAGCCGACTTCGGGACGGACTCGAACAGAACCTGCACGGTGGCCTTAATAACGCTCTGGTAACGGCAATTCAAGAGGCGATCACGAGTATGTGTTATAAAAACATCGGAAAAAGGCCCCGCAGTCGTAGCCCGAAATGGTCCGACTGGTATGCTCTACGCGTTGCTTAATTGTCACGCTCCTCCCATGGCCAGCATCACCTTTCAAACTGCAGATGGACGCCGCATCGCGGTGGCGAAGGCCTCCGGGACGCTGCTCGAAGTGGCCCGAGACCACGATGTCCCCGGGATTGAGGGCGACTGCGGGGGAGTGGGTTCCTGCGGCACATGCCATGTGCATGTGGCAGCAGACTGGCTTAGTAAAACGGGGTCGGCCGTGGACTACGAGCTTGACGTCCTGGAGCAACAGCCGCATTTCGCCCCTTGCAGCCGGCTTTGTTGCCAGGTTGAAGTGACGCCTGAACTGGACGGGTTGTTGGTCGTGGTGCCACCGCGGGAGTGATCGTCATGTCTGGATGCCCTTTTCATGGTGTGTCGGTGGATGACCCGTTTCGCCGTGCGCGCGAGGAGAGCGGTGTCCTGGCCACGGAGTTCCAAGGCCGCCCTGTAGTGATGATCCTACGCCACAAAGACGTGCGGACGGCGGCGGCCGACTGGAAGACCTACAGCAGCGACGCGCCGTTTCAGGTGCCGATTCCTTCAGAAGAGGACGTGCGGCCTGTACGGCAGTTGCCCATCGAAACCAATCCGCCCGAGCACACGGCCTACCGCGCCTTGGTCGAACCGTTTTTCCGTCAGCCGAAAGACCCCGCCTTTGTCGCCCTCGTCGAGGGCTTGGTGGCTCGCCTATTGGCCGAGGCGCTGGAGCGCCCGAGCATCGAGGTCGTGCGCGAGTTTGCGCTTCCGCTCCAATCGAAGGCGCTCACCTATCTGCTGCGCGTTCCGGAGGAGGAGGCCGAGGAGTGGATCGGATGGGGCACTCACGTGTTCCGCGATGGAGCGGACGGCGCCGCCAAGGGCAGCGTGCTCACTCGTTACATTGACAAACAGCTGGATCGTGCGGTTGCGAAGCCGGGTGAGGATTTCTTCAGCGCGCTGACGCGGGCGGAGATCGCCGGACGTCCGTTGACACGCGACGAAATGATGGGCTTTGCCAATCTGACATTCGCCGGGGGACGGGACACCATCATCCAGAGCGTGGCGGGTGTGGTCGGGCATCTGGCAGCGCACCCAGAGCACTTGGGCGCGCTGCGTGACAATCCGGGTCTGCTCAACACTGCGGCCGAGGAGTTTTTCCGTTTTCTTTCACCGCTGACCCACATTGGCCGGGTTTGTCCACGCACGACGGATGCGCTCGGTGTTCCCGTTGCCGCGGGGGAAAGGATCTCCCTCGTTTGGGCCTCCGCCAATCGCGATTCCGCGGTCTTCCGCGATGCTGATTCGGTGGTTCTCGACCGGAGGCCGAATCCGCACGTCGCGTTTGGCAGCGGACCGCATAACTGCCTCGGTGCCTTACATGCACGGTTGCTGGTGCGCACCTTGTTGAGCCAGATGGCGCGGAGCGTCGCAGCAATCAACGTCATCTCCTACGCGGAGCACGTCGAGCGCGAGGCGCACTACCAGCGGACGTCCGGCTACGACCGGTTGGAGGTGTCATTCGAGGCACATCACGCATGAGCAAACCCCGGCTCAAGACCTATGCCAACCTGTGGACGCTTTGGGATCATCCCGTCGCTGGTGAAGGGGAATGGGATCTTGGTCGAAAGGTCGGCGAAATTGCCGCCACGGGATTTGATGGAGTGATGGGGGATCTCGGCACGGGAGTGGGGAATGCAGCGAAAGAGCACGGCTTGGCCTATATCGCGTTCAGCCGACTGGATGGGAGACACGACTTTTGCCAGATCCTGCTCACGGCGCGCGACGAGGAAGCGGTCGTTCTGCAGGTGCATCTGGGATGGCATGACACTGGCGCTGATGATGCCCTGCGCTGGGCCCTGGCATTGAACGAAGCGTCCAGGCGTTTGGATTTGGAGGCCGTCATTGAAACCCACCGTGATACTTGCACGGAGACACCCGAGAAAACGGCGGATCTTCGTCGGAGGTTTCGGGCCGCCAGTGGCGGCATGGAGTTGCCGCTGCTTTTGGATTTCTCCCACCCCGCCGTGGTGAAGCACCTGATGCCTCCGTGGGCTCCGCTTCTGCTGGATGAGCCTGAAGTAGCTCGCCGCGCCCGCTGGCACCACCTCCGTCCTTTCAACGGTCACCATGCGCAGGTCCCTGTGCTCCGGAGCGATCACCGGACTTTCACCGAGGAAGCGGAGGAGTGGCTGCGGTTTGTGCGCGAGCTTTTCGCGGTCATGCGGAGCAGTCCGTTGCCGGAAGTCTGGTTTTGCCCCGAGATCGGCCCTCTGCGCAGCGGATACGGAATGAGCTGTTTTGCGCCGGCATGGGATGAGGCGGTCGCTCTTCGAGCCCGCCTCCTCGCGGAATGGGAGAAGCCATGACGTCGCGCGAGCGCTACGAAGCGGTTTTGACGGGAAACAGTCCGGACTTCTTGCCGCGCATTCCGATCCTCATGCAGTTTGCCGCCGAACACATCGGATCAAATTACGGCGCCTTCGCGTCGGACCACCGCATCCTCGTGGAGGCCAATATCCGCTGTGCGGAGGAGTTCGGCCTCGATCAACTGAGCACCATTTCCGATCCCTATCGCGAGACCTCCGGTTTCGGAGCGCAGATCCGCTTCCACCGCGACAGCGTTCCCGAGTGCGTGCGACCGCCCCTCGCGGATGCCAGTCCTGCAGGGGATGATCCGGCTCAGTTGTCTGTTCCTGACCCGTTTTCCGCTCCGCGGATGCGCGACCGAATTGCGGCAGTGAGTCTTTATCGCGAGAGGAAGGGCGATGACTACAGCGTGCTTGGCTGGGTCGAAGGTCCGGCGGCCCTCGCGGCAGACTTGCGCGGGCTGTCCGAATTCCTCATGGATCTCATGGAGGAGCCAGAATGGTGCGGGCGTCTGATGGACGTTTGCGTCGATGCGGCGTTGTCCTTTGCCGTGGCTCAGATCGATGCCGGGGCCGACACGATCGGTGTGGGGGATGCGATCTGCAGCCAGATCTCAGGGGATGTTTACCAGGAGTTGATCAAACCCAGGGAGCGTCGTCTCATGGAGGGTATCCGGGCGGCGGGAGCTCGTGTCCGGCTGCATATTTGCGGACAAACCAAGCACCTCTGGCCGGGGATGGCCGACTTGCCGATCGACATCCTCGACTGCGATCACATGGTGGACATGACTGCGGCCCGGCAAGCATTGGGGCCGAAAGTCGTTGTGGCGGGCAAACTCGATCCCGTATCCACCATGCGCTTCGGCCGGCCAGACGCCATCTGGCAGCGCGTGATTGCATGCGCTGAGGAGGCCGGGGGCCCATTCATGGTCAGCGCCGGCTGCGAGGTGCCATCCGGAACCCCAGTCGAAAACCTGCGGGCGCTGTGCCAACCTGTTGCCGTTTTCGCCTGCTGACTTCGCCACGGACGCCGACGGATCGGCTTCCTGCGCCAGTACTGCTCGGACGAACAACTGGCCAGCCTGCTGCTCGTTGAAGATGCCGGCGTGGTGTTTCTCGTCCGGATTGCCTTCGAGTCCGTATCGCTGCTGGTAGCGTCGGAGGATAATCCCCGCTCGCAAGGGGACGCACTGCGGTGCGGTGAAATCGCCGTTGTTGAAGGGGACGCCCGAAGCCGCCAGACGGCCGATGGCTACGGTTGTCACCTTGTCCATGCCTACAATGGGGAAGGATGCTATGAGTTCAGCCTTTCAGGTGAGGAGGGAGCCGGGCGTTTTGATTGCCCGCACAATGTGGCGATCGATCCCCGGCCCGGCCATGAATGTGCCCTTCTCGTCGCAGATCGCGGGAATCGCCGTGTCCAGGAATTCGACCGCGGTGGACGCTTCCTCAGATCGTGGGGTTCCGATTTTCTCGACTCGCCAAACGGGTTCGACTTTCGCAACGGACTTTGCGTGATCAGCGAGCTTCACGGACGCATCACGATTGTGGATGCTGACAACCATCTGGTCGAAACCATCGGCGCTCAACCGAACGCCCGGTTCCTGCCACAGTGGCCCAACGTTGACCGCTCGATGATTCGCGAAGGTCCCTTCAACAGTCCCCACGGAGCCGCATGGGGACACGGCGGCGAACTCTATGTCGTCGAGTGGATCAAACACGGCCGGGTCACACGGCTGGATCCTGCTTTGCATACGATCGAGTTAACGGATTTAGACCCGCAGCATTTGTTCCAGAGTCTTTTGTCGCCCATCTTGCAGTTCAGCCATTTTCCTCCCTAAAAACTCAACATCCGTTCAACAAAGTCGGCGAACTCAAGTGATGAATTTGAACTCCACTCAGACTTTCAGAACAACTCCTATGAAACGCTACGGTTCCCTCATCGGGCTGCGCCCGGAAAAACTCGAAGAATACAAAAGGCTTCACGCGGCAGCCTGGCCCGATGTCGTGGCCAAGATCAAGGACTGCAATATCCACAACTACTCGATCTTCCTGCGTCAGCTTCCCGACGGCAGCTACTACCTCTTCAGCTATTTTGAATACTCCGGTACCGACATGGCCGCCGACAGTGCGCGCATGGCCGCCGACCCGAGGACCCAGGAATGGTGGGCACTCTGCAAGCCCTGCCAGGAGCCGCTCTCCAACCGCGCCGAAGGCGAATGGTGGGCGGTCATGGAAGAAGTCTTCCATTGCGATTGAATTCCCACCCGCTCTTGGCCCTGTTTCGGGCCCTCGCGGCAGCATGGCCACTTTGCCAGTAATCCCTTCAAATACCGCCCAACAAACCGGCGACAGTTTGCATCTTCCTTCTTGTTCCTCTACATTCGTGCAGATTCCGTCATCAGTTGATCCTGGTCGCCAAGGCATTTCAGCCCGGACAGGGTCGGACATCGAAGGTCGGGACCAACGATGTCGGTTTGCCGCTTTGTAGCGGTTCCAAGCTACAAGGCGCCCGGAGTAACGATAAAGCATAGCAACCTTGATCCAATCACCAACGAACCATAGTGCCATGATCGAAGAGCCCCCCACTACCACAAACCGTCCTCCGCAGAAGCTGGATTACAGCCTCACCGGAGAAAACGCCGCGCGGGCGATCGAACTCGGGTTGGCTGAGGCCGATTGGTATCAGTGTCCGGTTCCACGGGCCACAATGCGGAAACTTCTCGAGCGCCGCGATGGCCCGGCCCTGCGCGACACGGCAATCTGGTTTGCCTTGATCCTTGGTTCCGGCGTGGCGACGTATCTTCTCTGGCCTTCGCCATGGGCACTCGTGCCCTACCTGGTCTATGCAGTCCTCTATTCCTCAACTTCGGATTCCAGGTGGCATGAAGCCGGCCATGGCACAGCTTTCAAAACCGACTGGCTCAATAACGCGCTCTACGAGATCGCTTCGTTCATGGTGATGCGCGAATCAACCGTGTGGCGGTGGAGTCACACCCGGCACCACAGCGATACGATCATCGTCGGGCGGGACCCGGAGATTGCCGTTCCCCGGCCGCCGGACGTGAAAGCACTCGTGATGGCGTGCTTCAACTTGGGAGTCTACCCGAAGTATTTTCGACATCTTCTCCTGCATTCCTTCGGTCAAATGACGGCGGAGGAGAAGACGTTCATTCCGGAATCGGAATTTCCCAAGGTGTATCTTCGCGCGAGGATTTGTCTGGCAATTTATGTCGGCGTAATCGGCTGCGCGGTGGCTTCACAAAGCGTTTTGCCGCTCCTGTTCATCGGGCTTCCCAATCTGTTCGGATCTTGGCTGATGGTTATCTACGGGATGACCCAGCATGCGGGTCTGGCCGAGAATGTCCTCGATCATCGTCTCAATTGCCGGACAGTTTACATGAATACGGTCAACCGTTTCCTCTATTGGAACATGAACTACCACGTGGAGCATCATATGTTTCCACTGGTTCCGTATCACGCGTTGCCTCGCCTCCACCAGGCAGTCAAAGGCGACATGCCGGAGCCCTATCCGAGTCTCTGGGAGGCTTGGAAGGAGATCGTTCCCGCCGTCTTGCGGCAGGTGAAGGATCCCGCGTATTACGTCAGGCGTCGTCTGCCGGATCCACAGCCGCGTCTCGTCGAAGACAACCATCACTCCGAGGCTGCGCCGGATGCTCAGGGGTGGATTGAAGTCTGTGCCGCGGTTGATTTGGGGCCGGCCGATGTCATCCGCTTTGACCACGGCAAGAAGACTTATGCACTCATTCGCGATGAGGAGGGCGGCCTGCACGCGACCGACGGCATCTGCACGCACGGCAACACTCATTTGGCGGACGGACTTGTCAAGGGACGGATCATTGAATGTCCGAAACATAACGGACGCTTTAATCTGGTGGATGGTTCGCCGGCGCGGGCTCCCATTTGTCGCGGCCTGGCGACTTATCCGTTGGAGGAACGCGCCGGCCGGCTTTGGCTGAACCTTGAACGCGCCGGAGGTCAGGGGGCCACACAGCAGAAAACCTTCACGCTCCGCGTGGTCTCCAACCGCAGCGTGGCCACTTTTATCAAGGAACTTGTGCTTGAACCGGTCGATTCCGCCGAGCGGATCGCTTTCACGCCAGGGGATTATCTCCAATTGGACATCCCGGCCTATCCGGAAATCCGTTTTCGCGATTTCGACATACCGGAACCGTATGCCTCGGTCTGGCGTACCCAGCATGTCTTCGACCTCGTCGCACGGAACCCGGAGGCGAACGGCCGGCGAAACAACTACTCATTGGCCAGCAACTTCGAAAGGGAGCGGGTCCTTCGCTTCAACGTGCGCATCGCAACGCCGCCCCCGGGACAGGATTGTCCACCGGGGATCGGATCGTCCTACGTCTTTGCTCTCAAACCGGGGGACATTGTAACCGCTATCGGTCCGTTTGGGGACTTCCACATCAAGCCCACCCAGCGGGAAATGGTTTACATTGGCGGCGGCGCTGGCATGGCCCCGTTGCGTGCTCATTTGTCCCACCTCTTTGAATCCCAGAAGACCGCCCGAAAAGTAAGTTTTTGGTACGGCGCGCGCTCGAAGCAGGAGATTTTTTATGCGGACTACTTTGCGTCCCTTGTACAGCAACATCCGAACTTCTCCTTCCACCTCGCGCTATCCTCACCACTGCCCGAAGACGAATGGACCGGCCTTCACGGCTTCATTCACGAAGTCGTTGCTGAAAATCATTTGCGCAGCCATCCAGACCCCACCTCGGCAGAGTACTACCTTTGTGGTCCACCCATGATGATCAAAGCCTGCACCCGGATGCTGAACGAATACGGTGTTTCCGCTGACCACATCGCTTACGATGAATTCTAAGAGAGCGACGACGGCGGCCCGGCAGCCTAACCCGGTGTTTGGACTTGGGACGCCTTTTACGGACTCCATCACCAATGGCGGTTCTGCCTCTCTCAGTCCTTTCCTACTTAGGCTTAAAGATATTATTTGAACGAAATTTGCGTTTGAAACTTCCTCGGGAAGGTTCATCCTCTGAAACAGGTTTCCCCATTATGAGTTACCCTACATCGTCCCCAAAGTCGTCCGCCCACAACCAAGACATGATCCACCAAGCGTGGCAAAAGCTCGGGAGCCCGATTCCTCTTAGGGCTCGCTACGGCAACTTTATCGGGGGCCAATTTGTCGAGCCAAGTCAGGGCAGATATTTCGCCAATCCCTCGCCAATGACGGGCCTCGATTTCTGTGAGGTCGCCCGTTCCGGGAAAGAAGATGTGGAATTGGCGCTGGATGCCGCCCACGCCGCGAAAGCCGCCTGGGGCAAGACCTCCTATTCCGATCGTTCCCGCCTGCTGAACAAGATTGCCGATCGCATGGAGGAGAACCTTCCCCTGCTGGCACTCGCCGAGACGATTGATAACGGCAAGCCCATCCGCGAAACAACGGCGGCGGATCTCCCGCTGGCTATCGACCATTTCCGCTACTTCGCCGGTGTCATCCGTGCACAGGAGGGCAGTGTTTGTGAAATCGACCGCGAGACGGTGGCCTACCATTTTCACGAGCCACTTGGCGTCGTCGGCCAGATCATTCCGTGGAACTTTCCCATTCTCATGGCCGCGTGGAAACTTGCACCGGCCCTGGCCGCCGGCAACTGCGTCGTCCTCAAACCCGCCGAGCAGACCCCCTTCAGCATCGCGGTGTGGATGGAAGTTATCGCTGACCTCCTTCCGCCCGGCGTTGTCAACATCGTGCAGGGTTTCGGTGTCGAAGCCGGCAAGCCCCTGGCCCAAAGCAACCGCATCGCCAAAATCGCCTTCACCGGCGAGACGACCACGGGACGTCTCATCATGCAATACGCCAGCGAAAACATTATCCCGGTCACGCTGGAATTGGGCGGCAAGTCACCGAATATCTTCTTCGCCGACACGCTGGCCGAGGACGACGATTATGCTGACAAGGTGATGGAAGGTTTTGCCATGTTCGCCCTCAACCAAGGCGAGGTCTGCACCTGTCCCAGCCGGGTGCTGGTGCAGGAGTCCATCTACGAGCGTTTCATGGAACGTGCTCTGCAACGGACCCATTCCATCAAGCCAGGCAACCCGCTGGATCCTGGAACGATGATTGGCGCGCAGGCTTCGAATGATCAGCTCGAGAAAATCCTCTCCTACGTCGAAATCGGAAAGTCCGAGGGAGCCAGGATTCTGACCGGTGGAAAACGGGCCTATCTGAACGGAGGTCTGGAAAAGGGCTACTACATGGAGCCAACCATCTTCGAGGGCCACAACCGGATGAGGATCTTCCAGGAGGAAATTTTCGGCCCGGTGGTGTCCGTAACCCCTTTCAAAGACGAGGCCGATGCACTGGCTTTGGCCAATGATTCGCTCTACGGACTTGGCGCGGGCGTCTGGACGCGTGACCAAAATCGTGCACACCGGATGGGACGAGGCATCCAGGCGGGACGCGTCTGGGTCAATTGCTACCATCTTTACCCGGCTCATGCCGCGTTCGGCGGTTACAAACAATCCGGGATCGGACGCGAGAACCACAAGATGATGCTGAGTCACTACCAGCAAACCAAAAACCTTCTCGTCAGCTACAGTCCTAAAGCTCTCGGCTTTTTCTAAGACTGGCTGCGATGGAACGCGTCACCGCCACGCCTGAAGCTGTGGCACTCATTGAGAAACTCCGAAAAGATCACGGGGAGCTGATCTTTCATCAATCCGGAGGATGCTGTGACGGCAGTGCTCCCATGTGTTTTCCCAAAGGCGAATTTCATCTCAGCCCGCAGGATGTTCTTTTGGGAACCATTGCGGGCTGTGAGTTCTATATCGGAGCAGCCCAGCACGCCTGCTGGGCGCACACTCAATTGGTGATCGATGTTGTTCCAGGACGCGGGGCCAGCTTTTCGCTTGAGATTCCCGAGGGTGTGAGGTTTCTCACCCGCAGTCGCCTCTTGGAGGAGCCGATCCCGGGGTGAGAAACGGAAAATGATCATCACGACCAACGCGATGGAGATCTCGCCCATTCAACTGCAAAGAGCCCAAAATTCACGGGCACTCCGCGAGCGAGGAATCAGCCGTGAAACTGATTTGGCTGGCCTTACGAAACATCGCCAAAACGTTTTTGGCTCAACTGAGCCTTGGAAAGCGGTGGCGGCTCAGTTCGCCGTCCGGTTCGGAGGCCGATTTTTTCTTCGGTGCTGGAACCGATTCTTCCATCCTTCCGTTTGTGGCTTTCCCTCTGCATTTTTTATCACTCGCCCCAGCCGGGAATCCCTCTTTTACCTCGTAGACTTTCATTAAGCCATGCGCCGACGTATTCTCATTGCGCTAACCTTGCTGGCTATCGGTCTCGGCTGGGCTTTAGGCTCACTGGTCCGCACGACCCTCGCGCAGGACAAAGGAGCTTTTCCGCCGGATGACAGCCTCGCTTCGGCACCAATCAGAAAAGGCAAGACACCGGCGACCGCGCTCGGATCATCGAACACATCCAACTCATTTATTGCCCTAGAGTCCGAAGCCGCGCCTCCCAGAGCGTCTGCCCTTGATAAGGTCCGGGGTCTTGTCGCGCAGCTTCCACTGCCCGAGGCAATGTCAGCCATCACGCACGCAATTTTGTCCGAACTCGAGCGCGACCCGGCCGCTGCGATGCACCTCATTGCTGCGTTGGATTTGTCTAAGCCCTCAGCCATGCAATGTGTAGAAAATGCGATTCGCCTTTTCGCGCAAAACGATCCCGAGGCAGCGGACCGTCTTTTTGCCTCCGGTGCCGGTGCTCTATCGGCCGAGCAAACGGAGCGCGCGGTCCTCCTCGGATGGGCTACCAAGGATCCTGCCCGCGCTATCGACGAGCTCAACAAGCGCCAACCGACCATGACCGAAAACTTTTCTGCTGAGTTCTTTCGTTCGCTGGCAAAGTCGCAACCCAGTATGGCAGTTGAGGCCGCAATGAGCATCGCGGATGCAACATCGCGGGGTTACGCTCTCGTTGGTGCCCCGCACGAGTGGACGACCAACGCGAAGGACCCGTCTCAAGTGCTGGCTTGGGTTCAGGCCAACGATAACCGCCTGCTCCGCCTGCAAGCCTTGCCGATCGCTGGGGCGTACTGGGCGATTCGCGACCCGGTCGCCGCCGCCACCTTCACCACCTCGATCCGCGAGCCGGATCTCCGCGCCCTCTACATCGGCGAAGGAGCCGTCTTCGGGTGGGCCCGGACGGACCCCCAGGCTGCCGCGGACTTTGTTGCAAGGTCGCTCCAAGACGAGTCCCAAAACATCGCGGCTGCCACGGTCGGCCGGTTTCTGGCACAATCGGATGTACTGCGCGCCAAGATGTGGGCAGCGAACCTCCCGACCGCCGACGCTCGCGCCAACGCTTACGACGGCGTGGTACCGATTCTCACCCAAGCCGACCCCACCGCCGCCCGCGCATGGGTCGAGTCTCTCCCGAGGGATGG
>CAZRIL010000008.1:0-26561 GCA_964600115.1 uncultured Chthoniobacter sp. | reverse complement strand
GCTTGGGACAATGCTGCCCGCTCGCTGGGGGAAACCGTCCTGCGGAATGACCCCGCCACCGCCATGCAAATGGCCTCGCAAATGCTCGGCACCAGTGCGCGCGATTGGTATTTCAAGAAGTGGTATGCAAGTTGGTCGAAGCGCGACTTTGCCGCTGCAAGAAATTGGGTTGAGACCGCACCCATCCCGGAAAGCCTCAGATCCCTTGCCCAATGACCCGCCTCCTCCTTCCAATTCTGGCCTTCGCGGTGACATTTACCATCGCCGCAATCGGCCCGCCCACTGAATCGAAACCCATTGCTAAGCCAGCGGACTTCCGGCCAAGCCCTGCGGCAATACCTCCGGCATCCAAAGCCGCCGCTCCCAACAGTTTTTCCGAAAAGCGCCGACCGTCTGTGGACGACATCCTCGCCATGCCTGCGGGGAAATCCGAACTCGAACTGTCGGCGATCCTTTGGCAAATGCCTGCCTCTGACATCGCGCTTCTCTGGCAACGCCTTGTTGCCGATGCCAGCACTCTGCCGTCCATCAACATCCTCAGAGTTATCGTCACGGCCTGGGCTGCCAAAGATCCGGCAGGCACCTTCTCCGCTGTCCTCGCATCTCCCTTGATGGCTGGCTTCCGCTCCGACTTGAGTATCGTTGTCCTACGGCGTTGGTCCATGGACAACCCGCAGGCAGCACTTGCCGCAATTTCGGCGATGCCTCCCGGTGCCCACAACCACCAGGAGCTCCTGGTGGCCGCTTACAGTGGATGGGCACTCTCTGCCCCCGATGAAGCATTCGATGCCATGCTCCAGCTGCCCGCTCAAGACCGCATCGGAGTGCTTCGCCGTACCGTTTGGTCGCTCGCCAGTGAGGATCCCGAATGCCTCCTGACCCGCCTTGCCAATCTGCCGAGTTCCGATGAGCGCGACCTCCTGGTCGCAACTTCTCTCCAAGCAGTGGCACGCATGGCCAACCCGGAATTCACAATCCGTTGGATTAAAGAAAATCCCGACCTTCTCGCTGGCGAGTTTGTGGAGGGGTGGAAAGACCACCTTCTCTCCGGAGCAGCAAACTCCTTGGAAGGTGCGCAGATCCAAGCAGCGTGGGACACCTACGGTTCTCCGTCCGAGGCGGCCGTCCCCGTCCAACTCGCCCTCATCCGCGGCGAGGCCCGCAAAAATCCCGAGGCCGCCTTCGAGCGCCTTACCAAGCTGGGCAAAGCGGACGATGCCAAAATGTTCGCCGCCGCCATTGAGGGATGGGCCTCGCAGGACCCTGCTGCTGCTGCCGAGTATGTGAGCCGCAGAGCCGGCGGCAGGGCCCCCGAAGAAACTCTCGCGGCGATCGTGAACAATTGGGCCGACGACGACCCGTATGCAACCGCCGAATGGCTTTCCTCCCTGCCCGCGAGCCCTGGAAGAAACAAGGCCGCAGCCAATTTCGTGGAAGTCGCATGGCAGGCAGATCCGGCGAATGTTCTTTCATGGGCCTCACTCATTAGCGACGTATCGTGGCGCAACATCGTAACGACGAGCGTATTGCGAAGATGGTCCGCCGTGAATCGTGCCGCCGCCACCCAATGGGTCCAGTCCCCCCAAGGCTCGTCCTACCCCCCCGAGGTCATCGACGTGGTCCGGGCCAAAAAGTAAGAAAACATCCAAGCTTTAGGAACAGGAATGGATGAACTTCAACATCACCGTCCAAGGCACGGCGAAAACGAGGGACCATCCGATCGACGAGAAGGGTGTGCACATTGCATCATCTGCGAGCTTTCGATGCCGCGCCGGCGCAACGAGAGTTCAGTCTGCTAACGGGTCAGTTAAGACTTGGGACTGGAAGTCTTGAAATCGAGGGCCCGCAGGAGATCCAAACCATCGCGGGCCCCCAAGAGCTGAATCCAAACAGTGATCTGTTTTCCTCTTGTCGTGATGGCGCGGGCCGTTGGTCGCCCGATGTCGAACTTGGTTGCTGCGAGTTGGAAGTTTTGCCGATTCGTGAAGTCGATCTCGTGTTTGCCGAACAGAGTCTCAACAAAGATACGCGTTCCATCCATCCGAATCCGATAGGTAAGAAGCCAAGCGAACAAAGTCCCGGGCAAAGCAAGCAGGCTGAGATATAACGGGAATGCCGGGCCGATGACCTCGCGACGTAGAATAAAGAGACCGGCCAGGCAGGCGGTGGTCAAAGCCACAGAAATCGCAAGACTCCGTTGAAGTCGGTAGGATCTCATGATGGCCGTAAACAAACTGGATTCAGGGCTATCCGAACGGACACACCCAGTCAGACAGTTCTTTTCCGATCAATCGTCACATCTTGTGCATGCGAGAAAACAAAGGGCGGACGCTCATCGCCATCAGCGGGATAAACACGCACGTTGTCCAAAGTCACACCCTCGACATAATCGAAGAAGAGCCCGCTGGACGGAACATGCCCCTCGGAACGGCTGCCGGGGTAGGCGCGGGAATGGCGCACATAGGGTTTTGCCTGTTCCTCGGGTTTCGGCGGTGTCGCATTGCGGATGGTGATGTTGCGGAATGCGATGTCGCGGATCGGGTGTCCCTCGAAGCCGGTGATCGGCGATGTGTAAGGCCCGCAATCCCGCGCGTCGATCGTGTCGAAGACGATGTGTTCCAGCGTGCTGATGCGTTCGTCTTCGATGGCATCGGTGATCACACCGTAGGTGGATTCCATTTTTCCGCTGTTGCGGTTGCCAAGACGCAGGCAGAACGGCGACTCGACGCCCTGCATAAGGATGTTGGCAAAGATGCAATGCTTGAGATGTCCGCCATCCACGGCACCAAGATCGATTCCGGTGAGCCCGCCCGGGGCTTCCAAGCCGTAATCCACCAGCGCGTGAACAATTTTTTTGCTCTGCGATGGGCGCACGACGCAGTTTGTCACGATGACATTCTCGAAGCCGCCCACGGATCCGGTCCCGAGCTTGATCGCGGAAGCGTGTGTGGCGAGTATACAATTCGTCACCACAACATTTCGCGTGACTCCCCGCCCCTCGCTTTTGAGGCAGATGACGTCGTCGCTGACATCGAAAATGCAATCCGAGATCGTCACGTTCGATGAACTGTCAATGTCGATGCCGTCGTTGTTATAAGTTGAATGATTGAAGTTCCGGAGTCCAGAGACTCGGACATCGTCACAGTGCAGGTAGCGCTGCATCCAGAACGCAGAATTCTGGAGACGCAAGTCGCGGACGGTGATCCGCTGCGAGCTGATGATGTGAATGCAATACGGCCGGTTCGGATCGTTGTCCTTGGGGTTCACGGAGAACTCGGGGCTCATGCCGCCGCCATCGATCGTCCCGTCCCCGCAGAGAGTGACCTCCTCGATCTCCTCGCCGTAAATGAACGAGCGGAAAATGGTCGTGTCCATACGCGACCACACTTTCGGCTTGATGAATTCGAAATCTTCCGCGCGCGGCGAAGCCTGCAGAGTGGCTCCCGCACCGATCTGGAGGGAGACGCGGCTGCGGAGGCGGATCGTTCCGCAGAGATAGACGCCCGGCGGGAAGTAGACCGTCCCGCCCCCTTGCCCGTGTGCGGCGTCGATCGCCTGTTGAATCGCTTTCGTATCGAGGGTCTTGCCGTCAGCCAAAGCGCCGAACTGGCGCGGAGTAATCGAGGGTTCTGGATTCATTGTTAAAGGGATTGGATGGCCGCGCGAAGGTAGCCAAGGGCAAAGGCCATACCCGCGTGCCATGGCGCAGCGCAGGTCATCTGGGGCGCATGGTCGGGGATGATGACCCCGTCGAAGCCATTGGATTGGAGGGTTTGCAGCACACGCCGGACATCGACCTCACCGTCGTCGATGAAGGTTTCCTTATAAAAAGGAACCTTGTCGCGGACATTCCGGAGGTGCACATAAGCGATCTTGTTCTGGCGACTGTAAGTTTCGGTCGCTTCGTAAACATCGCCCTCGGTCATCTCTGCAAGGCTGCCGACGCAAAATTCGAGGGCGTTGCTCGGACTGGGTTTCAGGTCGAGAAGTTTTTGGTAGAGGTGCGGCTGGTAAACCAGGCGGGGCTGGGCCCGAACGGTCGGTGTCGGCGGATCATCCGGATGCGCGGCGAGCCGGACTCCGGCTTTCTCGGCGACCGGCACGACAGCATCGAGAAAGTCCTGCAGACGCCCCCAAAGCTGCTCGGGTGTCGCTGAAGGAACCTCCCCCGGCGCAGCATCTTTATCATAGACCATGTTCCAGACCATGCCGTTCGGAAGCGGCTTGTCGAACGCACCGTCCATGCCCACCGCCTCGGCCCCCCCGCGGGCGAAGTGCCCCCGAACGCGACCGGCGACCCCTGCGATGGAAAAATTGTATCCGATGATCGGAATCCCGGCACGTCCGACATTGCGCACCATCGTGCACAGGTTCTCAAGTTGCTCGGCTTTTCTCGGGCCATCGAGGAGAACGTCGTGCCAATGGGCCGGATCGAAATTCTCGATCGCCTCCAGCACGAGACCGTGGGACGCGATCTCCGAGCGCAGTGCATCCAGTTCTTCGAAAGTCCAAAGCGCGTCCGGATCACCCGCGAGCCCCCAGCCGGTGTCGTCCCCGACCGGTTGATCACCCGGGCGATTGCTGCGCGAGGAGCGGAAATAATCCACCAGATGGACAACGAGGTGCGTGCACCCGCATTGCTTCGCGAAGCGATAGTGTTCCTCGTTGAGTTGGTGGCGGTAGAGTCCGAGTCCGAGTTTCATGGCTTAGAATCCGATACTGGCTCCGCCATCCACCGGGAGCACGGCACCGGTGACAAACCTTGCCGCAGGCGAGGCAAGATAAACGGCCGCCCAGCCCACGTCGTCCGGGTGACCGAATGCGTTCATCGGCGTGCGGGAGAGAATTTTTTGTTTTCGGGCGGGATCGCCCTCCATCGCGCGGCGGGACATTTCGGTCTCGATCCAGCCGGGGGCAATCGCATTCACCCGGACGCCATCCGCCGAGACCTCGGTGGCAAGTGTGCGCACGATCCCCAGCATCGCGGACTTGGCCGCCGAGTAGGCCACCACCTTCGGGATGCCGAAGAGCGACGCCATGGATGCGGTGAAAAGGATGTTGCCGTGGCGGCGTTGGATCATGCCGGGAAGAACCTCGCTGGTGAGTGCATGCGCGGCGATGATATGGGTCTGGAGCACGCTGCTGAACTCCTCGGCACTGGTTTCCACTGCGGGCTTTTTCAGGTGGATGCCCGCATTGTTGACAAGGATGGAAATCGGACGTTCGAAGACAGAGACGGCTCGTTTCACGAAAGCGCCTGCTTCCTCGCAACGGGTAATGTCATGCACAAGGAATCCCGCATGGGCTCCAATGACATCCGCAGCGGCACGGAGTTCCGGCTCGCGGCGCCCGACGAGGACCACCCGCGCCCCGGCTGTTGCCATGCACTTTGCAATCGCCAACCCAAGACCGCTCCCCCCGCCGGTGATTAGGGCTGTTTCGCCTTTCAGAGAAAAGACCTCGGACATTAGCAATGCCTCCTCTCGAAAACAGTTCCTTTCGAAGTATATTCCACGTCGAATCCGGAAACCTCCGCAGTGCCCGCTTCCGGCAGTATGATCACGGCCGGGGCGATTGATCCGGTTTTCTTTTCCAGACGGACTCCATCGGCGGTGCGGAAGAGCGTCGCAGTCGCCCCGGGCAGGAGGACGCACCAACGGCCGACCGGCAGCGGACGGGCCGGAGCGATGCGAAGCGTGTGGCCATCGTAGGACACACCGAGAAACGCGTTTGGAATCGCGAGCGCGGAGAGCGGACGGAAATAGTGTCCGCCGAATTCCTGATGGTCCCAGTAAATGCCCCAGCGACGGTAGCGTTCGTCGATGTTACGGATGATTTCGAAGGCATTTTCCTGCAAGCCGGCGTAAAGAAGCTGCGCCGCGAAGTTCAACTCCACGCCGGTCCAGCAGGTATTTGCCTGGTCGATCCAAGTATCCTGATGGATGTCATGAAGCCAGACATCGCCCGGCCACTGGCAATTCCTTAGTCCCTGATCGTCCTTGTAATTCATTGCGATCACCGTCCGCAGCGCGGTCAGGCGTTTCTTCGGGTCCACAATGTCCGGAAGCCCGAGCTGTCGGGCTGCGCCGTCTCCGAGGATCTGGTCCGACAGGCAGCCCAGCGAGCCACTTGGGTCGGTGGGCACCGGCTCCGAGCAGAGTTGGAAATACGAGCCATTCCAGGTGGATTCCTCCAGCACGCGGCGCCCGTTTTCGAGGACCAGGGTGTATTCTTTCACGAACTCCCCATCGCCGAGCCGCTCCGCGGCAACGAGCGCTGAGGCAATGGCGGCGAGCCACTGGGTGACCACATAAGGTGCCACGCCGAACATCGGAAAGTTGTCGTAGGAGCACATGATCCCGGTCATGTCCGGAAGAAGGTCGCCATTCGCATCGCGTTCGCGCAGCACATAAGCGAGCGCGGCTTTCACCGACGGCCAGAGCGAGCGAAGGAATTCTTCATCGCCCGACCAGAGCGCCGCGCGGAGGCTCATGAAAACGAACTGCGCGGGCATGTCGAGCCGGTGGCCGGTGATCTCGTTCGGATTCGCCGTGTGTGAATTGCACGAGATGGAGTGGATCACGCATCCGTTCGGCTGCTGAAACTTCTTCCACATTTCCACCGTCAGTCGATCGAGTTCGGGGAAGAGAAGCGCGACCGCGATCTGCCCATACATGGCGACATCGGTCGTCGCGATGCCGGCCCATGGCTTGAGCGGGCTCAACCCCTCCAGAATTCCAAACATCCCCGAGTGTGTCAGCCAGGCCGACGTGCGCAGCGTATTCAGGTGCGAGTTGACTTGATCGAGCACGAAGCCGGGCAATGAACTGTCGAAGAACGTGCGGTGGAATAGCGTGGTCTCGGCCAGCAGGCGACTTCGCTCCTGCCCGGCGTAGCGGGCCACGTCGAGCGCAGAATCGAACCAGTTCGAATAAAGGTGTCCCTCAAGCTGCTCATGCCCATGGGGTTCATCCAACGGAATTCCCGGCAGGTCGCTGCGATCGGCAATGCGTCCATAAAGATTAGGGAAATGCCAGGTAAGCGCGAACTTCGGTGAAAAGCTCCCGCCCGGCTCGATGCGCGCATGCCGGCCCAAAGTCGCAAAGCACCTCGGATCGGCCCGCCGCGCACCGGTCACAGGATCGCGGCTGTTCCGGCCATCCGTGTCATCCACCTCCGGAAGCGGAAACTCGCGCAACGTCCGCTCGTAATAAGGATGGTGGTGCTCCCATCCCATGTAAGCGGTGGACTCGCCGCCGAATGTTGCCAGACACATGGCTCCTGTTGTCGCGGCCTCGGGGTCGACCTGGTCGGCGGAGAGCACCACGGCAGAAAGTCCGTTTTCGCGGACTCGCGTATTCCGGTAAACGCGCGCCGGTTGATCAAACGCAGCAGCATTCCGCACCACGGCCAGCACTTGCACGTCCACCGGGCGTTCGCTGCGCGATGTGATCTCGAAATCAAAAAACGCCAGCGGCAGCGAGGAGTCCTTGGCATTTCCCGGAATGAAAGGCGACCACGCCCGCATCGAGACAGCCAGTGGCACACCTTCGCGTTCAAACGTCAGGTCGGCGAATGGAAAGGACGCCGTCGTCTCAATCTCATCCACCGCCGACATCCACGGGAACATGTATTGATACTCGTGCCCGTCGATCGCCCCTGCGCCATGACCGTCCTCGATCTGGAGCAAAACCAATCGCGGGTTCTCATTCTCCGCACGGACCCACAACTTGAAAAAAAGCGTCTGCTTCGGATTCCAAAGATATCGGGTGCCGGGAAAGAGCGGCCAGTTGTTGAAGATCGACCAATGGACAAACCCGCCATCCTGCCGGACCTCGAACCCCCCGGTGCCAATCCCGCCCAGCGCCATTCCCGAACGCGGGAGTTGCGAGCGGTGCATCTTCGTGATCAGTGCCATGCCGCAAGCTCCCCTTCGCTCTCCGAGGCAGAAGCCCCGCTCACACAAAAAAACATCACGGTCACAACACGTGAACACTCGACAGCACACCGCTCATTTCCGGGTGGGAAGACGCACATACCGTGAGATTCTGTCCCGAAAACTCAGCAACAAGCCACCAGACCAGTAAAACCGTTCATCCAAATACTTTGTCTCCGCGCAGCGAATTCGAACGCGGACTCAGTCGGCGGTCGTCAGATATTCGGTGGCGGTCGTCGCGTGTCGGGCGTTGACCCGTGCGCGCCGTGGTGCGGCAACCGGTCCGGTCAGAAGAGGATCATCGGTGCGACGCATCCAGCCTTCCAGACGGTTCCGCATCTCGGCAAGCACCCCGGCCAGTGCTGGGTCACCGGCCACATTCCGGCTCTCCAAAGGATCGTTTTCGAGATCGAAAAGCTCCTCCGAGCCGTGAAGGAGTCCGGGCCAGTCGGAGTTCACCAGCCATTGCTTGGTGCGGGTTTGGTCGATGTTGACGAGCGGAATCCGCCCCGGTTCGTAGTGCCGGATGTAATTCCAGCGCTTGGTCCGAATGGATCGCATCGGCTGATAGGCGGCGTGAAAATTCACCTCGGCAAACAGGTCATCGCGAACCTCGGCAGCAGCCCCGTCGAGGAGGGGAACCAACGAGACGCCATGCCCGTCGGCAGGTGTCTCGACTCCCAATAAGGCGCATAGGGTGGGGACCAAGTCGAGGTGCGAAACCAGCGCGCTGGAGTGACCTCCCTCCGGTCGGGTGGGATCGCGGAGAACCAGTGTGACTCCGGTCCCGTGTGCGGTCAGAGAGCATTTCATTCCCGGAAACGGAACGCCGTGATCTGTGGTCAGCACGACAATGGTCGATTGATCAAGACCGGATTCGCTCAAGGCGTCCAACACCATTCCGATGCAGAAGTCGGTTCGCGCGACCGACGCGGAATAGTCTGCCCAGTCCGCCCGAACCTCCGGGCCATCCGGAAAAGGAAAAGGTCCGCATGTTGGCGCATCGTCGGGGCCAGCGGATTTCAGGAATGGCACATGCGGCAGGAAGAAGCCCAGCCAGAGAAAGAAGGGGCGCTCATTCCCCTTGTCCATCAACCAGTCGGAGGCGGCGGCCGCCGCGGCGGCATCCCGCGTGACCGAGTGGCGTGCCACGCTGGGAATCCATTCGTGATACGGCATGCGGGATTCATCAGCGAACT
This sequence comes from uncultured Chthoniobacter sp., assembly GCA_964600115.1. Taxonomy (GTDB): domain Bacteria; phylum Verrucomicrobiota; class Verrucomicrobiia; order Chthoniobacterales; family Terrimicrobiaceae; genus QYQL01. Next base: position 17,426 of record CAZRIL010000008.1, on the reverse strand, counting down.
CGTGTTGGATGCCGGCCCATGCCGTGTGGAATCCATGGCGTCCCAAGTGGGCAGCCAGATGGCGATTGTAATCGGCCATGTCCCATCCCCGATGCGTCAGACCGGTCACGGCGTTTTCGTGCGCGGTGCGTCCGGTGAGCATAGCGGCGCGGCTGGGTGAGCAGGTCGGAGCCGCGCAGTGGGCATCGCTGAAAACGAAAGCCCCGCCGGCAAGCCGTTCCATCTGCGGCGTTGGAAGTGAATGACCGTAAATCGAATTAAAACGTCCCATGTCATGAGCATGGAGAATCAGAAGATTCAACCTTTCGCTGTTTCTTTTTGAACTTTCTGGCGGCATGCCGTCTATTGTGGAGGTGGCCTCAAACTGTGGCAAGTCTCCAGCCAGCTTCGCGGGATAACTCAGAACGAACTGCCGGCGGCCACTCGCTCATGGATCCGAGTCGAATCGCGCAGACGGGGGAGGCGGTGTCGTCCAAAAAGTGACGGGAAACAAGATCAAGATCGCATTCGTCGATCAAGGTTACACGGGAGCAGAGAGATGGAAGCCGGTGTTCGTGAGTGGATGGAACGCTACAACACATGGCGGCCCCACCAGACACTGAACAACCAGACCCCGGCGAAGGTCTACGAGACGGATCGCGACCCCGCGACGCAGGCCGCAGAGATGGAAAAAGCTGCATGAAACCAACCACCGCAAACCACCCCCATCCGCCGTCCGATTTTTTTTGCTCTTCCGCTCCAGAGCAAAAAAATCGGAAACCCTCACCAAATGGAAGTTGATGCCTCCGAACCCAACCCGTAAAACCCAATCACTCCCGCATTCCACAGCTTATCTTGAGCTTCCGCTGGTTTAAAAACGGGGTCCACCTCAGAGAAAAGGACTCCGAAATGCTGGCGTATGTCGCCATCGGTCTTTTTGCAGGATTGAGGAGGAGCGAGCTTTGCGCGTTGGAATGGCCAGAAATCGACCTGAACGCCCGGACGATTGAAGTTAACGGAGCCAAGGCAAAAACGCGCCAAAGGCGCATTGTGAGCATTTCCGATGCTCTCTTGGCTTGGCTGGCGATTTGCCCCAAGACGCCACGCCCCACGCCAAGCCGCAATGAAGACGTCTGCGGCGAACGGCTCAAAAACCTTTATTCCGAAGAACGCGACGAAAACGGGGCCGTTCTACGGAAAGCGGTGGTGGCCCCATGGCCTCACAATGCGCTCCGACATAGCTTTGGTTCTTACCACTACTCGCAACATTCCGACGAGAACCGGACGGCTGCCGAAATGGGGAATTCCCCGCGGTCATTTTCCGCCACTATCGGGCACTGGTGAAACCCGAGGCGACGAAAGCGTTTTGGTCGCTCCATCCTGCCAGCGATAGCAAGACCATTCTTTTTGACGCCAAAGCCGCTCAATCGCGGGGAGATTTAGTCAGGCTCCACCGAGCAAAGCCTCCCAGTTGACCCGCAAGACTTTCTTGACCTGAACGAGAACGCCGAATGACGGAGTGACCGTTGCCGCTTCGAGTTTCTGATCGTGGCGCGGAGAAAGATCAAGTTTCTCGGCGAGCTTCTCTTGAGTGAGGCCTCTCCGCAATCGCTGCCTTCGCAGATTCCGAGAAAATCGAATCAGGGATGTTCTTGGAAACGGTTTCACGCCATTGGATGGCGTTATCCTCTTGGATCAGCGTTGATTTCCCACGTCAGCGCATGGCGTGTTGAATGTGGCGAAGAGTTAACATTTCCACACTGTCAAATCCTCTTGATTTTGTTGACACCTGCGGCGTGAAGATCGTCATTCTCGCTGCTCTGATTCTTGCTGTCGTCGCCGGATATCTCCTTTGGCCCAGGTCGGTTGTTCAGGAAGCGCATGGGAAAACTCAGGCAGGCGTCGAGTATCGTGCCATTTCCACGTCCTCGCCCACGGCCCCTTTTCCCATCGGAAAGTCAGATTACCGTCTTCAAAAGCTGGAGCTTGTTTTGGCCGGTTCCTCCCGCAATGTTCCCTCTTCTGCTCTGGAAAATTCGGCGTCCATTGATCCGAAGCGTCCGCTTCAAGTCTTTGAGGAAGGTCCGGTGCTTGTGGTGACGACATTCGTCACCGGAGGCGGTTCCATCCAGTGGCGATTTCTCAACGGGCAGTTTGCCCAAAGACGGACGCTGAAAGGTGGAGAAGTGACGATTCAGAATCAGGAGTCTCAACTCCGGGCACCCACCATTGTTGAAAATATCCCCCCTGATGCCCCTCGCCGACTCCAGCCTTCTTCGCTTTTGTCCACACCGGAAGAAACAGTGCCAAACCATTCTACGCCGAATACTCCATGAACCCCTTGAGAGCCTCCATCCTTGTTATCTGTTTCGCGCTATTTCTTTGTCTGGCACCCTCGGCAAAAGCGACCATTGACTTGGTGGGATTTGACGGTCGCTCAAGCGGTTTCCCTGGTTATTATTTTGATGTTCAGCAAAGCTCCGCAAGATGGGGTGACCAGATCGGCTTGCGCTTTGCCGTCATAAACCGCGGCTCTACCCCGTCTGGAACATTCACGGTAAAATTCTATCTCTCCAAGGACACAACAATCGGCGATGCGAATGACTATGTGTTGGCAACCGTTCCCGGCTTTGCCAGCCTTGGACAGAATTCGTTTACCGGCTTTGACTATTTTGTGAATCAGAGCCTGCCAGCTTCCAATCCGTTTGGGGATTCCAGCACGGTTTTCTACATCGGGATGTGGATCGATCCAGATAACTTGGTTGTTGAATCAAACAACGCCAACAACAGAAACCAAGGCAACGGCATCGACAAAGACACAACCGCGATCACCATCACCGGCCCGGCTCCCAAGATCCAAGTCTCCGCGAACGGCACGAGCCTCCCGCCCGCATCCAGCCTGTCTGTGGCCTTTGGCAACGTTGCCGCCGATGGTGCGGGAGGAGCCTCTTTGACGCAGACTGTTTCCCTTGCCAACACGGGCGACCTTTCGTTGTCGGTCACTGGCATCACAGCAAACGGCACCGGGTTTGCCGTGAAAAACATCACGAGCAACATCCAAAGCCTCACGCAGCCGGTTACGTTCCCCCGTTCAGTAGCCGCACAGGGACAGGAAGTCTGGTCGATTGATGTCGGATTTGATCCGACGACCGCCACGGCGCACACGGGTTCGCTGGTCGTCACCAGCAACGACACCTCTCGGCCTTCCGTGACGATTTCTCTCTCGGGAACGGGCACGCCAGTGCCGGACTTGACGGTGAACTACGGAGCCCCTTCCGGAAGCGATCCGCGCACGGTGGACTCTGGTGCTGTCATCAATGATGGTGCCGGGGGAGCCACGGCCAATCGCACGGTGACTCTTACCAATCCTGGCACCGGGCCGCTCACGGTGAGCCAAAACGGAATTTCCCTGCTCAATGGTTCCGGATGGCAGATTGTTTCCATCACGAGCAACACGCAGGGAGCCATCAATCTGGCAACCGCCGCAAGGACGATTGCTGCCGCAGGCGCCGAAACTTGGTCGGTGCTCCTCCGCTTCGATCCCACATCCGTCGCCAGTTTTTCGGGGGGATTCCAAATTCTCTCGAACGATCCCAATGAGCCAACCTATTCGCTCGCACTCAATGGCAGCGGAGTTGTGCCGATGACGCTAGAAGTCAGGGATTCCATTGGCTTAAATTCTGACCGGGCGATGGATTTCGGGCGTGTTCAAGCCGACGGCGCGGGGCTTCAGAAAAAGTCCGGCACCGTGACGTTGAAAAACACGGGCGGCGCACCGCTGACTATATCGCAAAACGGCATCGCCCTTGGCTCTTCCACGCAGTTCCAGATCGTCTCCATCCAAAGCAGCACCCAAGGAGCCATCAGTCTCGGCAACGGCACGCGCACCATCGCAACGGCAGGAGCAGAAACGTGGACGGTCAACCTTGTCTTTGATCCGACGACCGCAGGTGCCTTGTCCACCCAGTTGCAAATCCTCAGCAACGATCCGAGCCAGGGAACGGTTCCCGTTTCTTTGTCAGGCACAGGACTCAACCAACCCGGCATCGAAACAGCGGATTCTGTCGGGGCAACCGATGACCGTGCGCTGGACTTCGGCCCGACCCTCAATGACGGGGCTGGAGCCCGCACCCGCACGCAGACAGTTACGATCAAAAACATCGGGACCCAGAACCTCGTTGTTTCCCAAAACGGCATCGCCATCATCAATGGCCCAAAGTTTTCCGTGCAGAGCATCGTTTCTTCAACTCGCGGTGCAATCACCATTTCTTCAAGCGATCCCGTGGTCCGCACAATCGCTCCGCTCGGCGCGGAGATATGGACCGTGACAGCCACATTCGATCCCGACGCCAATAGCACGTTTACCGGCACCCTCCGCGTCACGAGCAACGACCCCGACGCGCCAACTGTGGATTTCGCCCTTGCCGGCGCGGGAGTCCAACCGACCATCGCCCTCAATCCCACCGCACCCGGAAACACCCTCTTCATCTCCGCCGGGCAGGTGCATCCGATCACATGGACGGTTAATTACACCGGCGGCGACGCACAAATCTCGCTCTATCGCGACACGGATGCCAACCCTGCAAACGGGAATACCTTGATCGTGTCCGGCCTCCCGCAATCGGCTGGTTCCAGCTACGAATGGCGTCCCGATCCCTCGCTGGCCGGGCAAGAGTTCCATCTCTATGCCACGATTGCAGACGGCACGGTCAGCAATGGCAGCTTTTCGGGACGCAAGGTGCGCATTGATGGCGTCGGGGACTTCCAGCTTCTCTCCGCTATTGAAACCGCCAGCGCGGACTACGCCTACGAATACGAATATCTCGGCAAGCTCTACACCGGGACGATCACACTTCAGCCCGGACAGAACACCGTCACGGTCACAACCCCACTGGCTGGCGGCGGCAACGCCACCCACGAGTTCACCGTCAACAAAGGCGATAGCCTGCTCCAGACCGAAGGCTACACCTACGACGAGATGCAAAGGGTCAAGACCTACCGCAATGGGAACGGCATCGTGACCACCTATTTTTACGATCTCGCCGGACGGCTTGACCGCACCGTGGCCACCAACGGAGCCGTCGTGCAGTTTGGTTACGATGCTCTCAGCCGACGCGAGTTCATGACCGACAGCACGGGCACCACTTTCTATGAATATGACGATTTGGATCGCCTCAAGAAAGTCATCACCTCGTCCAACGCCATCAAAGGCGACGCGGACGATCTTGTTCTCTCCTACGACGAGTATGATCCTGCGGGCAACCTCAAGACCCTCATCTATCCCGGCGGCGAACAGGTCACCTACACCTACGACGACGCCGGACGAATGAAGACAGCCAGCAATGCTTCCTTGGGTTTCACCGCCACCTATGTTTATGATCCTGTGAGCGGTCTTCTCAAGCGGGTCGAACGCTCCAACGGTCTCAACACCGAATACGGCTACAACAACATGGGAAGGCTGAATTTGGTCAGGCACAAGAAAACCGCCGGAGCAGGCACCACGCTCGCCGAGTATTTCTACTCCCTCAACGCCATTGGCAACGCGGACAATCTCACCATCACCCTCCCCTCAGGAACGAAAAAGGAGGACTACAAATATGACGGCATGGATCGTCTGCGCCAGGTCACCTACTCCAACGGAACCGGGGTGGATCCCAACGCGAAAGTCGTGACCTACACCTACACCGACGCAGGCAATCGCCAGACCGAAAAAGTCGAAATCGGCGGCGTCCTGCAAAAGCTTTGGACCTACCACCACGGGAGCGAAAACCGCCTCCTCTTCATCACCGACCAATCCGGCGCAGAAGTCCGCCGTTACGTCTATGATGCCGCCGGGAATCGCAAGCAAAAGATCACTCCAGAAGGCACCACGTTCTACACCTACGACGAGCGCAACCTCCTAAAGCGAGTCCAAACCCCGACCGACACCATCCGCTACACTTACAACGGCCTCGGCCACCGGGTCAGCAAGACGGTGAACGGTATTTTCACTCAATTCATCATCGACGCCAACCGTCCAATCTTTGAAACAGTCCAAGAACGCGGCACCACCGGCATCACCGCCAGCTACACCTACGGCCTCGACCGCCTCCTCCGCAAACCCGCCACCGGCAACCCTGAGTTCTACCTCCACGACCGCATCGGCTCGGTTCGGCACATCGCCGATCCTTCGGCCAATGTGACGGAGAGTTTCACCTACGATGCGTTCGGAGCGCAGGAGACCTTGCCATGAGCACCGCCGAGTCGATTCCCACACCAGTCGAACAGCACAAGCGCGAAATTCTCTTCTCCGCCGTCAAGAGCCTGCTCCTTCCGGCACTGCTGCTGGCGTTCTTCCTGATCGCGCCTGGATGGTGGAATGCGAAGGTCCGTGACAGCATTATCGCAGAGGTGTTCGCGATTCCTGACATCACCCAGGAGGACAAAATGGCCCGGGCCTATGCCGTTACGCAGATGAACTTTCAACAGCTTTGCCGGGAGTATCCCCCCTATCTGGAGCATCTGCATCAAGGCTTGGTCAATTCAGGCGTCTGCGCTCATTTTCAACGGCTGGAATGGGGATTACTGGCCGCACAAGGTCTCGCGGCCTGCTTCGTGGCCGGACTCGCCGCGCTGTTCGCGATTCGGCATTTTTCGAGGCGGTCACGCAAAGCTTTCGCAAATGGCTACCGGGACGCCTGGCAATTGGCGATCATTCTGAGCCTCTTGAATGTGGTCGTCGGCATTCCGCTTCTCGCCTTCGCGCTGTTCGAGTTTACCGTCCTGCTCGCGGGAGTTTTTTTTCCGAAACTGCTCTTATTTCTCATCATTGGCGCGGTTGTCGCCGCATGGTTCAGTGCCAAGGCATTGCTGACACGGATTCCGCTCGAGTTTTCCGAATCCTTCTGCCGTGAGGTGAAGCCGGAGGACTCTCCGGCTCTTTGGAACGCCGTCGAGAGCGCCGCCAGCCGCCTCGGCACGCATCCTCCCGACCACATCCTCGTCGGGATGCAACTCAACTTTTATGTCACAGAGCTGGCTGTCCGCCACGGGGATGAAGTGATCACTGGCAAGACCCTTTTCCTTTCCTGGCCGCTTCTCAAGCACCTCCCTGAGCAGGAAGTCATCGCCATCATCGGGCACGAGCTCGGTCATTTCATCGGGAAGGACACCGTGCTGACGCGACGGTTCTTCCCTTTGCGCCAGAAGGTGCATGCCGTCGTCGGGGCACTCGCACGGGCTGGGTGGGTCGGCCTTCCGGCGATTGAAATCGTCAAATGCTTTTGGTGGATGTTTGAAGGCCTTGCCGCCGAGGTCTCGCGCTCGCGTGAGCTTCTCGCCGACGCAGTGGCCGCCCGGCTCACCAGCGCGGAAACCCACGCCTCGGCACTCGCTCGTTTACACATCATCATTGATGCCTTCGTCCGAAGGCTTCGGGAAAATCTGGACCCACTCCCCATGCCGACCAATGCGCTTCTGTCTGGAATTCCGCTGGAGGGTCTTTGGCCTAACCTCCTCGAAATCCAACAAACCCATCCGCTCGATTCCCATCCGCCGCTCCGGGAACGCCTAATCGCGTTGTCGGTTCCGACCTCCAGTGAGCACGTTCTCAAACTCCTCGGTGCCGCGCAACCACCCGCCTCGGAAGCATGGTTCCATCAGCGAGAGTCACTTTTCATAGGTATCATTGCGGAAGCTCAGACTCATCTCGATGCCACCCGAGAGCAAAACAAGCTGGCAGAAGCCAACTTGGAAACGGCGGACGGACGCAGGCTCCTCGAAGACACCTTCCCCGCCATGACATGGAAATCCAACTCACGCTCCGTTGCCACGGTCACAATTCTCTTTGGCGCTCTTGGAGGTTTATTTCTCATTGGCGCATTTGCCGTTCCCGATTGGGCTGCCCGATTGACGCTCGGTACCCTGTCGGCTGGTTTCCTCTTCGCCGCTTGGCGATACCATCGTCGGAACTGGAACGCTCAACTCCTTTTGGACTCGGAAGGTCTCTTTCACACGGCTTGGAAAAGCAAGCTCCCGTTCTCAGCCATTGGCAACATGATCCTCCGGGTTCAATACGGCCAGCTTCTTCTCCAAGTGACCCCAGCACCCCCAAATCGAAAGACTATCACGTCCCTACTCCCTTGGGCAACGATCCGGCTCGGCCTTTTCCAAGGCCAGCAACAAGAAATCGCTGAGACCATCTTTAGATACTACCATCGCCAAATGCCACCTCCTCAACCAGTTCCACCACCGCTTCCCATCGAGCCGACTGAAGAACAGCAAAAGGGCAGCCCTGAGTCGCCCCCTCCGATTCCATGAGCCTGATCAGCGAATTCTACCGCGGCGACTTGAATCCCATCGTCTGCCATATTCTGAACCGGAGGGCAACCGATCCGCTTCCCTCAGGCGTCAGTGAAGCTCTTTCGCTTTCAACCCATGGCATCAGCAGCCGCGATTGGCTCTTCGCTTCCGACCTTGACGACATCGCCAACAATCTGGCTTTCCGATCTGGAACGGAGCCAAATGGCCTCCGACGCTACCGTGCCCAACTCCTTGAAGGAGACGATGGACATCACGCAGAAAGCCAGATTCTGCAAATGAACGATTTATTCCTCGATGAATTCGCTTCCTTGTCCCCTGAAACGATCGGGGAAATCGCCGCAAGCCTCTCCGGCAACGCAAATGCCGAAATTCTCCGTAGCCACGAGTTTGAGGTTGCCGACCTGCGGAAGAGAATACGGTGGCCGTTTCGTTCGGTGCGTGACTACCTCGCAGTCGTTATTGCGCTTGTGTTCCCGATCACAATCACGAAATCCCTCCCCTCGGGCCTGCTTCTCGGAGTTGTCTTTGCCATCGGCATTGTCGGCTTTGTCTCTTTTAATCTTTCGCGTAAACTCAAACGACTGGAACAGAGGAAACCACGGCTGGAAAATCGTCCGATCCGAGAGATGATCACGTTGCTCTCGGAATTCTGCAAACGCGCACGGGGAGCAAATGAGTCTGTTGTTTACGAATGGTCCTTATGAGTGAACAAAAACAGCCCCCGCAGATGCCGGAAACGGACATAAGCAGCCACCGAGGGATCTTTCTGATTCCACTCATGTTCAGCGTGGCTGCCTCAGTGGCTCTCACAGTCGCAGCATCGGCCGTGGGTAGTGGCCTTCACGTTGGCCGCCTTGGACCGCCGTCCGAAGAACCTCGACGGGCACTGTCGATGCTGGCTGTTGTAGAAGAGTTTTTCTTCATTCCGCAGCACCTCACCCACAATATTCTCGCCGGCTTAGATAATACATTGCTCCTGGCCTACGGGTTGCACTTCGTGTTCTATGGGTTGATCATTTTTGGCAGCCTCATCTGGCTACTTAACGACACAGTCAAGACATAGCAAATGCGCCATGAATACTTTTAAAGTCCTAATTGTTCTGGTAGTCATTATCTCATGTGCGGTTCCGGTCGTTTTACTCACGGCTGATGGAGCTCATATCACCATTTTTTTCAAGAATGAATCGGATCGCATCGTTTCAGATTTGAAAATTGAGCGAGTTGAAGGTGGGTTTAGCGAATCAGCATCAAAGGTGGAGCCCGGCGAAACGATCATGCTCAAAGGGCGCGCTGGCGACGCCACCGCAGAGTCCGATTTTATTGTCGATTTCGACGGCCAGAGGACCGTCCTTGAGGAAGGCCGTATTCTGTTTAGAGGATCCCCAAGAACTGTCTACATCGACATCTATCTAACAAAGCAAAACGACCTCGTCGCTAATCGTACGTGGCGAAGTGTTCAAGCGGGTATAGAGAATGAAAAATAAAATACTGTTTCTGTCTTTACTTCCGATTTCGTTTCTATCGAGCCATGCGTTTGCGCTAGGACGTTTCGGCGGAGATTTTGATTCCGAGTCCAATCTGATCGATTTGCGAGCACGAAATTATGATCCGGAAGTAGGAGCGTTTATATCTAAAGACCCGATTGGTATTCGAGGAGGGATTAATCTTTACAGTTATGTGTTCTCAAATCCGGTGAACATGATTGATCCAGAGGGAAAGGCTGCTATCACGTTCTACGCAGAACCGCTGCCGGTGATTGGAACTCATGGAGCGTTGATCATCACAGATGTCGAGCCAGACTCAAGTGCGTTTGTAGTTGAAGCTGGACCTGCAAAAAATCAAGGGGACGCAGCTAGCGCCTTGAAGAATGCCCTTGGTGTCCCAGGCGTCTTCGGAACGCTGAAAGCGTTTGAGGTAGTTCCGATTGATAGCTATACTATTTCAAACCGTTTTGGTTCTGCTAAGGCAATTCCGCTTGTGACGGATGACAAGCCAGCTTCTTATTATATTCAGCAAGTCGAGAAGCTTAACAAGCATGTCAATGAATTGCAACTCACATACAGTGTTTGGGGGCCGAATTCAAATTCATATATCCGCTTTGTTGGCGAGGAGCTTGGCTTGCCTGCATTCAAACCTAACGCGAATGCGTTCGGCTGGGGATACAAGATTCCTTCCCAAAAAAATCAATCCGGCGTCCTCATCGACAAAGCCGCCGAGCTTGTCGGCTCGAATCTCGCCGACATCAAGGGCGCGACCTACGATCCAGAGAGCAACCAAATCATCTTTCTCGGAAGCAACACTACGCCGGGGGTCGAGGGGATCGATATGGATTACTTCTACACCGCAGTGCAGGCGGTTTATGGGAGTGCGATTCCGCCGTATGTTTCGCTGGATGCTCCGGCGTCGGCGACTTCGCTTTGGCAGGATTTGGGCGATGGGGATGGGAATTTTGAGGCGGGGGAGTGGGGTGGGTTCTCGATGCGGTATAATCCGCTTTGGTCGGAGGAGGATGGGACGGTGGCGGTGCGGGTGCGTTGCCGGATCGGGGCGACAGCCTACGATTTCAACGTGAACTTTGCGCCGCAGACGATTAGCTGGCTTGAGTATCCGAATGGGCAGAAGCCGATGCACTTGGTTTTTGCGGGGATAACGGGCAACGCGCCGCCGGGGATTGGCGTCTGGGATGGGCCATTCACAACGCTGCCTTTTCCTCAGACCGTTTTGGATTACGTGAACACGTCGTCGAATGTAAACGGCGGGCAGGACTGGACGTATCCCTTTCAGCTTTACAACGGCGGCACGGGGACGATTACGAACATCAGCTTTGCGGTGATCCCGGACAGGCAGCACCGGCGGTTTGGCGGGCGGTTGGAAGGGACAAAGTTGGGTTGGGTGTTGCAGGAAGCTGACCGGATCATGAAGTGCCTTGCCATTGGCACGGACAATGTCACCGGTGCCACCTACACAAGCGCGACGGTGCCGATTGCGGGCTACAAGAACCTCGCCGAAATCAATGCGGCGGGAACCAGCGTGAGCGGGAATACGCGGGTGTGGTTCCTTGCCGACCAGATGAAACTCAAGCGGCATGTGGACCCTGCCACCGGCCGGGCGACGATTGTCTTTGACCAGGCGGTGGTAGGGGTGAAAACCGAGTCGGCGCTGAATTTTCAGGCGCAGAGTCCCGGTGTCGCAGCCTTTGCGAGCCACCTTCAGACGAACTTCGACGCTTTCGCCTCGATCCCATCCTTTAAGCTTATTAGATATCAACGAATATGAAAACGCTAATCGCTCTAATCCAAGAGTTTCTTCGAAGCCGATTGTTGCCGGATGATACAGTGCAAACACCTGTTGAATCAGGAACATTGCCTAAACGCCATTTGAAGCGTGTATATCTAGCTCAAAAGTCCCCGAAAACCGAGGGCCATATTCGTATTGATGTTATTTATTCTAGCTCGACACATCTGCTCGCATATGCCTCAAACATTTGGATTCCTAACGATTTGCAAATCATCAACGAGAGACTTGCAACAATCACCGGGGAAATGATCGCCGCGACGGATGGATGGCAGGAAAATTGGCGGTTTCACTTTTTACTGGAATCAAACTTTGATCGTCGAACTGAATCGTGTGATGTGATTCGGCCCGAAAGCTCAATGATTTTTTCATGGAAGACGGATGTGGGCTTTCTCAACTTCAAGGAACTGGAACTAAACGACGATCTCGGCAGGAGAAAAGCATCGGTAATAGAAGCCGTTGTTTTGACGTTGGTCAATGAGGGGATCGGAAGGGAGCCTTTTTCAGTTTATGCATCTGACCTGCTCCCTGCTCTATGTTCGTCTATTGGAAAGTTTAGCGACGATGAGCAATAACGTTTTCAACCTTGGTAGTGAATAGAACAACGAGTTGATTCGATTTTATACTGCATTTATGGGAATACATTTGGCTAAATATTACTATCAACTTCTATGGATTATAATGCTTGCTGTTCCATGTATGGCAAGCGGCAGTCACTCGTTCGCTTACAGCAACGCGGAAACTGAGGCAGCTACGTTGTTCCTGAGAGCGAGACATTATGATCCAGAGACCGGAACATTTGTAAGCAGAGATCCGCTCGGGGTTGCTGCCGACATCAGCGCATATCGCTATTGTTACAATGATCCCATTAATTTTGTGGATCCTGATGGGGAAAATCCATTGGTTGTTGGTGGTCTTGTTGCATACTTGCTGCTGAACAATCAGGATGTGGCTAATGCTCCGGGACCGGGCGACACCACTTATGCGTCCAATGGGACGGGCGGCATGATTTTCGATGGTGTGACGTTGGGAGCCGCCGGAGGAGCAGGCAAGGTCGTAAGTTCAGTTGTCGCCTCCAAGACAGTTGAAAAGGCCATCATTATCCCTACACTGTCACAAGTTGCTCGCATTTTTCCGGGTCAGGCTGGAACGATTGTAACACAAAGCGGCAAGCGAGTGGGTGCCAACTTCGCACAGGTGACCTACGCGGAAACTTTTAGTTCCAAAGGAGCAAGTCTCTACGGGGTCTCGTCCATCAATCAATTGTCTGCACAAATTGCATCGGGGGCCGCACGTCCTACTGTCGATTACACGTTGAGTAGTGCTGGCACCGCAATTGTAGCAAATACGCGGACGTTGAATGCATATATCCGTGCTGGGGTAGTTCCTGTCGGGCAGGAAGTTGCGGGAGCGACAGCGACACAACTTGCACGAAATGGACTTCTTGGAACGGCCGGTTCTCCTTTTGCTGTGTCCCGAGCTACTATCGGCGGAGTTTCCAATGCCTTGGGCATATCAACGAGTGTTGGAGCATATTTCGGCCTAAACACATTAAAACCCTCCGGCGTCCTGATCGACAAAGCCGCCGAGCTGGTCGGCTCAAATCTCGCAGACATCAAGGGGGCGACCTACGATCCCGAGTCAAACCAAATCATTTTCCTTGGCAGCAACAGCACGCCGGGAGTGGAAGGGATCGACATGGATTACTTTTATACGGCCGTGCAGGCGGTGTATGGGAGTGCGATTCCGCCGTATGTTTCGCTGGATGCTCCGGCGTCGGCGACTTCGCTTTGGCAGGATTTGGGCGATGGGGATGGGAATTTTGAGGCGGGGGAGTGGGGTGGGTTCTCGATGCGGTATAATCCGCTTTGGTCGGAGGAGGATGGGACGGTGGCGGTGCGGGTGCGTTGCCGGATCGGGGCGACAGCCTACGATTTCAACGTGAACTTTGCGCCGCAGACGATTAGCTGGCTTGAGTATCCGAATGGGCAGAAGCCGATGCACTTGGTTTTTGCGGGGATAACGGGCAACGCGCCGCCGGGGATTGGCGTCTGGGATGGGCCATTCACAACGCTGCCTTTTCCTCAGACCGTTTTGGATTACGTGAACACGTCGTCGAATGTAAACGGCGGGCAGGACTGGACGTATCCCTTTCAGCTTTACAACGGCGGCACGGGGACGATTACGAACATCAGCTTTGCGGTGATCCCGGACAGGCAGCACCGGCGGTTTGGCGGGCGGTTGGAAGGGACAAAGTTGGGTTGGGTGTTGCAGGAAGCTGACCGGATCATGAAGTGCCTTGCCATTGGCACGGACAATGTCACCGGTGCCACCTACACAAGCGCGACGGTGCCGATTGCGGGCTACAAGAACCTCGCCGAAATCAATGCGGCGGGAACCAGCGTGAGCGGGAATACGCGGGTGTGGTTCCTTGCCGACCAGATGAAACTCAAGCGGCATGTGGACCCTGCCACCGGCCGGGCGACAATTGTCTTCGACCAAGCGGTGGTTGGAGTGAAGACCGAGTCGGCTTTGAATTTTCAAGCGCAGAGTCCGGGAGTGGCGGCGTTTGCCAACCACCTTCAGACGAATTTCGACGCGTTTGCGGCGCGGGAGTTTCCGGTTGTTTCTCCCGATGATCCGACCGGGCAGACGGTGATTAACGTGAAGATTTTCAAGATGCTGAAGGATGCCATGCAGGCGGTGTCGCTGGCGCGGTTTTTCCGGGATAACAACATCCCGCTTGACATGTGGTGGATGAATTCATGGGAGCCGCCCACCGCCTATTCGCCGCGCAGTGTGGCGACGATCACCAACAGCTCGCTGGGCATCGTGCTCTATGGCGGGGTGGACAATCGCAAGGTGAACACGTACACGCCTTCGACAAACGCGCAAAACGTGGGGATGGCCATTGCATCGGCGCGCCCGAACGCCCCGGTGAATCCCACTGAGGATCTCAAGGAACAGGCCTGGACGGCCACGACAGTGGAAGGGACAGTGAAAGCGGTCGCCGCCTCGGTGGAGTCCGCCCCCAGTGAGGGAATCGTGAATCTCGCGGAGACCGACCTTTCCTTTGCCAGTCCCGGTGCGTTGCCGCTGGAGTTCACGCGGTATTACCAGAGCGGATATGTGGGGAATTCCGACCTCGGCCCCGGTTGGCGTGTGGGACGCTACGTGCTCGAGTTCGAGCGTCCGTCCTGGTTTGACGAGAACAACATGATGACGTATTTCGGCAACCAGCTCATCCCTCGGGCGGCCAACAGCGACACGCGGTTGCGATCCGGGGCGGTGCGCCTTGTCGATCTCGCAACGGGAGCGACACTTGATTTCGACTCCTCGTTTGTCGTGAATTACTATCAGGACGTCTCGGGGAATCCCAGGGTGAGCTTGGCGGGACTTTCGATTGAGGAATTGCCCGTCTTTACTGCTGGGAAGCGGCAGGACGGAACCGTCCTCGTGCAAAACGACGATGGGGTTCTTGGATACACAGCATATCTGCCCGACGGCTCGGCACTCGTCTTCGATCCCGAAGGACGCCTGGAGATCACGCAGGACCGCCATGGATACGCGCAATGGTATTTCCGCAACGGCGAAGGGAAAATCACGATCATTGAAGACTCCGCGGCCCGGAGACTGACGCTTTCTTATGATCCGACAAGCGGTCTGCTTTCCCACGTCGTTGGGCCACAAAACGAGCGCATGGATTACGGTTACGATGTCTCTGGCAGGCTGGAAAATGTGGTCCACCAGCGCAGCGGGGCCGCGATTGCCCGATATACCTACAACGCGCAGAACCAACTTCTCGATGTCACACGCTTCGATGACACGAAGCTCGTGACCACCACGCCGGACATCAAAGGCCGTTCCGACGAACGCAAAGACAGCCGGAGCAACAATTTTGATTTTTCCTTCTGGCAGAGTGGAGACACAAAGACGACTCAGGTGCAAGACGACGCCTCGGTTTTCGGACCCTCGGAAACAACCATGGATGCTGAGGGCCGGACGACCAGCGTGGCCGACCCGCTCGATAACACGACCGTGTTTGGATACGAAGGCGACGCCCTGTTGCCCAACACGGTTCAGCTTCCGACGCCGGATCGCCCGGCAATCAGTATTGAGCGCAATGCAAACGAGCAGCCGACAACCATCACTGACCCTGCCATCCCCGGCGCGTTACCGATTAGCATGGGATACACAGCCGCCAACCGTGTGGATTGGGTGACCGATGAGGCCGGTCGTCTCCTTGATGCCGTTTACGATCCGGTTACTAATGACCTCACCAAACTCCGTCGTTTTCTCAGCGGGTCGCCGGTTGAGATTGGCTACGGCTACCAGAATGGCTACCTGCGCACCATCACCGATGCCCGCAACAAGGTCTGGACGATTGGCCGCGACATCTTCGGACGTGTGACCGGGGTGACAGACCCGACCAATGTGACCGTCGGTTATGAATACGATGCTTTGGGAAGGCTCTGGAGGATCACCGATCCGCGCCTGAGCAGTGCGATCACCTACACATTTGACGAACTCGACCGCATCAAAACCGTCACGACTCCCGCCGGGACGACGACCTACCATTACGATCCGATCACGAAGTGGTTGAAGACCATGACCGATGTGGGAAATCGCACGGTGACGTTCGAGCACGACCCGGCAAACGGAGACATCACAAAAGCCATCTATGCGATGCCTCAGGAGGGCGGCGGCACGGCGAATGTCACCACCGATTTTTCCTACACTCGGTTTGGCGAGCTGCAAACCGTCGCTGCTCCGGGGGCACAGCCAACGACTTTCCAAATCGACGATCTCGGACGGTTGACGGGAACCACCGAGCTGGACGCCGGGATCTTCGATGCCCCTCAGGGATTTGTGAGCAACAACGCCGTGGAAGGGGCATGGACGAAGAACAAAAATCACACCTTCACATGGGGTGCACCAGAAAGCTCGTCACCGGTTGATGGCTACAGTTTCGCACAAGACGCCACGCCCGGATTGACGGTGACGACAACCTCCCCGACGGCAACGTGGAACAACGTTGCCGATGGCCAACACACCGCCCAAGTCAGGGCAAAGAATGTGAATGGATTCTGGAGTCCACCAGCCGTTTTCAACCTCAAGGTGGACGCCGCGCTGCCGACGATCAGTGGCGTGAGTGCCAGCCCCAATCCGGTTCCGCAGAGCCCCGGTGTCGTCACCATTTCGGCCACCGTCAGTGATGCCCTCAGCGGGCTCGCCAGCGGTTATCCCAAAATGCGTTGGTGCATCAGCGCCGATGCCACCCGCAGCTGGAGTGCTTTCACAAGCATGACATCCGCCGGGGCGAACCAATGGACAAGCTCGATTTCCCAAAATGGAGCCCAGGCCTCGGGACAGGTTTTCTACTATGAAATCGAGGCACTGGACGTGGCAGGAAACACCGCCAGCAACAACGGCTCGCTGCCGATGACTTTCACCGGTGGAGGAGCGGGCGTTGACGTGATGCCTCTGGCGGGGATCATCGGCCTGCTTATTCTGATTTTTCTGACAGCGAACCGATTCTTGCCGCGCAGAAATCTTCCGATGCCTCATCATGCACGGACGACATGAGCCGCAAGAGCAAGAAGCACCGCGCACCGCCTAAAAAACCGCCTTCTTTCAAAGAGTCCTGCCGTGCATGGTATGAGTCCAAGCGTCCGCTGTTGGGATTCGGGCTGCGGTTTGTGGCCGTCATGGCTGTTTTCTATCTCCTCTCTCTCACGCCGATCTACCGGCAGGCTCTTGCCGGAGCAGTGCTCTGCAACGCACAGGCCGCCAATGGGATTCTGGAGGTTCTTGGCGAAAAGAGTGTCCTTGACGGCGCAACGCTCCGCTCT
>CAZRIL010000007.1:0-91301 GCA_964600115.1 uncultured Chthoniobacter sp. | reverse complement strand
CCGACCGACTTCTCGGCCCGCATTGCGCGCAACACACAGCTCTTCCTCCAGAACGAAACCGGCATCTGCTCGGTCGTCGACCCATGGGGCGGCAGCTACTACGTCGAGGCCCTCACCCACGAACTTCTCGAAAAAGGCTGGGCTCACATTCAGGAGGTCGAAGCCCTCGGCGGCATGTCGAAGGCAATCGAAACCGGTTTGCCGAAAATGCGCATCGAGGAAGCCGCCGCCCGCCGGCAGGCGAAAATCGACTCGGGCGTCGAGACGATCGTCGGCGTCAACAAATACCGCCTGGAAAAAGAAGACCCGCTCGACATTCTCACCGTGGACAACACGGCGGTCCGCACCTCGCAGATCGAGCGCCTCAAGAAACTCCGCGCCGAGCGCGATGAAGCCGCCGTCCAGCGCTGCCTCGCCGCCATCACCGCAGCCGCTTCGGACAAGAAGAACGGCAACCTCCTCGCCCTCGCGATCGAGGCCGCTCAGGCCCGCGCGTCGCTCGGCGAGATCAGCGATGCGGTGGAAAAGGTTGCCGGACGCTACAAGGCTGTGATTCGCTCGATCAGCGGGGTTTACGCCTCATCCTACGGAAATATGGACGACATTAAAAAAGTGCGCGCGATGGCCGACGACTTCGAAAAACGCGAAGGCCGCCGCCCCCGCATCCTCATCGCAAAGATGGGACAGGACGGACACGACCGTGGAGCCAAGGTGGTCGCCACCGGCTATGCGGACCTCGGCTTCGATGTCGATATCGGCCCGCTCTTCCAGACCCCGGAGGAAACCGCCAAGCAGGCTGTCGAAAACGATGTCCACATCGTCGCCATGTCCAGCCTCGCCGCCGGACACAAAACCCTCCTGCCCGCCCTCATGGCCGAACTCAAGCGCCTCGGACGCGAAGACATCCTCGTCGTCGCGGGCGGAGTCATCCCGGCCCAGGATTACGCGTTCCTCCGCGAAGCCGGAGCCGTCGCGATCTTCGGCCCGGGAACCAAAATTCCCGAGTCCGCCAGAGAGCTCATCGAGATCCTCAACGCCCGGGCCGAATAGAAGTTTTCAGGAAGCGGTTATTCCGTGCGGGCGCCTGTTGCGGGAAGGCGGGGCCTGCTTGGAAATTCGATTGATATCCGTGGGGCGGACGGTCATTCTTGCCCCATGAAAACGCTTCTGGGCGGGTCTGCACTTCTGGCGCAACCATCAACCCGGAGAGCGCTTACAGGTGCCTGCGTTTTCCTGATCAGCCTCAGTGGTTTCGCCGCAGCTTACGGAGCGGAGCAGACTGAAGACCCCGGTATCTATCTCGAAAAAAACGTTGAAATCCCGGCGCGTGACGGGGTGATCCTGCGAGCGGATGTGCGCCGGCCGAAGAAGGACGGCAAGTATCCTGTGCTCATCTTCCGGACTCCCTATGACAAGTGCGAGGGCGACGAGGAGAACGAGCGGACGTTTGCGGAGGCTGTGAAGCGCGGCTATGCAATGGTCGTCTGCGACGTTCGCGGCCGCTTCTCCTCGGACGGGGAGTTCACCGCTTACGTGAACGAGGGAAGGGACGGCTACGACACGATTGAATGGGCGGCGAAGCAGCCATGGTCGGATGGGAACGTCGGAACGTTCGGGCTCTCATACCCGTGTGCCGTCCAATGGCTCGCAGCGGTTGAAAATCCCCCGCATTTGAAGGCGATGGTGCTGGCGATGGGGCCCTCCACGATCGGTCCTCAAGCGGTTTATTTCGGCGGCGTTTTTGAGTCAGGCTGGGCGAACTGGTGCTACATCAACATGACGCCGGACACGCGCGTCAGAAAGGACCTGCCGGGACCGAAGACTTACGACGAGGCCAAGGCCGAGTGGAAGAAACTCGGCGGCGCCGACGCAATCCAGGGGTGGATTCCCACTCTGAAAATGCCCCACCTGAGAGACACGGAGCCGTATTACTACACGTGGCTCGAACACGGCCCATACGATCCCTGGTGGGAATGGGGGAACATGCGGACCAAATACGGAAATGTGAAAGCCGCTGTCCTGAGCCTCTCCGGCTGGCACGACGAGCCCTACGGCAGCGAGGGGGCAATCACCAATTTTGTCGGCCTGGCCAAAGTGCGCGCAGGAGAAGCGGACCCGCGAAACAAGCTGATCCTCGGCCCCTGGATCCACGGCGTCGATGCCGTCGGCAAGGATGTTGCCGGCAAGCGGACGTTCGGCCCCGCCGCGAAGTTGAACTACCATCAGATCGTGCTCGACTGGATGGACCACCATGTTCGCGGCATTGACAACGGCGTGAAGGACTGGCCGAACGTGCAGGCCTATGTCATGGGGTCGGATACCTGGAAAACGGGCCAGACGTGGCCGCTCCCGGATTCCATCGACAAAACGCTTTACCTTGCCCCGGCCGCAGAGGCTGGCGGAAAACCGGGAACACTTGCCAGCCAGCAACCGGAGGTCTCCGGCAGCAGCTCATTCGTATCGGATCCGGCGCATCCTGTCCGCGATGATGTGGAAACAACCTATGGAGCATTTGACCTGCGTGATCTGGCCAATGACCCGGCGGTCCTCACGTTTGAAACAGAACCCTTCGCTGCGGACACGACCGTTCTCGGGATCCTTCCGGCGGAAATTTATGCATCGAGCGATGCTCCGGATTTCGACCTCTACCTCCGGATCATCGACGTTGCGCCGGATGGCACCGCATTCAATCTCGAAGCCGCAGGACACGAGGTCATCCGTGCCAGCCTGCGCGACAAAACGCCGGAACCAAAACTGCTCAAGCCAGGCGAGGTTGTGAAACTGGAATTCGATAATCTGATCACCGGAAACTGCTTCAAGAAAGGCCACCGCCTGCGGGTGTATATCCACGCTTCGTGGTTCCCGACCTACTCGCGGAATCTGCAGACCGGAAAATCCGAAACCACCGAGTCCGAAACGCGCAAGGCGGCGATCAAGGTGCACTTCGGGCCGGACACCCCCTCGAAGATCGTGCTGCCGGTCTTTCCCTCGACGGCCGGGCGGTAGCAATTCGATTTCCATCCGTTTAATATTGGCGCAACCCTCAGAAGCAGACTCTCAAATGAAACCGACGTATTTCCCTCAACGTGCCGGAGCCGCTGCCGCCATGCTCTTTCTGCTTGCCGGAACCGCCCTGATGCCAGCCGCAGAACCCGGTGGCGTAACGCTCGCCTATGACAAAAAGGCCGGATGCTATCGCGTCGACTTCGATCTGACCGCCGTAACGCACCGCGAGGCCGGGCGGCAATACGCGGCCGCCATCCGCGGCAATTTTCCAAAATTCGAGGCGCTGACCGACCGGTTTCTGAAGGAAACAATCGATGACGTGAACAAGGGGATCGCGGATCCCGCGCGCCGTATGACCTTCGCGAAGGCTCTGGCTGCCGCCAATGCACTGAGGAAAAACATCCCCCGCGAATACCTGGACGAAATTGACGGCATGGGGCTCGTTTTCTCGTGGCCGGTCGACAAACTCGGCGACGGGCATTTGTCCGCCAATGAGAATTTCGTTTCCCTGATCTTTGAGGACGTGACCCAGGCCGCCGCCTGTTCCGCGGCCGCAGTCTTCGGCAGGGGTTCCGCCACCGGAAAATCCATCGTGGGCCGCAATAACGACTGGCCGCCGAACAAAGAGATGGATTCCTGGAATGCGATGTTTGTTTTCCACAATGGTGACAGATCGTCCGCAGGGAACGGCATGATCGGCGAGTTGTTCCCGAACAATGTGTTCAACAGGCACCATCTTTTCGGAGGCTCACTTGATAGCTGGCCGTCGAGCGAACCATCGATCCCCAAGCATGGAGCCCGCTCGCCCACGATCGATCTGCGGTGGGTGATCGAAAACAGCCGCACGCTGGCCGGGGCCGAGAAGGCCCTCGAGCGGCGCGAGTATGGCACGGGGTCCCTGATCCTGCTTGCGGACGCCGATACCGCCCATGTCCTGGAATATGACACCAGCCGCCCGGCCGGACAGCGCGGAAAACTCCGCTCCTCCACGACAAAACTAAGAGACGGGATCACGTGGGACATGCCGGAAGCCATCGCCAGCGTGAACAGTTTCCTTCTCCCTGGAGCATTCCCGAATCATGTCGGGGACTCCCACAACCACCTGCGCCTGGAAAATTTCCGGAAATTGCTGCGGCAGGATTTAAGCGGGGGCCCGGTCAACCTTGACCAGATGAAGGCCATCATGGGCTACACATCCCGCGACGGATGTTCCGCAACCTCGGGCGCCATCTTCCGACTTGGCCTCAAGAACGACAGCGCGACATTCCAATCCCTCGTCATGCGTATGGATACCTTTGAAACCTGGATGGCCTACTCGGCTTACGGAGCCAAATGGCCATACCGCCCTGTCTACCACAAAATATTCGCAGGCAGTCCATTCCGCTAGCACCCCAGCCCGACAGGCTCACCCTTGGCGAGCCGCAGGAGCTCGCGGGCAGCATCTTGACTTGGCAGAGGCTTCAGGTAGGTTTCCGCACATCACTTGATCGGGTGGAAGACCTGGCCCCCCAGATATTTGCAGTCCGCCATTGGCCATGAGGAGACTACTGGCTGCTGTGTCCTTGTCGGCGTTTGCCCTCTCCCCGGCGTGCCTCTCCGCTGATCCGGATGCCGCAGCGGATTTCACCATCGGCACGACCGTGCTTGCGCCCTCCCCGGAGCGTTACGGCGTGAATATCGTGCATGAGACCGAACTCAACAATCGGGGCCGGGATCCCGGCTTCGAACCGATGGCACTGCGAATCAAGGGCACCGCCACCGCTGGAGGCGCGGACTATGTTGCGAATGCCGGAACGCAGAACACGTCATTTTACAATACGCTCGGCGACGGATTTTTCGATGGGGCGACCATCCGTATTTACCGGCTGAACGGGACCACCAACCGCTACGAACTCCTCAGGCGCAATACAGTCACGAGCTACCACACGGACGGATTCAGCCGCGTGCCTGGTGCGCCTGTTTCCGGCACAACATTCACGGATGCCGGCCTTACTCCGGGTGTTGCCTACACCTACGTGATCCGCGCCATCGACACCTCGGGCAACCGCTCGGTAGCCTCGTCAGCCGTCACGGCGACGGCAGCAACGGGAACTACTGGTCCGCAAACGCCCGCGACATTCAACGGTACATATTTTCAGCGCGATTTCACCGCACCCGCCGCACCAACCAACCTCGCAGCCACCCCTGCACCTGGTGCCATCACCCTGAACTGGACCGCACCAGCCGACGCCGATCTGGCCGGATATTGGATCTATCGAAAGTCGATCGCGCCTGCGGAGGAAAACCGCATCCTTATTACGTCCAGCCCGGGGGATCCGCCGGTGGCTGCCGACGATATCTACTTCATCGATCACCAATCGCTCAACGCGCCCTTCGAACTCGCCAACGGGCGCCTGACCCCGAACGAAATCTGGTCACTCCGGTGCGGTAACGGGTGGCCCTACGGCCTGCCTGCCTCCAAAATCCGCGTCCGTCATCCTGTCGCCGGGGCAGCCGGGCTGCCGGATGATGCCGGCCAGTCGTGCCTGCGCTTCGACACAACCGGAAACCAGGAAGTCAGCATCCGCCAGCGCATTTTCACCGACCCCTCCGGCTACCTTGGTTCACTTTATCCCGACCGCACCTACCGGGTTTCGGTCTGGCTGCGGCAGGAGGGAGTCCCTTCCGGCAATGTCCGTTTCCGTCTGACTGCAGACTACAGCGCTGCAGACACCACGTTTGCCGCCGTGGATGGGACCTGGCGGAAATACGAATGGACGTTGCCTCAGATGGCCTACCCGAATGCAGCAAACGGAACTGTCGAGGCGGTCTTGAGCTTTATCGGGCCCGGCGCTGTCTGGGTGGATAATTTTTCCATCCACGAGGTCGCACAGCCGGCCTTCGCGTTTATGGCCGATTCGAGGCAGGATCTCATCGATTATGCACCCGGCTCGATCCGCATCCGATGCGGCGAGACCGATGCGAAGCTCGGAACATTCCTCGACGACATCACCGGCCCGGACACCTCCGCGCGCATCCAGTGGGGAGCGCTCCAGGGCGGAGAAACCTACTTCGACTACAATTGCACCCTGCCGACCGCGCTGCCGCTCTGCTTGGACTCCGGAGCCACGCCATGGATCGTGGTCGGGCCGTATTTCGACGAGGACGAATGGCGGGGGCTGATCGAATACCTGGCCGCCCCGTATGACCCGGTGGCTAATCCCGGCACGGATACCCCGGAGCTCAAACCCTGGGCTCACAAAAGATACCTTCAGCGCGGCGGCTCCACTCGCACGTGGGCTGACGAGTTCCCCAAGCTGCGCCTGGAATACGGCAACGAGATGTGGAACAGCCCGACCTTCGACCCGTGGGTTTTTCCGGCCGCAACATACGGGAGGATGGCTGAACATTTTTTCAGCGCCGCCAAAGCCAGCAGTTATTTCACTCCGGAGGTGGAGGCAAAGATCGAGTTTGTGCTCAACGGCCAATTGCCGAGTGCCACGGCGGGTGGATTCGGCCCCACGGCCAAGCAGCAGAACCCTTCCGCGCACATTGTCGATTTCGGGGCCTACATTGGCGGGTTTGACGCCGGCATCGAAATCGGCGGCGGCGCATTCACTGACGAGGGTTTGCAGGACTACATGTTGTTCGGACCGACAGCGCTGCGGCAGTCGGTCGATACGCAGGCTGCAACGCGCGACCAGCTCGATGCGCTCGGCCACACCTACCGGCTTGCAAACTACGAGGCGGGGCCCGGCTACGAGCTGCCCACACCGCAAACGGTGTTCGATCCCGTGCAGGAACTCTATGGAAAATCACTTGCCGCAGGTGTGGCCACGCTGGATCTGTTCCTCTACGGATCCAGCCGCGGGGTTGACCCCCAGTTGTTCTTTTGCCTCAACCGCTATTACAACTGGTCCTCGCACAGCCTGCGCTCGGCGGGCTACCGCCCCCACACCGCCTGGCTGGCGATGCAGATGAGGAACCGCTTCGCGAGCGGGGCAATGCTCGACACCTCGATCCACTCGACGCCCACGCGCGATGTCGAAGCCTGGGTCTCGCGCAACAACACGACATATCCCGCCTCTCCCTCCACTCCGCTTGTCGTTCCCTATGCCATGCGCGACGGGGACACCTATTCGATTTTTGTGATCTCCCGTAAAGTCACCGGCGATACGCCAGTGACGCTGCGATTGCCGTTCACCTCGGTCGTCGGAGGCACTCGCTACACGCTCACCGGGGACCCCCGCGCGAACAACACCACGTCAGGAGCCATCGACATCGCCCAGTCGCCGGTAACGGATTTCTCGCCGGTCTACACCTTCACCATGCCGCCGGGTTCGGCCTATCTGCTAGTGTTCGACGGCGCGACCACCCCTGCGGCCGGACACCCGGCCTGCACAATCAGCCATGCTGTCGGGCAGGCAAGCCCCACGTCGGGCGCCGTTAATTTCACCGCGACATTCAGTGAGCCGGTCACCGGGTTTACTGCTGCCGACGTCATACTTGCCGGCGACAGTGGCGCATCCACTGTGACGGTGACAGAAGCTGAACCGAAGGTCGGCACCCGGTTCATCGTAGCCGTCACCGGCATGACACGATCGGGTCCGGTTGCGATCAGCATTCCCGCCGATGCCGCGCAAAGCGCCGGCGGGCAAGGCAACTCCGCCTCCGTAGCGCTTGACGGGGCGGTCGAGTATCAATTCGTGGATACGCTTCTCGCATGGGACCCATTCGACCTGTCTCCCGCCGCAGCACCATTTGCCCCGTTTCTTCAGAACGTCAGCACCGGCATCGGGTTTTCCAATGCATGGCAGCTCGCGGGTTTTTCGGCCGCCACGTATCTCGACGGCTACAAGCTGGCGGAAATCTCCGCCCCTGCTGTTCCCAGGCTGCGTTCGTCCGGATCCCATGTGCGCGGCGGGTTCGGGTTCACGGTTGCTTCCCGGGTTTTCGATGCGAATGCCTCATCCTTCGCGCTATTCAGGGCTGCAGGAGTAACCCCGACCGCACTGGGAGCTGATGGCACGACCCTCTGGCTCAGCACCGTAATTAGGAAAGATTCCATAGATGACGACCGGGCATTGCTGTTTCTCGGGAATACGGGCAACCTGAGTCTGGGTGGCGCAATGGTGGCGGTAGGCTTCGGCGGTAGCGGTACTGCCGCGCTTTCCGGCGGCGTCCGTTACTGGTCGCTACAGGTCCGAAACGCGTCCAACAATGGATTCGACTTTGTCCGCACCAACGTCCCAGTGGTCACCGGCCAGGCGGTGCTGCTTGTTCTCAAGCTCAGTTTTGGCGTTCAGGACCGCTTCGATCTGTTCGTGAACCCGTCCTCACTTGGAGGAGAGGCTCCCGCTGCCCCGGCCGCATCGTGGACCACCACGGGAGCCACGAATATCACATTCCAGGGTCTTGGGTTCGCGGCGGGAGCAACCGGGTCCAATCAAAGTTCAATGGACGAAATCCGCCTTGGCAATTCCTTCGCCGCCGTGACGCCGGATGCGGGCATGCTCAGCTTTGCGTATCCAACTTTTGAGGCGCAGGAAGGGGCGGTTCCGACGACCAAGGCGGTGGTGGTCCAGCGCACCGGGGGAGGGTCCGGTCCTGTAAGCGTCGTGTGTGCGACCGACTTCACGGGCTCCGCTCTGCCGGGCACACACTACACGCCTGCCTCAACCACTCTCTCCTGGGCGGATGGTGATTTGACGGACAAAATGCTTCTGCTCAACCTGCTCTCACCGGATTCCGTCGATGGTGATGTGAGCGTGCAACTCTCTCTCGCCACACCGCAAGGCGGTGCAATACTCGAAGCGCCGGCTGCCGCCACCCTGGTGGTGCATGACAGCCTCTTCGACCAATGGAGATCGGCCAAATTCGGCAGCCAGGCCGCGACGAACACAGGGCTTGCGAGCGCAGACTTTGATGGTGACGGCATTCCGAATCTGGCGGAATACGCATTCGGATCGAACCCGGCGCAGCCAGGGCCGGCCACCCCGGCACCGGCAGTCGAGGAAGGGTATCTGACTCTGACTCTGAACCGGACAGAGGAAATGCCCGCGGATGTGAGTTGGAGGGCGGAGGTCTCGAGCGATTTGACCACCTGGCAAAGTGGCCCGACGTTCACAACCACGGTTATCGATAACGCATCGATGCTCAAGGTCCGTGACAACCTGCCGGCCGGCACCGGAGCAAGGCGATTTCTGCGGCTGCGGTTGAGCCGGCCTTGAGATTCGTTCAGCAAAGCACCTGTTGCTCTGGTGAGGAGCCGGAACATGCGCTCCAGATACCGGAAATCCTGAATGTCGAATCCTGTTGTAGAAAACGAAGGTGCTCCTATTCCTCAAACACCGCCAACCAATCCCACACGGCGGGATTGCAGTAATCAATTTTCCCTTGACGGAAATCAATTACCGAGGATTATTTGCGGGAATCTTATCGAGAGTGGCAGAGGGACTGGCCCTGTGAAGCCACGGCAACCGCTGGGAATGACCGACTGTTTGATGCAGCCGGGAACTTCCGGGCCCAGGTGCCAAATCCAGCTCCGGTTTTCCGCGAAAGCGAAAATCCGGGGAAAAGATGAGATGAGTCAGTTCCTTGGCAAGAACCGGCCCGTTTCCTCGTCCGCTCCCGATTGGAAAAATTACCATGAGCGAACAACAGACCTACTTTTCCAACCTTAAATGCCGGGAGTGCGGACGGCTCTACCCGAAGGAAGCCATCCACATTTGCGAGTTCGATTTCGGGCCGCTTGAGGCCGCCTACGATTATGAACTGATCGCAAAGAACATCAGCCGCGAGATCATTTCCTCGCGCCCTCAGTCGATGTGGCGATACCGCGAGTTGCTTCCCATTGACGGACAACCGACCGTGGGCGCCCAGGTGGGATTCACCCCACTGGTCAAAGCCGACCGCCTTGCCGAAAAGCTCGGGGTCTCCGAGCTCTACATCAAGAACGACACTGTCAACTATCCAACGCTTTCCTTCAAAGACCGCGTGGTCTCGGTGGCGCTGAGCCGCGCCCGCGAGCTGGGATTCAAAATCGTGGCATGCGCATCGACCGGAAACCTGGCGAATTCGGTCGCTGCGAACGCCGCAGCCGCCGGCTTGACCAGCTATGTCCTCATCCCTGCGGATCTTGAGCGGAGCAAGGTCTTGGGTTCATTGGTTTATGGCACGCATGTCATCGGCATCCACGGCGCCTACGATCAAGTGAACCGCCTCTGCTCGGAGATCGCGGGAAAATACGGCTGGGGCTTCGTCAACGTGAACCTGCGCCCGTATTATGCCGAAGGTTCGAAAAGCATGGGCTTCGAGATCGCCGAGCAGCTCGGCTGGAAACTCCCCCGCCACACGGTCATCCCGATGGCCAGCGGTTCCCTGCTCACGAAAATCCACAAATCCTACAAAGAGTTCATCCAGGTGGGCATTCTGGACGAGGCTCCATTTTCCGTCCATGGCGCCCAGGCCACCGGCTGCTCGCCGATTTCCGCCGCGCAAAAAAAAGCGACGGACATCGTCAAGCCGGTTCCGGATCCGCAGACGATTGTCAAATCGCTCGCAATCGGAACTCCGGCGGACGGTTACTATGCGCTCCGCAGCATGCAGGAAACCGGCGGCAGCGCCGAGGATTGCACCGATGAGGAAGTGGTCGATGGGATCCGCCTGCTGGCGGAATATGCGGGGATTTTTGCGGAGACAGCCGGTGGAGTCACCGTCGCCTGCGCAAAGAAGCTGATCGATTCCGGGAAAATCCCACGCGACGAGAGCATTGTCCTCTGCATCACCGGGCACGGCCTCAAAACCCAGGAGGCGATCCATGGAAAATGCGGCGAGCCGCGGCTCATCAACCCCAGCCTCCGGGAATTCGAGGCCCTCATCGCCAACGACGCCGCTGTCGCGGGGAGCCTTAAGGTTTAAGATTTAAGTTTTAAGAGCCACCGAAATCGCAGACCACATCAACCCCGACAACTTAATACTTACAACCTTTAGCCTTAAAACTTCACATGAACATACAAGTCCGCATCCCCGCTCCGCTCCGCAAACTCACCGGCGACCAGGAAGTCGTCCCGGCCGAAGGGGCCACCATCGGTGAAATCCTCACCAATCTCGACAAAGCTTTCCCCGGTCTCATCGAGCGGATCTGCGACGAGCAGGGCAATGTCCGCCGGTTTGTGAACATATTCGTCAATGACGAGGACATCCGCTTCCTCGAAGAGAAGGCCACAGCCGTCAAGGACGGCGACGAGATCAGCATCGTCCCAGCCATCGCCGGAGGTTAGAAATCCCGCCGGGGACGGATTGTCACGGGAGCGCTTGTGCAAAAGCGCGCGGGCTTTTTCCAAAGGCTTTGCGGAACCGGTTGGAAAAATAAAACGCATTGTCGAAGCCGACTTCGCGGGCGACCTCACCGACCGTCATTCCACCGTGGCGCAGCAGCTCTGCGGCGCGGTTCAGGCGGCAGCGCTCGCCGAACCGCTGGGGGCTCGTCCCCACCTGATCCCGGAACAGATGGGTGAACCGAGAGGCGGAAAGACTGCAGGCCCGCGACAGGCCATCCACCGAAAACGGAGAGGCCAGGTCGGAGCTCATGATGTCGAGTGCCCGCCGGATCCTGGGGTCGAGTTGGAAACGCCCCTCCCTCGCGAGCGCTTCGCGGATCCACAGCAGGGCATTCTCCAGGGCGTTCAGGGCAAGGTCCTCGCTCGAGGTGCCCGGCAATTCGAGCGACCGCCGGATGCGCCGGAGGGATTTCCAGGAATTTGTCCGGGCCTCTCCCTCGGGAATTCCCGCCACGCGGAATCCGGGAGCCGGAGAGGGCCAGTTGAGCCATGCGTTCCAGGTGGGACGGCTCTGAAAATGCGCCCAGACGAGGTGCCAGTATCGCCCATGCGGATTCGTTTGGTAATGCTGGGGTGCATGCGGCTCAAAAAGCGCCACGCTTCCAGGCTCCGTTTCCAGACGTATTTCTCCGGATTCCAGCAATCCTGAGCCACCAACAGTGGCGAGCAGGAGGTAGTCGCCCCGGCCCTTCGGTCGCGTCACAGAATAGCGCGATCCCTGACGGAATTCCCCGGCCGAAATTGCCCGCACACCCGGGTTCCACAGCGGATCAAAGACTTTCTCAAAATTCAGCATAGCCGGATATTATAGCTTTTTGGCATGTTATGCCATGGCAAATCCCCCCGGACTCCGCAAGACTCCAGCCATGCAAACCACGACCAGTTTCCCGGCGTCCGTGACCGATGAGCAGATGAAATCCTTTCACGAAAAAGGCTATTGCGTCATCGACGGATTGTATTCCGGGCAGGAACTTGACGAGATCGAGCGATTTTTCGAGGAGTGGAAGAATTCTCCGGACGGCTACCTGGATAGCGGCGGCAGCAAGCGCCGCGTCGAAGAGGTGGACAGCAGCAAATATCAGGTCCGCGCCATGCATCCCCACCGCACCAGCGAAAAGGTTGTCGGGTGGTTCACTCATCCCCGGGTTGCAGCGGTTCTGGAAGTCCTCCTTGGAAAGCCCGCGCTCGGGGTGCAGACGATGTATTATTTCAAGCCTCCCGGCGCCAGCGGGCAGGGAATGCATCAGGACAACTTTTATCTCCTTTCGAAGCCGACGACATGCATCGCCGCGTGGACACCCATCGATGGCGCCGACGAGGAAAATGGTTGCCTTCTCGTGACCCCGGGATCCCAAAATCGCGATATCCTTTGCACAGGTTCCGAAGGGGAATCGTGGACGGTCAAATCCGACGGGGTGATCGGCCATTTCCCAAAAGGCCAAAAGCCGGTTGCCGTTCCCGTCAGCCGCGGGCAGACGATGTTTTTTGGAGGCAACCTGATCCACGGCTCCGGCCCGAATAAAAGCAAGACCCGTTGGCGGAGAACATTTATCGGGCATTACGTGGACGAGGCGACGGAATCGATTTCCCGGTTCTACCATCCCGTTTTGAACATGCGCGGCGAAGTGGTTTCAAGCGTCGCGGAGCATGCCGGCGGCGGCCCCTGCGGGGACACCTCTTGGGAAGGGAGCGTGCATTGAAGACCACGACTCAGGCTCGGGAATTGACGATGCGTGACCGCGTCCTGCGGATCCTGCGCTACGAACCTTACGATTGGATGCCGCTCGTCCATTTCGGCTTCTGGGATGAACTCTATGACAAGTGGGAGGCGGAAGGTAGGATCCCCTGCGACGCGGAGAGGAAGGAAATTGGAGGCGGCTCCGGGGAGAGGATGGTTGCAGAAAAGCTTGGATTTGACATCGGGTGGGGCGCGTCAGCCGGTGCCCATGTCGGGCTCCGGCCGGAATTTGAACGGGAAGTCCTGCAGGTTTTTCCGGATGGCAGACGGCACGTCCGGCAGGCGGACGGCGTAACGGTCATGGATCACCCGGGCGTGCTCTCCATCCCGTCCGAAGTCAGCCATCTTCTGACTGACCGCGCATCCTGGGAGGAACACTATCTTCCCCGTCTTCGGTGGAGCCCGGAACGAATCCGGGAAGCAAGAGTCTCAACCCCGGCGGGCAGCATCAGCCTGGAAGCGGGCGGTTCGGACTACCTGCGGAAGAGTGATCGTGCGGAACTGGCGGGGCTGTGGGCCGGAAGTCTCATCGGGTGTGTCCGCAACTGGGTTGGCGTCGAAGGCTTGGCTTACATGTTTGCCGATGATCCCGACCTTGTGCGGGAAATCGTGGATACCGTGGGCGACTTGAGCCTGCGCGGCACCGCGGAATTTTTCGCCACGGGAGCAAAGGTCGATTTCCTGCACTTCTGGGAGGACATCTGTTTCAACAAGGGCCCGTTGGTGAATCCGGCATTCTTCCATGAGGCCTGCGCGCCCTGGTATAAAAAGATCACTGCTCTGGCGCGCAGTCATGGCGCGGAGTTTGCCTCGGTCGATTGCGACGGATGCATTGATCTTCTCGTACCGGACTGGCTGGAGAGCGGGGTGAACATCATGTTCCCGATCGAAGTCGGCACCTGGTCAGCCAGCATTGGTCCCTGGCGCGAAAAATACGGCCGAGAAATCCGCGGTGTGGGGGGGATGGACAAACGGGTGTTCGCGATCGACCGCCAGGCCATCGACGCGGAGATCGAAAGGTTGAAGCCGCTGATCGCGATGGGGGGCTACATCCCCTGCCCGGACCACAGGATTCCGCTCGAGGCGGAGTGGGACCTGGTCCGCTACTACTGCGATCAAATGCGGGCAGCCACCGGCCGATAAGGTTTTTGACAAAGATCAAAAACCGTTGGTTGCATCCGGAAGGATTTCGTGTTTAGGCTTGCCTTCCCCTATGGCCAAAACCACCGCATCCACCGGCATCGAGTCCCACCTGATCGAGAAACGCGTTTTCAAACCCTCGAAGGAATTTTCAAAAAAGGCGCTGATTTCAAACCCGGCTGCTTACAAAAAACTGCATGCGGAGTCGATCAAGTCGCCGGAAAAGTTTTGGGCCAAAGAAGCTGCCTCATTGGTCTGGAGCAAAAAGTGGTCGCGCGTCCTGGACTGGAAAGTCCCGTTCGCCAAGTGGTTTGTCGGCGGACGCCTGAACGCGAGCGAAAACTGCCTGGACCGGCATCTCACCGGGCCGCGCCGCAACAAAGCCGCGATCATCTGGGAGGGGGAACCCGGCGAGCGCCGCACGCTGACCTACCACCAGCTTCACCGCGAGGTTTGCATTTTTGCGAATATCCTGAAGCGCAACGGTGTGAAATCCGGCGACCGGGTTCTTATCTACATGCCGCTCATCCCGGAAGCATCGATTGCCATGCTCGCATGCGCGCGCATCGGGGCGGTTCACAATGTGGTCTTCGGCGGGTTCAGCAGCGAGAGCATCAAGGACCGGATCGTTGACAGCGGGGCGACGGTCGTCGTCACCGCGGACGGCGGATACCGCCGCGGCCAGATCGTGACGTTGAAACAAAATGTCGACCACGCGCTCGAAGGCGTGAAGCAGGTGCGCCGCGTGATTGTTTTCCGCCGGACGCATCTGGACATCCACATCCAGGAAGGTCGCGACGTCTGGTGGCACCGCGAAGCCGAATACGTCGATGCGAAATGCCCGCCACATCCGGTGGACAGCGAGCATCCGCTCTTCATCCTCTACACCAGCGGGTCCACCGGAAAGCCGAAGGGGATCCTGCACACGACCGGCGGCTACCTCACGCAGACAGCCGCGACGACAAAATACGTTTTCGATCTCCGGGAGGACGATGTTTACTGGTGCACGGCCGACGTCGGATGGATCACCGGGCACAGCTATCTGGTTTACGGACCGCTCGCGAACGGGGCCACCTGCGTGATGTATGAGGGAGCGCCGAACTGGCCGGAACCGGACCGGTTCTGGAAAATCATCGCCGAATTCGGCGTCACGATCCTCTACACCGCGCCGACAGCGATCCGGGCATTTATGAAGTGGGGCGACGACTGGCCCAAAAAGCACGATCTCTCATCGCTCCGCCTGTTGGGGACGGTCGGCGAGCCGATCAATCCGGAAGCGTGGATGTGGTATTTCAAGCACATCGGCAAAAGCCGCTGCCCGATCGTGGATACCTGGTGGCAGACCGAGACCGGCGCAATCATGATTTCTCCGCTGCCGGGAGTCACCCCGCTCAAGCCGGGCACGGCGACGCTCCCGTTCTTTGGAATCGACGCCGCGATCGTTGATGACAACGGAAACGAAGTCGGGCCTATGGAGGGCGGAAAACTCGTCGTCCGCAAGCCATGGCCATCGATGCTCCGAACCATTTACGGGGACAAGCCCCGCTACCGGAAACAATATTGGAGCGAGGTGAAAGGCTGCTACTTCACAGGCGACGGAGCCCGCAGGGACCATGACGGATATTTCTGGATCGTTGGACGCATCGACGATGTCCTCAACGTCGCAGGCCACCGTCTCGGCACCGCCGAGGTCGAGAGCGCACTCGTGTCGCACCCGGATGTCGCCGAGGCCGCTGTGGTCGGCCGGCCGGATGATATCAAGGGCCAGGCGGTCGTGGCATTTGTCACTCTGCGTTCCGGCCACAAGGCCAGCAAGGACCTGGCGGAGACTCTCCGGCGGCATGTCGCGCATTCCATCGGAGCCATCGCCAAACCCGACGACATCCGCTTCACCGAAGTTCTGCCGAAAACCCGGAGCGGCAAAATCATGCGACGGCTCCTCAAGCAGGTTGCGGCAGGCACGGCGATCACCGGCGACACGACCACTCTCGAGGACTTCAGCGTCCTCACCAAGCTGCGCGCATCGGACGAGTGAGGACTTGGGAACCTTTGAAATAATTAGGAAAAGTCGCGAGCGAGCAGAAAAGGCCGGATGGCAATCCCCCTGAGCGGACCAATCTGGTAAAAACTGCGGGGCAAACGGGAGGACACTCCGCTAGTCTCCACGGCGTGCCAACGAAGAACTCTCCTGGAGCCGGCTATATCTATGCCCTGCTCGCTTACGCGAGCTGGGGGCTGTTTCCATTGTATTGGAAATTCTTTGGCGGGATTTCACCGTTGGAAATTGTGAGCCATCGGGTGCTCTGGTCGGTTCTTCTCCTGGCTTTGCTTGTGGCCGCGAGCCAGCAACTGCGGGAGCTTGTGGCCGTTCTTCGCAACGTCCGCCACCTGGCCGTCCTGCTGCTCACGGCCAGCCTGCTCAGCGCAAACTGGGGAATCTTCATCTACGGGGTCCTCTCCGGGCATGTCGTGGAAACCAGCCTCGGCTATTTTCTCAACCCGCTCATCAGCATCCTGCTCGCCCTGATTTTTCTGAAAGAACGGATGAACCGCTGGCAGACCGTGGCGGTCATGCTCGCGGCCTGCGGGGTTGCCCATTTCGGCTGGCATCTTGGACACTTCCCATGGATCGCCCTCGGCCTCGCATCGACATTCGGACTGTATGGCCTGTTGAGAAAAGTGGTCCGCGTGAACCCGCTTGTCGGCCTGCTCGTGGAGACTGCGCTGATGACACCGGTCGCCCTCGCGATGATTGCGGTCCTGGCGGGCCGGGGCCAAGCGGCCTTCGAAACATCGCAGGTTCTCCTGTTTGCCAGCATGGGGGTGGTCACAACTCTCCCTCTGCTCTGGTTCAACAAGGCCGCCAAGCTGCTGCGCCTCTCAACGATGGGATTTCTCCAATACCTCGCACCCACGCTCCAACTGCTGGTCGGAGTTGCTGTTTTTCACGAGCCATTCTCCAGCCGCGAAGTCATCTCGTTTGTCCTGATCTGGGCGGCGATCGCGGTCTATCTCAGCTCGCATCTGAGGGAGCGGCAGGGATAGCGAACAGCCTAATGATCGGTATCCGGGTCGTGGCGGGCGTCGTATTTCCGCGACTTCGCCCGGTGGTCGCGCCTGTTGCGTCGCTCGATCGTGACCTGGCGCTTGCGGCGGCTGAGGCGGAGCTTCGCGATTTCCTCCTCCAGCTTGAGAAACCCCTCCAGCCTGGATGCCTCGATTTTTCCTTCCGCCATCGCCGAGCGGATCGCACATCCGGCGTGGGGCCCATGCCGGCAGTTGTCGAACCGGCACTGGGCAGCCAGCTCCTCAAGGTCTGCAAACCGCTCGCGCAGCGTCTCCTCATCGGTCCACATGTGCACCTCGCGAATGCCCGGGTTATCGATGATGATCCCCCCTCGCGGCAGCACCATGAGCTCGCGGGCGGTGGTCGTGTGGCGTCCCTTTCCTGTGGTTTCATTCACCTCATCGGTCCACTGGTAGTCGCCGCCGAGGAGGTGATTGATCACCGAGGATTTCCCGGTTCCGCTGGACCCGACAAAGGTCATCGAAATGCCGGGCTTGAGATAATCCGTGAGGGGTTTGAGGCTTCGCTTGGTCTTCAAGCTGGTGATGAGCACCTCTGCCTCGGGATTCTGCGCACGGATGGCGTCCGCTGCCGCCAGGTTCTGCTGTTCGGAAAAAAGATCGGCTTTGTTGACCAGGACAACAGCTTTTGCGCGGCTGCGGCCGATGATGGCAAAGTAGCGTTCCATCCGCCGGAGATTGAAATCCGGCCCCGCATCAGTCACCACGACTACGACCTGGATATTCGCGGCGATCACCTGCTCCTCAGTGCTTCTACCCGACATTTTTCTGGAGAGACAGGTCTGCCGGGTGAGCCTGGCGCGGATCACGTGTTCGTTGTTGCCGTCGCCAACCTCCAGCGCGACCCAGTCTCCGACGGCCGGAAGTTCCGCATCTGTTTCGGCATCGTGGTAAACCTTGCCGCCCATCACGACCTCCAGCTCGCCGCCCTCACCCAGCAAGGCTCCGTAGGTGATCTTGTTGTCCCGGATCAGGCGGGCGGGCTTCCAGCCTTTTTCGTGGTAAGCGGCAAACTCCTCCGCAAACTCCGCGTTCCAGCCCAGATCTTCAAGCGTCATGCAGGAGTCTCTTGTTTC
Source organism: uncultured Chthoniobacter sp. (assembly GCA_964600115.1). Lineage (GTDB taxonomy): Bacteria > Verrucomicrobiota > Verrucomicrobiia > Chthoniobacterales > Terrimicrobiaceae > QYQL01. Next base: position 72,933 of record CAZRIL010000007.1, on the reverse strand, counting down.
TCATCGAGAGCAGAGGAGATCAATCCGAGGATCTCCGGGCGCCCCGTATCCGACTTCGAGGAACTCAGAACAAAATCCGGCGGCTCATCGCTGATCTCGCGCATCGCCCCCAGAAAGGTGTCGATGCTTTTCTGTGCCGCTTTCGGAGTGAGCTTGTCCGCCTTTGTAAACGCGATCACGAACGGCAGCCCGCATCCAACCATCCAGTGCAGAAATTCGAGATCCAGTTTCTGCGGGCTCAGCCGGCAATCAATCAGCACAAAGGTTCCGAGGAGATTGGGACGGCGCTGGAGATATTCGGCGACGAACGCGCTGAAACTGCTGCGCTGCTTCTTGCCGACCTTCGCGTAGCCGTAGCCCGGAAGATCCACGAGGCTCCATGTGTTGTTGATCGTGAAAAAATTGATCAGCCGTGTCTTCCCCGGGACCCGCGAAACCTTCGCCAGCCCGTCCTCGCGGGTCAGCATGTTGATGAGCGACGACTTTCCGACATTCGAGCGCCCGATGAACGCAAACTCCGGAAGGTCCGACTCCGGGCACGTGGCCAGGTTCGGCGAACTCGAATGAAAGACGGCGCTCGTGATCTTCACGATTCCTCCTGCCGGGCACCTGCTTGAAACGGCTTTTTGGTGCGGTGTCCAGGGCAGGCCAGGATCTCCACATAAACTTCAGGTCCACCAGCCAAAGCGATAGCATCGATCTTCCCGGGCACGCTGGAGACATGTGTCTCTGCCGCAGAGCCGCTGTCCGGCCCAACCTTGCAGCGGAAATCCCAGAAGTCCACCCCCTCGGGCAGGTCCTTCCGGCGTTCCCGCTTCACATACTTTGCGACCGTGACCTTGATCGCCTCCACGACCCGCACGTCTTCCTTGCCGGCTATATGCAATGGGAAAGTCTTCTTCATTCGTCCCGCACGCTACCACAGACCGCCATGACAATATACCCGAATCCAGCGATAGCTCACGTGGAGGGTTTGGAGAGATTGATGTTGGTTGCGCTCAGTTCCTCCGCGCTTTGGTGGGCAGGATGCCCGTGCTCCGTTGGCTTTGCGGCTCTGCATGAGATATATTGGAGCGCGCAGGCGTGACAATGGGTGAGGGATCTGAGAAACAATCCGCATGCCGGACGATGCGGAATCACAGCGGATGGAGGCGCGCGATGCAGGCCGGGAACCCTGGGGGCTTTGGGGGTCGTATCTCAGCGACCGGCAGTGGGGGACGGTCCGGGAGGACTACTCGGCGGATGGAGATGCGTGGAATTTTTTTACTCACGAGCAGGCGCGTTCGCGGGTTTACCGCTGGGGCGAGGACGGACTGCTGGGGATCAGCGATTCCGACGGGCGGCTCTGCTTTGCGCCGGCATTCTGGAACGGGAACGACCGGATGCTTAAGGAACGTCCATTCGGGCTCTCGAACCCGCAGGGAAATCACGGGGAGGACATTAAAGACTATTTCTATCACCTCGACAACATGCCGACGCACAGTTTCATGCGCGGGCTCTACAAATACCCGCAGGCGGCATTTCCGTATGAGCAACTCGTCGAGGAAAACGCCCGCCGCCCGCGCACGGAGCCGGAATTCGAACTCGTCGATACCGGAATTTTCAATGAGAGCCGGTATTTTGATATTTTTGTCGAATATGCCAAGGAGGGGCCGGAAGACATTGGGATCAGGATCCGCGCGATCAACCGCGGGCCGGATCCCGCACCGTTGACGGTTCTGCCGACGCTTTGGTTTCGCAATACCTGGTCGTGGGGTCAGGAGGGAGCGACAAAGCCGGAGATGCATCTTGGTCCTCACGGAAATGCGATCATAGCGCACCCGTGGGGGCTGCCGGAATATCACCTCTACTGCGATGCGGCCGATGAGTTCATTTTTACCGACAACGAAACGAACGCGGCGCGGCTGTTCGGCGCAAAAAATCCGGCCGAATATTTGAAGGATGGATTCCATGACTACCTCATCGGCGGAAAAACCGGTGCGGTGAATCCCTCGCATTGCGGGACCAAGGCCGCGCCGGTCTACCGGAAGACGCTTGCGGCCGGCGAGGAGTGGACGATCCGGCTCCGGCTCTGCCGTCCGCCGAAACCCGAGGCATTCGGAGGGGCGTTCGACGATCTGTTTCAGCAGAGGGAACGGGAATGCTCCGGTTTTTACGAACAGCGTTCGCCCGGCATGCCCGCAGAGCTCGCGCTTGTCCATCGCAGCGCGCTCGCCGGACTCCTCTGGTGCAAAAAGTTCTATTACTATCCGGTCATCCAATGGCTCCAAGGCGATCCCACCATGCCGCCTCCGCCACCCGAGCGCTGGACCGGACGGAACAGCTTCTGGAAAGAAATGCACGCGCATGATGTGATTTCCATGCCGGATTCCTGGGAGTATCCGTATTTCTGCGCGTGGGACCTGATGTTCCAATCCGTGGCCTTCGCTGTAGCAGACCCGGCAACCGCCAAAAAACAGAGCATGCTTCTGCGAGGCGAACGCTTCACTTCGCCGAGCGCGCAGCAGCCGGCCTATGAGTGGGCACTCTCGGACGCCAACCCGCCGATCGGCGGCTGGGCGAGCTGGCGGATCTACTCGATCGAGCGCGGGATGACCGGCAAGGGGGATCTTTCCTATCTCAAGAAGGCCTTCAACAAACTCCTGCTCGGGTATTCGTGGTGGGCGAACCGCGTGGACCAGACAGGCGACAATGTCTTCGAGGGCGGGTTTCTCGGACTTGATAATATCGGCGTTTTCGATCGCAGGTATCCGCTCCCCGACGGTAGCAAAATCGAGCAGAGCGACGGCACCGCCTGGATGGCGACATTCTGCCTCCACATGCTCAACATCGCGATCGAACTTGCAAAAACCGAGCCGGAATACGAGGACATCGCGGACAAGTTCCTCAGCGATTTCATCTACCTCGCCGCCTCGGTCAACGCCGTCGGCTCCGGAGGATTCGCGCTCTGGGATGACGAGGACGGGTTTTATTACGACGTGCTCAAGCGCCCGGACGGCTCGACCGCCTACTTGAAGACACGCTCGATTGCCGGCCTCACGCCGCTCTTTGCTGTCGAGAGCTTTGACCCGGAGACGGTGAAGCAGTTTCCTCTCCTCCGCAAGCGCATCGACTGGTTCGCCCACCACCGCCCGCACCTCCTCGAGCAGCTCCACCACATCGGCCGGGAGGTGGACGGGCGGCTCCTCGTCTCGCTCGTCCCGCCAGAGCGGCTCCGGCGGATTTGCGAACGGCTTTTTGATGAGCAGGAATTCCTCTCCCCGCATGGCATCCGCGCCCTCTCGCGCGTCTATAAAGACCAGCCTTATACGTTCACCGAGGGCGAAAAAACCGAGACCCTCTGCTACACCCCCGCCGACAGCCCGGTCGGGATGTTCGGCGGAAACTCCAACTGGCGGGGACCGGTCTGGATGCCGATGAACTACCTTCTCATCGAGGCCCTCCAGAAATTCGCGTTCTATTTCGGCGACACGTTCAAAGTCGAATTCCCGTCCGGCAGCGGCGTCGAGATGAACCTCTGGGATATCACGCTGGAACTTGAACGGCGGCTTGTCGGGATCTTCACCCGCGGATCAGACGGCCGCCGCCCGTTCAACGGAGGCGTCGAACTCTTCCAGAACGATCCGCACTGGCGGGACCTTCTTCTCTTCAACGAATATTTCAACGGCGACAACGGCGCGGGAGTCGGCGCCAGCCACCAGACCGGATGGACCGCCCTCGTCGCCAAAATGGCGCGGCAAATCCACTCGTTCGAGAAGAATATCTAAACCGGAGCGCGGGGATCCTGCCCGTCGTCGATCCCGTTCGTGAGCGGGATGCGCAGCGTGCGAGGATTTCTCTCCCGCTCCACCACTTCCAGAGGAAAATGTGATTGGGATCATGGTTCCTGTTGTTTCGCGTCGCGAGCACCGGGCGGTCCAGCTATGAAGAATTGCCATTCTCATGGAACCAAAAAATCCCACCCTGCAAACCCTGCCCTCCGACGAGCTCCGCGCGATTCTCTGGAGGTTTTCCGACCGATACGATCTGTCGATGCTTGTGCAATCGGTGCGGGCGGTGGCGCGCGGGCCGGTCGCCCGCCTGGTGGCCAATGGTGCGCGGAACACGCACGAATGGACGGATGAAAAGAACGCCCTGCTCGAGGTTTTCGACAGTTCGGGCATCACGTCTGTTTTTCTGGAGCCGGAGTTCGGCGGATTCATTTCCGGCCCGAAAAATCTGACGCTGGCGCTGGTGGCATTCGAGCTTTCGTGGGTCGATGCGGGTGCGGCGACATTCAGTCTGGCAGGAAATCTCGGGCTGGCGCCTATCCATGAGCGGGGCACTCCCGAACAGCGCGAACACTATATGTCGCTGGCGGCTCCGGCCGAGGGACGCCCGCCGATCCGTGCGGCATTTGCGCTCACCGAGCCGATTCCGTTTGTCGGGGTTGAGACCGGGCTGCTCGGGGGCAAGCTGCGGGTCGTTTCCTGGAAAGATGGCGAGGAGCCGGTCATTCATGTGGACAAGCGCGGACGCTTTATCACGAACATGGGCTTTGCGAATGTCGTGACAGCGGCCGTGGATTCCGGCGATCCCCGCATCAAAGGCAGCTGTCTGGTGATTCTGGAGAAGGGCGACCAAGGGATCTGGGATCGGGGCATCCCGACCCGCAAACTCGTCCACCAGCTCTCCTCGACCCGCGATCCGGTGTTCAGCCTGCAGGTTCCTGCCAGCCGGATTGTTGGAGGCTACACGGTCAAGGACGGGGTGATCATCCCGAATTACAGCCACGGCGAAGTGATCGAGGCGGTTTTCCGCCGCACGCGCGTCACGGTCGGCTTGATGACTTCGGCAAAGCTGCTCTCCGCGGTTGAGCCGATCATCCGGTATCAGCGGGCAAGATTCCGTGGCGGCGAGGCCGGCGAGCCCGGATCTCCACGCTACGACCTCGGCCTGCAGACGAAACAGGATGTCCTCCACCGCCTGGTTGATGTCTGGGCGACCGGCGAGGCCAGCGCGGCTCTCGGTTTCGAGGCAGCCAGGATGTTCGACACGCTGGATCCGCTCGAAAAAGAAAAGGACCGGATTTTTGCGGAACGGAAGCTTGTCGGCCGGAATGCCTTCAAGGAAATGGCCAAGCTGGGTGATCAGGCGATCGAATTTCTCAAGCTGTCCCGCGAGACCACGCCGGATGAGGCCAAACTTGCCGCTCTCCGCGATGATCCGCTCGTCCAGTTCGCCCTGCTCGACGCGCTCGCGAATGTCTATTGTCCTGCCTGCAAACTGTGGAACACCGGCCATGGCGCGAACATGATGCGCGAGGCGGTCAGCCTGATGGGCGGCTATGGCGTCACGGAGGATTGTCCGGGATTCCTCGGCCACAAGTGGATGGATGCCCAGCTCGAGGCCACGTATGAAGGGCCCGAAGCGGTCCAGCGCCGCCAGATGTCGCTCACGATGACGAACCCTGTCTTTCTGGCCCAGTTCGAAATCTGGATCAAAGACCTCCGCGTCAATGCATCGGGAAGGCCGGAGTCCGGAGCCTGCCTGCTTGCATCGGCGATGCAGGTCTGGCTGTGGACGTTGCGCCATCTGCAATCCGCCACCGATGCCAACGGGCAGAAGCTTTACCAGAGCAACCGTCAGGGGGTCACGTTCCCGCTGGCCGATGCTCTCTGCTGGCTGCTCGCTTCGCGTCAGCAGATCCTCGATGTCATCAATCTCGAGTCATCCGCAGAGACAAATCCATCTGTCGCGGAAGAATTGCCAGGCGTGCTGTCATTTCTCACCTCGCTCTGCCATGTGCAGGCCGCTCGTGCGGCGGGCGAAGTATCGCGGATCTGCGCCGACCTTGTCTTCGGCTATAACGCCCATCCCGAATGGACGGACGAAGCCTGCGCCGCCTGCTACGGCGCTTCCGAACTCGACGAGCTCGAGGGGATCATCCCCGGCATCGCCAGCGCGGCCCGCGGAACCGGGACGGTGCGGGAAGACTCACAAAAACACCCCGTCAAGGCCGGCCCGTGCCCGGAGGTGTCGGCCCTTCAGCCATTCCTCCGTTTGAATGGCAAGCTGAACGGCTGCCTCACAGGATCGCGGTTGGCCAAGGACCGCGCGGCTGTCGCGCTGTCCCAGGTCATGATCCCCGAGGCTCTCGATTACCCGCAGTGACGGATCAGGAAAACAACGCGATCGAGCGTCCACGGATGGATGCCGATGTGGTCTGCGTCGGATTCGGCCCGGCGGCGGGCGGCTTCCTGACGACCATGTCCCATGCGATCATCAACGAGGATGGCTCGACCGCGATCGAGAGCCCGTCGGCTCCCGGTCTACCCCTCCAGGTGCTCTGCTACGAGCGCGCGGATGACCTTGGATTCGGGGTCTCGGGAGTCGTCACGAAGGCGCACGGACTCCGCGAAAGCTTTCCGAATCTCGATCCTTCTTCGATCCCGATGGCGACCCCGGTGACCAGCGAAAAAATCCTCTACCTTCTCGATCCGGTCGGTGCCAGCCGGCGGCCGGTCCTGATGCGGGCGGCAGACATCGCGATCCGCGCAACTGGCGGCATCCTGGGCGTCAAGGACGATGCGATGGAGCTCCCGTGGACTCCGGATTTTCTGAACAAACATGGTGGCCTTGTGCTCTCGATGGGGCAGTTCAACCAATGGGTCAGCCAGCAGATTATGGCTACCGGTGCAGCCCAGATCTGGCCCGGCAGCCCGGTCGAGGAAGCAATCGTTGAAGACGGGGGAGTCGCCGGGATCCGGCTCGTGGACCAGGGAGTCACAAAGGATGGAAAGCCGTCCGACGGATTCATGCCCGGCATGGAAGTCCGCGCGGCGCTGACCGTCGTGGCCGACGGGCCGGTCGGCCAGATCGGGCAACAGCTCGACAAGGCATTCGGCATTCCCGAGGGACACCACACCCACGACTGGGCGCTCGGCATGAAATTTGTTGTTGATCTGCCGGAATCCTGCGACCTCGAACCCGGAACGGTTCTTCACACACTCGGCTATCCCGAACCGGAGATTTTCGGATTTTTCTACGTTCATCCGAACCGGGTCGCATCAATGGGGATCTTCGTGCCCTCGTGGTTCGACAACCCCGCCCGCACCGCCTACCGCTACCTCCAACACTGGATGCAGCATCCTGCCATCTGGCGTCACATCAAAGGCGGCCGCCTCCGCTCGTGGGGAGCAAAGACGCTTCAGGAATCCGGACGTCGCGGCGAACCCCGATTGGCCGGCAAGGGCTACGCCCGCATCGGCGAAGGCAGCGGGAGCACGAACGTCCTCACAAATTCCGGAGTCGATGAGGCCTGGACCACCGGCGTTATGCTCGCGGAGGGTGTTCTTGAGCTTCTCAAAAACAAGCAGCCGTTCACCACGGAAAACCTGGAGGCCGCCTATGTCAGCCGCCGGCGGAACAGCCGTGTGGAAAAGGAGGGCCGCATCGCTGAGCGGGCCCGTGACGGATTCCAGCGCGGGATCATTCCCGGCATGATCGGCATGATGGTGACCGGGCTCACCAAAGGATTTGTCTCGCTGCCCGGGAAACCCATGCCGGCTCACCGTCGGGTGCCCGACCTGGTAGAATATTATCGCGGGAGAATTTCCGGAGAAGAGATCCAAGCCATCCGCAAGGAGTCCGAGGCAAAAGGAATTTCGTCGCACAACGCACTGATGGACCGCGCGGGCTGGCCGGCTATTCCCTTCGACGGAGAACTGCTCGTTTCGCATCAGGATGCCCTGCTCATCGGCGGAAAAGTTCAGGCCCCGGCCGGATACGCCGATCACGTCGAGTTCCTCTACCCAAGCGATTGCGAATCCTGCGGGAGCAAGATCTGCATCGAGATGTGCTCGGGGCAGGCGATCTATCCCGGTGGGAACGGTCGCCCGGCGTTCGATCGCGAGAAGTGCATCCACTGCGGCGCGTGCCTCTGGAATTGCGCGAAAGGAAATCCCAAGGATTCCGAGCACGGCCTCATAGAATTTCATGCGGGTGCGGGAGGTCTGCACTCGGCCGAAAACTAATACTTATGCCTGAATATCAAATCGTCGTTTGCGGGAGCGTTGTTCCCGATCCCCTCCAGACTCTGGAGCCGGTCTCCTCACCCACCGGACCGGCCTTGAAGAATGAGATGATGCTTCCTGCCTGGCTCGATCCCTGGGCGGGGCATGCGCTTTATGAAGCCGCCAATCTCGCGGCAAATAATCCCGGCAGCAAAGTCTGGCTGGTTGCGCTCGGGCCGAAAGCGAAGCTCCAGCAGTCGATGATGACGCTGGCCCAGAAGGCGCCATTCGAACTGATCGCGCTCGACGGCTCGGCAAGCGGGTTCACCGATGCCACCGAAACGGCCACGGCGCTTGCGGGGGCCATCCAGGCAATCCCGGGCCTCGACCGCTCGAAGCTGCTCGTTTTCGGCGGATGGGAATCCGCTTCGCGCGGAGCCGGGGCAACGATGCAGATCGTCGGCGAAATTCTCGGAATCACCGACCAGTTCCAGGGAGTGGACGGAATCGAAGCCGGTGAGACACTCAGAATTCTGGAGCGCATCGAAGGCGGACGGCACCAGATCTCGGTCTGCGAGGCTCCTCCGGCGCTGCTCGGTTGGGCGACAGGAAACCTTCCCGAGCCGCGGAACAACCCGCAGGTCGGCATGGCAAACATGCGCACGATCATGCCGGCACTCCAGAAAGCCAAACCGGTGAAGATCGCTGCGGAAGGGGTGACATACCATTCGGTGTCGCTGCCGAAACAGGCCCGCGACACGAAGGTCGTCAAGGATCTGCCGCCGGATCAGATCGCCAACGAACTCGTGGAGTGGATCACCAACAAATAAACGCCATGGAAACCATACTCTTTCTCTCACCCACGGAAGCCGGATCTCCGCTTTCAAAAAATGCTCTCGAGGCGCTGGCCACAACGAAGCAACTCGCCGACTCGCTGGGAACAACGTTTTCCGTCGGGCTCTGGGGCGATGCGCCAAAGGCGGATGACATTGCCTCCTGCGGAGCCGCAAAGTTTTTTGTGGTGACCGGCGCGGAATTCGCCCAACCCCGCTACGCGACCGATGCGGCGGCTGCCGAGGCGCTTTGCCGGGCTTCCGGCGCCACGATTGTCATCGGGCCTGCAGGCTCGCGGTGGAACAGAATTTCCGCTGGCGTCGCCCACCGCCTTGGCGGCCGAGCGGACAGCCACGTCACCGGACTGTCCGTGACTGATGGAGCGCCCGCGATTGCCCGCTGGTATTACCGCCAGCGCATGGAAGGCATCCTGAGCAGGACCCAGCGCCCGTGGGTGCTGGCTGTCGAGAGCGGAATCGCCCCCGCATGGCAGGGCTCCCCCGGCGCCGCAGCCGTCGAGGCGATCGCATGTCCTCTACCCGCCCTTCGCTCAAAAGTCACCGGAATCGAATCTCCCGCGGCTGACCAGCAAACGATCCGCCCGGATGCGGATCTGCTCTTCGTGACAGGTGCCGGCTGGACAAAAAAACAGCCCGACGGCCAGGTGAAGACCGCGGACGCCGAAAAGTTGATTCTCGGGTTTATCCGCCTCGCCCGCGCCTCGCTCGGCAGCACGAAATCTCTCGTCGATCTGCACGGCGAAGGCCAGGCAACGCTGACGTTCCTGACCCACATGAACCAGGTCGGCCAAACCGGCTCGACTCCGCGCCATGCCAAGGGACTCTCAACCTGCTGTCACGGCGAAGAGCCGCATACGGTGGGATGGCGTTTCATCGGCGAGCGCCGCGCGATCAGCCTCGACGCGAACTGCGGCTGGGCCCGCGGCAAGGCCGACGTCCTCTACGTCGCCGATGCCTTCGCCGTTATGGAAAAAGTGAACGAACTCCTCGCGAATAAAACCGCCGGCTAATCGCGGAAGAGGTCTGGAGCGCTCAAATAGAATTGATTGAGCATGTTGACCAATCCCAGCTCGGAGATCCTTTTTCCGGGACTTTCCGTATTCCGGCTGCTGTATGGGCTGGTTGGATAATACATCTGCTTTCCGGGATTTTTTGCGACTTCTTCCTGCTGGTGTTGTATTTCGTCCGCCGAGGCGGCGAGCGGGTAAAGGCTTGCGGGGGCCGGTTTGCGGAGCTTTGCGGCGTTTTCCATCGCCGTCCATGCGGTGCCCATATTGCTTACCCGCTCGAATTCAAAACTGGAATGGCGTCCCAGCGGATCGAGTCTCAGCAAATTGAGCTGGACCTCGTCGCGTTCCGCGGCCGGGAGCCTCAGCTTACCGGAAATTTCCGCGAGCTTCTTCCAGGCATTTAGGTAATCAGGGTCAAGCTTCACAGCCTCCCGGAATTCCAGCAGGGCTTCCCTGTCGCGGTTTTGTTCGCTGCGGAGGTAGCCAAGAAGGTAGTGGATCTGCGGTTTTTGCGGGCTCTCCTTGGCGAGTTTGGTGAACACCCGCTCCGCAATTCCCTGGGCCTGGCTGCCCTGGAATGCGCCTTCACAGCCGAAGCAGTAGCTTTCCACCCTGCCAAAACTGTCAGGCATCAGCTCATACGCCCGGCGATAATGTTCCTCGGCACCTGCCATGTCTCCCAGCTCCGCCATGCGGAATGCCAGCCGCGCCTGGATGCAATAGGCATCGGCGAAGTGCGTGAGCGACTCCTCGTAAAGCTTGAGCGCGCGCGTAATGAGGCCTGCGGTGTGCAGGCGGTCGGCCTTGTCCGAGTGCTGCACCGAAGTGAGCACCCCCTTGAGGAAATCCGCCTCCTTCTTGTCGCCGCGTGCCTCGCGGATTTCTCCGAGTGTTGCATAGGCCCGCAGGCGACGGCCGGGTCCCTGCTCGCCGTCGGTGGGATCAATCGCGATGGCCTGCCTCGCACATTTCTCGGCTTCCTCGAGGTTGCCGGATTTTACAAGCTGCTTCGCCTTCCAGATGAGCGGACGTTCCTCGAAGGGATCGCGCGCGATCAATTCGTCGAGTTTGGCCATGGCCGTATCCGGTGCAATTTGGATGAGAAGCTCGTAGGCAGGGTCATAGCCGCCTGAATTCTCCAACAACTCTTCAACAATCGGCAGCGCTTCCGTTGTTCGCCCTGCGGATGCGAGCGCGGAAGCGGTGAGGTATCCGACATATTCGCTGTTGCCGCCGACCCGGACGGTTTCCATGCAAAGTTCCTTCAAATCTTTGGCCCCCCAGAACGGAGCCTGGTCGAGCAGTGCAAGGACATCAGCCGGGCGGTTGGCTTCGTGGTAAAGCGCGAGCAGTTTGCACAGTATCGGGCGGACCTGATAATAGTTCATCATTCGCCCAAGCACGGGTTGAACGGATTTGCGGAGCGCCTCCCCCAATACCCCCTCCGCCTCCGGGCCACGGTTCGCCTCGACCAGCAGGCGGGCCAGGGTGTCGAGCGCGGAAGTCGCTCTGTATTCGTCCCGGGTGCCGGTGAATCCTTTGAGGGAATCGCGGATCGCCTGGATTCCTTCGTCCGCGAGATCTTTGCGAGCCAGGACGATGCCAAGTTCGGCGAAAGTCGCGGCGGAATCGGTCACGCCATCATAGGAAGTCTGGCCGGCCCCGGTGATCTCCTTCGCGACCTGGATCTGTTTGCGCATCGTGGCGACGCCCTTCTCCACGTCGTCGGCAGCGAGATAAGCATTGGTCAGGACCCGCAGGACGGCGAGCCGCTCTTTGGGAGTCAGCCCTTCCCGCACGGAGGCCGCCTCGGCAAGCGTCACCATTTGATCCGTGCAACCCGCCTTCGGCGCGATCCGCACATAGTCATCCCAGAACGGCAGCTCCGGATTTTGCTCCAGGAGATCGTGTAAAAAAGCGGCCGCAGCCAGCGTGTGGCCCGCCCTCTCCAGGGCCTCGATCGCATCGCTTGGAAGCGAAACATTTTCCCCCTCACCGAGTTGCTTCGCCACCGCAATCGCCTCTTTCGTTTTCTGCGTTGCGATCAAGTGGAGCAGATAATACGCCTGCGCGGTCCTCCTGGTGTCATCATTTTCGCCCGATTTCGGAAACCGTTTTGACAGGGCTTCAAACAGTGCGGCGGAGTCGAGCGATTGTGCGAGCGCCCACTGGGGTTGCTTCAGTTCATCGACCATTTGAAGGGCCAGCTTGCGCGCGAGATTTCTGGTTTCCTCTCCCTGCTCGATCTGGAGTTCCACGCGGCCGTTTTTCAGCGCCTTCTTGAGAAATGTGGCGGCTTCCTTCGCCCCCACAAGGGAAACGAGATCGGGAACGGAGAGGGGCTGCCTCTCCGGATTTTCGGGATCGGACGGGCGATCGAGTTGTGCGTTGAGATTGGCGACAATCGCCTGGCCGTCATCCGAGTTTTGCAATAGCTGGATCTGGCACTGATCCAGCATTTGCGTGGCGTAACGGCGGGTGGGGTTCTTGATTTGGCCGATAATCGCCTGCAGCGCTCCCATTTCTTTTTTTTGTGACGCGGCGTCGCCCGTGAGCCAATCCGTCGTGAGCCGCAGAACATGCGTGCGGATCGCCTCTGCATTCCGTCCCTCGGGACGGGCGGCCGCCGCCTTGACGAGCGCATCCCACGCGACTGGCGGCGGAAGGGATTCCACAAGCGTGGAGAAACAAAGATTTCTCCCGTCGTCTTCACTGTTTCCATACAGATCCTCGCGGGACAATTTCGCCAATCGATCCGCGAACGAATGCCAGCGCGAAGCGGCTTCCTCCGGCGGAAGCGATGTGGAGGTTTCACGAAAACACTTCAGATCCTGCAGCAGCTTTTTTGGGCTGTCTGCGACATCCTCCTCATTCGGCGCTTTGGTGGAATCCGCAGGTTTTGCGGCCTGTTTCAGAAGGGCCTCGGCACCCAAATACTCGTCGGCATGTGTTTGAAACGAGGAGACGATCAGAACCGCGGGAACCAAAAGTAATGGAATCCTATTCATGAAGTCACTTGAATCAGAATGCGGAGCAGGGGCAATGCAATTGAACGTTTGAAGTGCCGCATAAACAGATCGCATTGACTGCGGTCACACAGTGTCGGCTGGCGCATCACGTTTGCTGCAGAAATGGTTTCCGAATTTGACAAAGTGAGCAACTTGTTGATAACGTCCGCGAGTTCGCGGGGACTCACCCCAGATGTTGTGGTGGTGGCGGTCCTGCGGCACAAGATATGCAATCAGTTCTCGATACTCCGGTGTTGGTGCTGAACCGCCTCTGGCAAGCAGTGAATACTTGCAGCGCGCGGAGGGCATTCACTTTGCTCTATCAAGGCCACGCGCAAGCCGTGTCAGCGGATTCCGGCCAGGGATTCCTCACGCATGACTTCGACAGCTGGCGGGACTTCTCGCGGGAGAACCCGCATCCCGAAATGGTGAAGACCATTACGATGAATGTCAGGATTCCGCGGATCATCGTCCTCCTGCTTTTTGAGCGGCTGCCAAAAAAGGAAGTAAAGTTCACCCGCCACAATGTTTTCGAGCGCGACAAGAACACCTGCCAGTATTGCGGGGACGTTTTCTCGCGCGAAAATCTGAACCTGGATCACATCATGCCCCGCGACCGCGGCGGACAGACGACCTGGGAAAATATCGTGTGCTCGTGCATTCCCTGCAACACGCGAAAAGGGAACCGACTCCCTCACGAGGCGAAGATGCAGTTGATCCGTAAGCCGAAGCGCCCGAAGTGGCGGCCGTTCCTGCACATTTCACTTTCAAACGCCCCGCACGACAGCTGGAAGCACTTTCTGGATATCGCCTATTGGAACGTCGAGCTCGGCGACTGAGCGGAGAAGGCAACACGAACGACAGGCTGGCATTTTTTCCCGATTGCGATTACTCACAACCTGAGTGGAGCAGACGAAACAACGCCGCAATCCCGCCATCTGGCATCACCTCAACCGGTTCATGACCGTTTTGATCGTGCTGGCCGGGCTGCTGTTCGTCGGGCTGACATTTTATCCGGAATGGGTCCACCGCAACCAGATCGCCGCGAAGCTTGAGGAGGAACAGGCAAAGCTCCGAGCAGAGCAGCTCCTCCAAAAAAAACGGGAACGTGAGGTCACACTTCTCCAGACCGACCCGGGCTACGTCGAAACGATCGCGAGAGACAAGCTCGGGGTCATGAAGGAAGGCGAGACGATTTTCCGGCTCGACGGCTCACGCACTCCAGTGGTCGAAACACCACCCGCCCCGAAGCCGAAATCAAAATAACACCGCTTTGTTATTTGCTCGGACCCTCCGTCATGGTATCCGCGTGGCATGACCGACGACCTTCAATCTCTGGACACCTCTGCCATCTCAGCCCGCCTGGCTGCGTTGCGGAGGTTTCTTTGACTTACCCGAACTGACCCGCAAACTCGCGGAAATCGAGGCCCGCATGAACGAGCCCGATTTTTGGAACAACCGGGAGAAGGCCCAGCGCGATGTCGCGGAGGTTTCCTCGCTGAAGGGGAAAATCCTGCCGCTCCAGGGATTGGAATCCCGCGCTGCGGATCTCGAGGTGCTCCGCGAGCTGGCTGCCGGGGAACCTCCGGAAAATCAAGCTGCGGCCACCGCCGAAGTCGTCGCGGAATTCGAGTCCATCCAACGGGATCTGGACAAATTTGAGATCTCTTCCCTTCTCTCGGGCGAGTTCGACGCCAATCCGACCTTCCTGACCATCCATGCCGGGGCCGGCGGGACGGAGTCGTGCGATTGGGCGGACATGCTGCTGCGGATGTATCAGCGCTGGATGGAACGCCGCGGGTTGAAATCCGACATCGTGGACATCCAGCTCGGTGACGAGGCCGGGATCAAGTCGGCCACTCTGCGCGTGAGCGGTGAAAATGCTTTTGGCTACCTGCAGACCGAAATCGGCGTGCACCGTCTCGTGCGGATTTCGCCATTCGATTCCAACAAGCGCCGCCACACATCGTTTGCGAGCGTGGATGCGGTGCCGGAGATCGAGGATGTCCCGCTCGAGATCAACCCGGCCGACATCGAGCGCGACACATTTCGTTCGGGCGGAAAAGGCGGGCAGAACGTCAACAAGGTCGAGACCGCCGTGCGCCTGCGCCACGTGCCGACCGGAATCGTCGTCGCCTGCCAGGCGGAGCGCAGCCAGGGGCGGAACGCCGAGCTGGCCATGCAGTTGCTCAAGGCGAAACTCTACCAGCTCGAGGTGGACAAAAAGCGGGCGGAAGTCGACCGCCAATACGGGGAAAAGGGCGATATCGCCTGGGGAAATCAGATCCGCTCCTACGTCTTCCAGCCCTACCAGATGGTGAAGGATCTCCGCACCGGCGTTCAGTCGAGCGATATCCAGGCGGTGATGGATGGAGAGATCGACGCCTTCATCGAAGGAAAACTCCGCGGCCTGACCTACAAGAAGGGTGCGGGAGATGATGACGAGGCCTGAGTGCCCGCATTTTCTCCGATTCTTTTGATTGAAATCAACTCCCCCTGAAACCAGCTCTCGCAATGGCTTGGAACCTGCTATGAGTTGAGGATATGACACCCATTCCCGACAACGTCGAAGGCGCGGTCCTGATCAGCATCATCGATTTTGTTCTGAGCTTCGTAATCATCTCGGGCATTGGCGTGATCCTCGCGATCCTTCCTATTGTGAACCGATACTGGGCGCTGGATGAGAAGGACCTGAAGAGCGGCCATTGACATCGTGGAAATCAACCCGCCCGCACATTCCTGCTGGAGCAAAAGATGGTAGACCAACTCCTGTCACTATTTGACGCTCTCCTGAAGCAAACCGGTCTCGCCCATCTGTATTGGGGAAACTTCGTGATGATCGCCGTCGGCGGCGTCATGATCTACTTGGCCGTGGCAAAGAAATGCGAACCGTTCCTGCTCATCGGAATCGGCTTTGCCTGCATCGTGGTGAACATCCCCGGCTCCGATCTTGCGATGCCGGGAGGGCTTTTCAATTACGCGTATAAGGGAGTCTCCCTGCTGATCGTCCCACCCTTGATTTTCCTCGGAGTGGGAGCCATCACTGACTTCGGACCGATGATTGCCAACCCAAAACTGGTGCTTCTGGGGGCCGGCGCGCATCTGGGCATTTTCGTCGCGCTGATTCTGGCAAAGGTTCTGGGCTTCACGCTTTCGGAAGCCGGTGCGATCGGGATCATCGGCGGCGCGGACGGCCCGATGGCGATTTTTGTCACGATGAAGCTCGCGCCGCACCTGCTCTCGCCCATCTCCGTGGCCGCCTATTCCTACATGGCGTTGATGCCGATCATCCAGCCGCCGATCATGCGCCTGCTGACGACAAAGGCGGAGCGGAACATCCAGATGGCCCAATTGCGCAAGGTCAGCCGCCTTGAAAAAATTATTTTCCCCATTGTGATCGCCATCATCGTAAATCTGTTCTTCCCGCCCGTGGCTCCCCTGGTGACAATGCTGATGCTCGGCAATCTGTTCCGCGAGGTCCTCATCGTCGGGCGCCTTGCGGATACAGCTGGAGGCACCCTTCTCAACCTGGTAACGATCGTGCTGACCGTGGCAATCGGCTCCACCATGAGCGCGCAGACATTTCTGACATTTCAGACCGTCGAGATTGTCGGCCTTGGCCTCGTTGCGTTTGTTTTTGGCACGGCATCGGGTGTCGTGACCGCAAAAATCATGAACCTGTTCCTGAAGACCAAGATCAACCCCCTGATCGGTTCGGCCGGCATCGCATCCGTGCCGATCGCCGCGCGCGTCTCGCACATCGTGGCGAATAAGGAAAATCCGAAACTATTTCTCATTTACCATGCGATGGGACCGAATCTGGCCGGGGTCTTTGGGACCGCGATCTCCGGCGGCATCCTGCTCGCGCTCCTGGGTGTGAAATGACCTCCTCAAAAACCAAATTTATGAAACAACCCGCTCCCCCCGATGATACCTGTGCCAGCGTCATGGAAACCAGCTATCCCGTACTGACAGCCGAAATGACGCTTCGCGATTGCCTGAACGCATTGGTGAAAAACCAGGTGCTGGCCATGCCGGTCGTCGATGACACCGGCAGATACATCGGACAGTTCAGGAAAAACCTTCTCATCGCAGCGATCCTCCCGCAGGTCGCGGTGCATGATCCACGCTTTGACCGGATCGCGAGGATGATCGACGGCGGGATGCTGGCAGAGTCCATGGCGGACGTCCGCGAGCGGTTCTCAGTGATTGCCGACAAGCCGGTGCGGCGCTACCTCGACACCGATACGCCGGTGCTGCAGCCGGACCAACCGCTCGTCACCGCCATGTTCTACCTCTTCCACGGCAGAAATTTTCTTCCTGTCGTCGAGCCGGACAGCGGGCTCCTCGTCGGCGTGATCTCAGCCTGGGATATTCTGGGCAGCATCATCAAAGCAGACTAAAATTCACGCGGGGCTGCCCGTTTCAAAATCGGGCAGAATGGCAAAATCCATGCACTGGAAATCCGCGGCTCTCCTTGGCCTTTTGCTTTGGCTGCCATGCCTCACTGGAAACGCAGGAACCCCAACGGATGGGAGCTATGCAGCATGGCAGGGGCGAGGGAACGGATCCGCTTTGGATCCCTCCCTGGATCGCTGGTATCGATTTGATGCTTTAGACGGAAAGGAACAGTTCTCGGGCGCCAATGCGGAGGGCTTGAAGGACGCTCCGCTTCATTTTGTGATTCAGGAAAAGCCGGGAGCTCCCGCGCAGAAACCGGAAATCGTTGAGGGCCGCTGGCCGGAAAAAATGGCAATCCGGCTTGACCGGGGCTGCTTGTCAGCGGTTCCGTTTCTCCCCGGAACAAAAGCCTTCACAGCCTCCGCATGGATCCGGCTGAACGGCCCCGGAACCTCTCGTGGAAATGATGGAGTAACGAACGGCACGATCCTCTCTGTCGGCAGCGGCTATTGGGATGGCTGGCGGTTGACGGTGAGCTATCCCTCCGCCACGCTCAGCTTTGAAATCGGCCGTCCCCAACCGTCACACTCGATCGGGATTCCGTCACATTCCAGGCTCGCTGCAGGGCTTTGGCATCATGTGGCGGTGGCGTGGGATGGCCGTGAGATGCGGATTTTTGTGGATGGCCGATTGTCTGGATCCGGGCCTTACGACGGCGGCTACACGCCACCGCCGGAAGGCGGAATGTTCCGCGTCGGATATGCCAACAATGGCGTTGGATCCGTGCTGCTCGATGTCGATGAGGTGGCTGTCCACACGCGAGCTCTGTCTGCGAAAGACATCCAGAACGAAGCAGAGTTTTGCGGCCCGCAAGCGCCGGATGTGTCGAGGAACCTCGCAAACATTTGCCGGGAGCAGAACGACCTGCCGGCGGCGAAGCAACACCTCCAGACATTGCTCGCATCACCGGACTCCGGCCAATCAGATCTGCGGGATGCCCTGTTCGAACTTGGAAATCTCTGCCGTCAGATGAAGGATTTCGACGGCGCCAGGGCGGCGTATGCCAGGATTTTCGAGGGCAAGAATTCCTCACCCGTGGAACGGATTCTTGCGCAGTTGGAAATTGGGGAATGCTATGAGCAAGAGGAGAACCGGGAGGCGGCGAAAAAGGCGTTCGCTTTGGCGGGATCGGTGTCCGGAGTTCCGGAACATCTCAAACAGGAAGCCCTGCAGAGAGCCGGGGGAATGGATAGGTTACTGCGCGGCCATCCAGCGGAAGATGCTGTATCAACAAGAACAACCGCACCAGCACTTCCCAAGGAAGGGGCATTGCTTTTTGTTTCGCCCAGCGGAGCTGACAACAATCCTGGCACAAAAGAAAAACCCTTTGCCACACTGGAGCGGGCAAGGGATGAAATCCGCGCACAGAAATCCGCGGATCCGAAGGCGCACGAGCCGGTCACAGTCTTCGTGCGCGGTGGCACGTATCGTGTAACGAAACCCTTCCAGCTCAACTCCGGGGATTCCGGCACGGCGCAAGCCCCCGTCGTTTATGCGGCCTACGGCACGGAGACACCCCGGTTCACAGGTGGGGTGCCAGTGACAAATTTTACGGCCGTCACCGACCCGCTGGTGCTGGAGCGCCTGCCCGGAGATGCCCGGGGGAAAGTCCGGCAGGCGGATCTCAAGGCGCTGGGCATCGGTGATTTTGGGACGTTTGCGCCGGTTGGGGCCTATGGTGCACGGCCGAGGCAGCCGATATTGGAACTGTTCTTCAACGGGCAGCAGATGGAGATTTCGCGCTGGCCGAACGACAGCTTCGTGGTGACCGGCGGGGTAAGCGGTGAAGAAACGACCGACGAGCGGGGAGAGAAACACTCCATTGGCGGAGAGTTCGTTTATGACGGCGACCGGCCCACCCGCTGGAAGGATGAACCCGATGCCTGGCTCTACGGGTATTGGTTTTACGACTGGGCGGATTCATACGAAAAAATCGCCTTTATTGACGCTGACCGGCACCGAATAAAACTCGAACCTCCGCTTCACAAATACGGCTTTGCCAGCAGCCGGCGCTACTATGCACTGAATCTGTTGTCCGAAATCGACCGGCCGGGCGAGTGGTATCTCGATCGTGATCGCGGGCTGCTCTACTTCTGGCCACCCTCCGATCCGGAATCCGCCGTGGTCGAAATCTCAATGCTTTCCGGCCCGCTTGTGGACATGGACGGCGTTTCTGATGTCACGTTCCGCGGGCTCACCTGGGACACGGGACGCGATGACGGAGTGCACATCAAAGCCGGAGGGCGTTGCCTCCTGGCCGGCTGCACCGTGCGCAATTTTGCCGGTGACGGCGTTGTCGTGGAAGGCGGCGAAGGCCATGGCCTGCTTGGCTGCGATGTCTCCGGCATGGGGCGGGGTGGAACTGTCATCCGCGGCGGTGACCGCAGGTCGCTGACGCCCTCCAACCACTTTGTCGAAAATTGCCATCTTCACCACCTCTCCCGGATCAATCACACCTACACCCCGGCCGTGCTTGCCCAAGGCGTCGGCATCCGGATCGCACACAATCTCATGCACGACATCGGCAGCAGCGCGATGCGCATCGAAGGAAATGACAACCTCATTGAGTTCAACGAAGTTCATGATGTGGTCCTCGAGAGCGATGATCAGGGAGGTGTGGACATGTTCGGCAACCCCACATTCCGTGGCAACGTCTACCGGTTTAACTTTTTCCACCACATCGACAGCGGACGCGAGTGCGGGCAGGCCGGCATCCGGCTCGATGATGCCATCTGTGGAACATTGATTTACTCGAACGTGTTCTGGCGCTGTTCGGCCGGAAATTTCGGAGGCGTGCAGATTCACGGCGGCAAGGACAATATCGTGGACAACAACCTCTTCGTGGAGTGCAAGCAGGCCATCTCCTTCAATCCGTGGGGTGCGAAGCGCTGGGCGGCCTATCTTGATGGGGATTCCGGCGTGGAAGCACTCAAACAGGTGGATATCGGAAGCCCTCCCTACAGCACCCGCTACCCCGAACTGGCAACGCTCCGCGAAAGTCCGGACGCCAACCATTTGTGGAGAAATGTCCTTGTGAGATGCGGCCAATCCGACACGCCGAACGCCGGAGCCAACGACTTCATCAACAACCAGACCAGCTACGATCCGCGATTTGCAGATAACCCGGAGGACAGCTTCCACCTCGTGAATTCCCTGATCCCATTCGACGAAATCGGCCTCTATTCTGACGATCTGCGCAAGAGCCTCCCGGACAGCGCTATCCGGCGCAAAAGAGACAAATAATAGCCCGCCGCCCGCCAATTTTTCACCGCCCGGAGCGCAGCCGGGACCGGAGTCCTTTCGGAGTGGCAAACCCGCCCTCGGACGCTTCGTGTCGTGCAATGCAGAGGAACTCGGAACGTGATTCTCCGGACCGCGATCTGACATGCGGATGTGGCAGGGAGTTGCGCGCTTGCGTCCGGCATGGAAATGCAGGATTCTCGGAGGTTTCATGGCCAATCGTTCGCGCAATCACAGGGCAGCCAATTTTTTCATCGGACTAGTGCTGGTCTGCGTGGGCGCCTATTTGTTTGTCGCGCTCTTGACGTATTCGCCGGGAGACGTGCCGAAGTGGGCCCGGCTGATCTACACAAAGGAATCCGCCTCGCTGGTGACGCACAACATGGGCGGCCTTTTTGGATCACTGATCGCCGGGCACGTTCTCTTTCTCTTCGGAGCGGCGGGGTATCTGCTCGCAGTCGGGCTGGTCGGTTACGGATTGGCAAAATGGTTTGTGCCCGGCTATTCGCTCAAGGACAAAGCCGGCTGGGGTGCACTGATGGTGCTCCTCGCAGCGTGCCTTTTTCAGATTCAGCCATGGGGGCTCCAAAGCTGGAAGGAATACATCGGGATCGCCGGCCCCGGCGGATGGATTGGCCTGAATCTCGGAAAAAATGCCATTCTGAAGCCGTTTGGCCCGGCAGCCGCGGTCCTGCTGATCATCGTGTATCTGATGAGCCTGGTCTTTGCGATTTCGAGCCATCCGATCCGGGATATCCAGTTTGCGTGGAAATCGTTTGTCAGCTGGTTGGAAGCAAGGAGGCTGGCACGCCTCCAGCGCCTCGATCATGACCGCCGGGTCGAGGAGGAGAGAAAGGCACTGGAGAAGCGAGCGCAGAAGCTGGAGAAGAAGCTCAAGAAGCAAACGCCAGAGGTCCCGCCGGAGCCCGCTCCTCAGCTTCCCGGCATCGAACCGGAAATCATCGATGCGACAGCCCCCTCCCCCCCTTCGAAAAAGCCTAAGCTCGCCGATGTGCAGCAAGGGAAAGGGGAGTCGTTCAAGCCCGGCCTCGAGGACGTCCACCTGGAGAACTACACCCTGCCGGGTCTGGATCTGCTGGACCTTCAGGATGAGAGCGGCCGCACTCCGCTCGACCGCGATGAGCTTCTGATGATCCAGGGGCTGATCATTGAAACACTTCAGCAGTTCGGCATCAAAGCCACCCCCGGCACGATCACCAAGGGACCGACAATCACCCGCTATGAGGTTTATCCGGATGTCGGCGTGCGGGTGGACAAAATCGTCTCGCTCGAAAGGGACATCGCCCGGGCCACGCGCGCGGAACGGATCAACATCCTCGCTCCGATTCCTGGCAAAGACACGGTCGGGATCGAGATCGCCAATTCGAAAAAGGTCAAAGTCACACTCCGCGAACTCTTCGAGAAAGATGCCTGGCGCGAAACCACATCGCGCCTCCCGCTGGCGCTCGGAATGGACGTGTATGGGAACACGATCATCGGAGACCTGGCCAAGATGCCGCACTGCCTCGTCGCCGGGACGACCGGAAGCGGAAAGAGCGTCTGCATCAACTCGATCATAGCCAGCCTGCTTTTCAGGTATTCCCCGGAGAACCTCCGCTTCATCATGATCGATCCGAAGGTGGTGGAGATGCAGATCTACAACAAGCTGCCTCACCTGATCACCCCGGTTGTCACGGATCCGAAAAAGGTCCTGCTGGCTCTGCGCTGGCTGGTGGATGAGATGGAACTCCGCTACCGGATGTTTGCCAAATGCGGCGTCAAGAACATCACGGCCTTCAACGACCGTCCGCTCCCGAAATCCCAGGCGGAACTCGATGAGGAAAAAGCGGCTGCCGAGCCGGAACCTCCTGCGGAAACCGTGGAGAACGCCGAGGAGGAACTGCCGGACGAAGAGATGCCTCCGATCCGCGTTCCCCGCTCCGATGATCTCATCGTGCCGGACCGCATGCCATTTATCGTGGTGATTATCGACGAGCTGGCGGATCTGATGCAGACAGCCCCTGCGGATGTCGAGAGCGCGATCGCCCGCATTACCCAGATGGCCAGGGCGGCCGGCATACACATGATCGTTGCAACCCAGACGCCGCGGGCGGATGTGGTAACCGGCATCATCAAGGCGAATATTCCAAGCCGGATCGCATTCCAGGTGGCATCCAAAATCGACAGCCGCGTGATCCTCGATGAGAACGGTGCCGAGAAGCTCCTCGGCCAGGGCGACATGCTCTACCTTCCGCCGGGAACCTCCAAATACACCCGGGCCCAAGGAGTGCTTGTCACCGAAGACGAGATCCACCGGATCGTGGAATTCGTTGCAAGCCAGGCGGAGCCGAAATTCGATCCAGGCATCCATGAGAAGCTGACCAGCACGTCAATCCCGGAGGAGGAAGTCAGCGACGCCGATGAGGAGCTTGTCACAAAATGCCTCGAGATCGTCCGGCAGGAAAACCGGGCCTCGACATCCATGCTCCAGAGGCGGCTCAAGCTGGGCTACACCCGCGCGGCTCGCGTGATGGATATTTTGGAGCAACGTGGCATTGTTGGGCCGAAGGATGGCGCTAAGGACCGCGAAATCCTCGTGGATTTGAACGAAGAGTTTTAACGAAATGGACACACCAGATTTTTTTGTGGGAGCCCGGCTCGGGGGGGCGAGGGTCAAGGCCGGCATCTCGCTGGAGAAGGCGGCGAAGGACACCCGGATCCGCGTGCAGCGGCTCCGCGAAATCGAGGCGGATGATTTTTCCGGCTTCACACACCCGACGTATTCGCGGCTCTTTTTGCTCGATTACGCGGAGTATCTCGGGATTTCCCCGGACGAGATCCGTCCGCTCCTGCCGGACCGGGCGGGAGCCGCAGGGGGCGGGTTCGAATACATCAATGCCCTCGCCCGTGATCCTTCCTCCCCCGTGGTTCCCATGCGGCACAAGAAGCCGGGTCTCCTCAAAATTATTGTTGCGGTGGGGGTGTTCCTGATTTTGGCTGCGGCGGGCCTTTTTGTTTACTCCACTGTAAAAAAGATCGAGCGCGTCACCGGTTCCTCCCCACTCGCGACAAAGACCGCGCCGGAGAAGCCCGCGGCATCCCCGGCCCCGGAGGGAGAGGCAATGCCGGAACCTTCCGCAACTCAGATTCCGGAGGAAAGCGCGCTCCCCGGAACAAACCCGCCCGCTGCGGAACCATCCGACGGCCAGCAGCTCCCCACACCGCCTCCGGTCCCCTGACACGGCCTTGATCATGAGCTACAAAATCGGAATGATCAGCCTCGGCTGCGCGAAGAACCTTGTTGATGCGGAGATCATGCTTGGAGGGGCGCGGCAGGAGGGCTTTGAAATCACGGCCGATCCCGATGAGGCCGATGTCCTCGTGGTGAACACCTGCGGGTTCATTGACTCGGCCAAACAGGAATCTGTCGACGCCATTCTCGAGTCGCACCGGCAGCGCGGACTGCGGACCAGGCCGGGACAGAAGCTGGTGGTGAGCGGCTGCATGTCCCAGCGATTCTCAACCGAACTTTTGCGCGATATCCCGGAGGTCGACGCCTTTATCGGGCTCGACCAGGTCGCGGATGCCGGAAAAATATTCCGCCGGATTCTCAAGGAGGACGGGGGCGTGTTGAACCTCGTAACGCCGAAGTCACGCTACATCCCCGACTACTCGACTCCCCGGTTCCGCTTAACCCCTCGCCATACCGCCTACGTCAAAATCGCCGAAGGCTGCAATCATCCCTGCAGCTTCTGCGTGATCCCGCAGATGCGCGGGCGTCACCGGAGCCGCACGGTGGATTCCGTGGTCCGGGAAATCAGGCAGCTGGTTGCCGACGGGGTGAAGGAAATCAATCTCATCAGCCAGGATACGACCTACTTCGGCATGGACCTATGGGAGGAAAAAGCGGGGCCGCGCCAGCCCGTGGATTCCGCCCGCGGCACATCGCTGGTCCATCTTCTCGACGAACTCGCGGGCATCGGCGGTGATTTCTGGGTCCGCCTGCTCTACACCCACCCCGCTCACTGGAGCAACGAGCTCATCGAAGCGATCGCCCGGAATCCCAAGGTCGCGCGCTATGTCGATATGCCGCTCCAGCACATTCACCCGGAGATGCTGAAGGCGATGCGACGCGAGACTTCCCGCGAGCACATCGAGGACCTCATCGCACGTCTCCGTGCCGGGATCCCCGGCCTGGGTCTGCGGACCACCTTCATCGTCGGATTCCCGGGTGAGACTGAGGAACAATTTGAATCCCTGCTGGAGTTCATCGACACGACAAAATTCGAACGCCTGGGCGTCTTCAATTACTCGCAGGAGGACGGATCGCGGGCCGCAAAAATGGAGGGTCAGATTCCCGCCCGGATCAAGAACCGCCGCTTCCGCGAGGCGATGAAGCTGCAGCAGGTCATTGCGCTGGAATCCGCAGCCGCCGCCAAAGGTCGGGTTTTGAAAGTCCTCGTCGAGCAGCCGAACGTCGGGCGCACCGAGCATGACGCCCCCGATGTGGATTGCCGCGTGATCCTCACCGAACCCTGCGCGCCGGGAACGTTTATCAACGCAAAAATCATCGGCTCACAAATCTACGACCTGGTGGCCAGACCGGAGTGAAAACCTGGTAAGACGGTAACCCAAATTTCCCCTGCCCGACACCCCTATGCATACTCTTGATTGGATTATCGTCAGCATCCCCACCGTCCTTGTCTTATGGCTGGCCGTCTACTCCAGGCGATACGTCCGCGGCGTTGCCGACTTCCTCGCGGCCGGCCGCACCGCCGGCCGCTACGTCCTTTCGGCGGGCGACATGACTTCCGGCCTGGGCGTGATCGCGCTCGTCGCGCTGGTCGAAGCAAAATACCAGGTCGGCTACGCCCTCTCGTTCTGGGAATACCTGACTGTGCCGGTGGGAATCATCATGGGGCTCACCGGATTCTGCGTTTACCGCTTCCGCGAAACCCGCTCGCTCTCGATCGGGCAGTTCCTGGAGATGCGATACAGCCGGTCGTTCCGCATCGTGGCGGCCGGATTGCGCACCTTGTCGGAGATGCTGACCAACGCGATCGGACCGGCGGTAGCCGCCAACTTTTTCATCTATTTTCTCGGGCTTCCGCACAAGATCATGATCGGCGGGCTGGCACTGCCGACATTCGGGCTTCTGGTGGGCCTGTCGCTGTGTTTGTGCATGCTCGTCATCTGGCCGGGCGGCCGAATTTCCCTGCTGATCACCGATGCGTTTCAGGGGCTGATGAGCTATCCGATTTTCGTCATCATCGCCGGATACATCTACCTGCACTTCGGCTGGAACGAAGCCATCGCCCCGGTGATGATCAACCGCGCCCCCGGCGAAAGCTTCATCAACCCGTTCGACATCGAGAAGCTCCGCGATTTCAACATCTTCGCGCTCTTCGTGACGATCATGGGCAGCATCCTCAACCGCGCGAGCTGGATCGGCAACGACACCAGCAACTGCGGGCGCACTCCGCACGAGCAAAAAATGGCGGGTATCCTCGCCACCTGGCGCTCCCTCTACTCCGGTCTCATGCTGCTCCTTGTGGCGGTCATGATTATCGCCCTGATGACACATTCAAAATTCGCGGATCAGTCCCACGGAATCCGCCAGCAGCTCAGCCAGAAGGTCGCCGAGGAGGCAGTTACCGATCCCGCGCTGCGCTCCCGGCTCGATGCCAGCGTGGCCGCAATCCCTGTGACGCGCCATGAGATCGGCGTCGATGCGCCGCTCTCCCGCGAAAAGAACATCGATACGCCGTTCATGAATGCCGCGCACGAAACCCTTGGCGGCACCCCGGAGGGGAATCACCAGTTCCAGAAGTTCCGCACGCTTTACCACCAGATGATGCTCCCGGTCGCCCTTCGAAACACCCTGCCGATCGGGCTCATGGGCCTCTTCTGCCTGCTGATGGTCATGCTGATGCTCTCGACTGACGATTCTCGCGTCTTCAATGCCTCCTCGACAATCGTCCAGGACGTCATCATGCCGTTTCGAAAGACTCCGTTTTCGCCCCGGCAGCACCTGCTGGTCCTCCGTCTGTGTTCGGTCGGGGTGTGCGTCTTCTTCTTTGTGGTTTCCCTCTTCTTCGTTCAGATCGACTACATCCAGATGTTCACCACGATCATGACCTCTGTCTGGCTGGGCGGCGCGGGCCCGATCATGATCTTCGGCCTCTACAGCCGCTTCGGGACCACCACTGGGGCTTTCTGTTCCCTGATTTTCGGCTCCGGCCTGTCGATCGTCGGATTGTTCCTCCAGCGCAACTGGGCGGAGGGCGTCTATCCCTGGCTACAAAGCAACGGCTGGGATGTCGCCCTCGGCAGCATGCTGGAAACCGTCTCGCAGCCGCTCAACCCCTACATTGTGTGGACGATGAATCCGGTGAAGTTTCCGATCAACTCCTACGAGCTTTACTTCATGTCGATGATCGTGGGCATCGTGGCCTATGTCGTCGGTTCGCTGCTCACGCAAAGGCAGCTGTTCAACCTCGACCGCCTGCTCCACCGCGGCGAATACGATGTTGCGGGAGAATACAAGGAACCGTTCAGGTGGAGCCTGCGCACCGCCTTCCAGAAGCTCATCGGCATCACCCCCGAATACACCCTCGGCGACAAGATCATCTCCTGGTCGGTGGTCGGCTACGCGATCTTTTACAAATTCGGCCTTTGCTTTGTTGCGGTGCTGATCTGGAACGCCATCTCACCCTGGCCGGTCGAATGGTGGAGCACCTATTTCTTCATCACCAGCCTGGTGGTGACAGGAATCATCGGCATCATCACCACCTTCTGGTTCCTGATCGGCGGAATCATCGACATGCGGAGGCTTTTCCGCGACCTTGCGATCCGCGTGGACAACCCGCTCGACAACGGCATGGTCGAAGGCCATGTCTCGCTGGCGGACAAGGCGGTTTTCGAACAGAGGACGCACAAAAAACAGGACGACTGACCCGAATGGCGCTTGCTTAGGCGTCGTGGCGCAGTCAGCCGGCAGATGCGTCCGCCTTCCCAAGTGATCGCTCAGGCGATGCTACTCATGACGGAGGGCATCGATCGGATCGAGCGCCGCAGCCCGGCGGGCCGGGGCGAATCCGAAGATGATGCCTACGGCGGCGGAGAAGAAGAATGCGATGACGTTGATCCGGAGATCGAAGAGGAAGGGCACCTGGATCAATCGGGAGAGCCCCAGGCAAAGAACGAAGGCCAGGCCGATTCCCGTGAGGCCGCCGATACATGAAAGCGTGATGGCTTCGACCAGGAACTGAAGAAGCACTTCGCGCGCCCTGGCACCAATGGCGAGGCGGATGCCGATTTCCCGGGTGCGCTCGGTCACGCTGACCAGCATGATGTTCATGATGCCGATGCCGCCCACGAGGAGACTCACCCCGGCAACGGCGGCCAGCAGGGTGGTCATCATCCTGGTGGAAGCACTGAGCGTCTCGGCGATCTGTCGGGTATCAAAGACATTGAAATCGTTGTCCTCATTCCGGCCGAGGCTGCGCCTGGCGCGCATGAGCGAGGTGATGTCGGCAACCAGCCGGTCGCTATCGGCCCCCTCCTTCGCGGAAAGGGTGATCTGGGAAATGTCTCGAGCGGAAGTTTGCCCGGCGAGCCGGCGCTGCAGGGCAGTGAGTGGAACAACAATCGTGTCGTCCTGGTTGCCCATGCCCGATTGGCCCTTGGCGGCGAGCACGCCGACGACTTGGAAGGACGAAGAGTATGGGGTTTCCTTGGTCTCTGAGGTTTTTCCGGAGCTTGAAGAAGACGAGGAGGTTTTGCCTATGCGGATGAGTTGGCCGATCGGATCCTCCGCACCGAAGAGTTCTTTTTTCACCGTATCCCCGATGACGCAAACGGCCGCTCCGCTGCGGAGGTCGGTTTCGTCGAAAAACCGGCCGCTGGAAAGAGTCCAGTTGTTGATGCCGAAATAGGCGGGAGTTGTGCCGGTGATGCCTGTCGAACGCGCATTCTGCCGGTGGATGGTGCTCAGGTTGCTTGAGCTCACCGGGGCAATCGCTGCAATGCCATAAACCTGGGCCCGCAAAGCTTCGACGTCGCCAAGTGTGAAATTCGGGACGCCGACCGACGAGGATCTAGGACCGAAGCCCATTCCCGGGCGCAACATCACCAGATTGCTTCCGAGGCTGGAGATCTGGTTCTTGACCGCCTGCGTGGTCCCCTGTCCCAGCGTGACCATCGTTATCACCGCCGCGACACCGATGATGACGCCAAGCACGGTGAGAAAGGCACGTGTGAGGTTGCGGCGAATTTCCCTCAGGGCAATGTGGAAGGCGTTTCCCAGCATGGCGTCAGGTTTTTGATTCGTCCGAGGCGATGAGACCGTCGCGCACGTGGATCGTCCTCCGGGCGAAGGATGCGACGTGGTCCTCGTGGGTGACGAGCAGGACGGTGATGCCACGCTCCGTGTTGAGCCGGGTGAGCAGCTCCATGATGTCCACGGAGGTTTTTGAATCGAGGTTGCCGGTCGGCTCATCGGCGAACAGCGTGGAGGGCGAAGTGACGATAGCCCGTGCAATGGCGACCCGCTGCTGCTGGCCACCGGAGAGTTCGGACGGCGTGTTGCGGAGTTTGGTGGGCAGGCCGACCGCCGCGAGGGCTTCGGTGGCGAGTCGCTGGCGTTCAGCGCGGGGGATGCCGCGATAGATCATCGGCAGCTCGACATTTTCGAGGGCGCTCGTGCGGGCGAGCAGGTTGAATCCTTGAAAAATAAAGCCCAGTGCATGACGCCGCAGGAGCGAACGCTGGTCGGAATCCAGCATTCCCACCTCGATGTCCTGGTAGAGATACCGGCCGGCGGTGGGAACATCGAGACAGCCGAGAAGATTCATCAGGGTCGATTTCCCCGAACCGCTCGGCCCCATCACGGCGACAAAATCGCCCCGGTTGATCGTGAGATCGATCCCCCGCAGGGCTTGGAAGGCCGCGTCCCCGGAGCCATACACCTTTGTGATGCCGTGAAGTTCGATGAGGTGTCCGGTCATGGCTTTGCCGTTTGGGCATGGATGATGACCGGCAGGCCATCGCTCACGCCTTCACCGGTAATTACGGTCACGCGGCCGTCGGTGAGACCGGATTTCACCGGGAGGGAGAAGGGTTTTCCATCCCGCAGGGTCCAGAGTTGCGCAGACTCGCCGGTCTTGGGAGCCGATGGCGGCTCGGCCAATTGGGGTTTTCCGCTCATGCGCCGGGGAGGACCGGGAATGAGGCTCTGCACGAACGAGCGTTTCTGTTGCGCTCCCCCCGCCGTGGCCGCAAGGGCAGTTCCGGGATTGAAACGAAGCGCCGCATTGGGAACGAGCAGCGCGTCAACAGCCTCGGCCACGACGATTTCCGCCGTAGCGGTCATGCCAGGACGCAGGCTGAGGTCGTCGTTCGAAACCTCCAGTTCGGTGGTATACGTCACAACATTGTCGGTGACCGTGGAACCGAACTCCACCTTCTTCACCCGGGCTTCGAACGAGCGGTTGGCCCAGGCATCCACGGTGAAAGTCGCGGGCTGCCCCTGCTTGACGCGGGCGATGTCGGCTTCCGCCACGGCGACTTTGAGTTTCATGTTTTCCAGTTTCTCGGCGACGACAAAGAGTTCCGGCGCGGTCATGGTGGCGGCGACCGTCTGGCCCGGCTCGATATTCCGGGTCAGAATGATGCCATCGATGGGCGAGGTGATGAGGGACTTTGCGAGGTCGCTTTCGTTGGCGCCGACATTCGCTTCGGCCTGCCGGACCCCGGCTTCGGCACTCAGAAGATCGGCTTTGGCCCTTTCCGCCGAGGCGAGCGCGGCATCCAGAATGGCTTGCGAGGGAAGCTTCCCTCCGCTGGCTTCCTTGAGCTTTTGCTGGCGTCCGAGGTCGGCCTCGGACTCGACGAGCGTGGCCTGCGCCTGGGTGACCTTCGCCATGGCTGCGGCCGCCGTGGCGCGGCTGCTCTTTGTCTGTTGTTCCAGTTTGCTGGTATCCAAACGGGCCAGAAGTTGGCCCTTGGTCACCTGATCGTTGGTATCGACAGACACCTCCTTCACGGTGCCGGAGAGCTCGCTGCCGACCGTAACCTCATTCGTCGGCTCCAAGTTGCCTGTGGCGGTCACCGTGACGCGCAGCCCGCCGCGTTTGACAGGCTCTGTCACGTAGGTTGTCTGATTCGCGGTCGAGGTTACTGAGGTGCGCCAGACCAGAAGAGCAATGGCCACGACAGCCACAATGCCGAAGATGATAATGATCTTCCAACGCCGGGAAGCGCCTTTTTCCGATTTCAGGATTTGGGAAAGTTCCGTGTTGCTCATAAGGGTTGCCATCCTCCGCCGAGGGATTTGTAGAGTTGAATGTAGGAGTTCAATTGATCGGCCTCGGTGCTGACCCGCTGCTCTTCTACGCTGAGCTGGGTGCGCTGGACATCGAGGACGGTCAGAAGATCCACCGAGCCGGCCTCATACTGCCGCGTGGCCAGCTCCGACGCCTCCGAGGCCGCCGCGTCGGCTGTGCGCAGGACGCCCAGACGCTCGGTGTTCCGGCGAATGGCAACCAGTGCGTTTTCCACTTCTGAAAGTGCGGTGAGAACGGTGGACTCGTAGCCGAAGACCGCCTGTTTGGCCTGCGCCTCGTTGATGCGGATGTTGGCCGTGATGCGGCCCCCTTCGAAAATCGGCTGCACCATGCCGGCCAGCAGGTTGCCGGCCAGCGTGCGTGCGGCGGTTTCGGGAGAAAAGAGCGTGCCGGTGCGAAGCGCCTCGAGTCCGAGGGTGCCGCTGAGGTCAACGGTCGGCAGGCGCTCGAGTTCGGCGGCGGTTTTCCGGTGGTAGGCGGCGAGCACGGCGTCCTCCGCCGCACGGACATCGGGCCGGTTGCGGAGAGCTTCGGCAGGAATACCGACCGCGACTTTTGCGGGGACCCGCGGCAGGGAGCGCGTGCGGTCGAGCAGCCTGTCGAGAGCGCCGGGCGTCTGGCCGCATAAAACAGCCAGCCGGTTTTTGATTTCCGAAATCGTCTGCTGGATCGTCGGGATTGCGGCACGGGCCTGATCGAGCGTGCTGACCGCCTGCTGGACCTCGAGCATGTCGCTAATGCCGGATTCCTGCTTCCATCGCGTGATCTGGGTGGTTTCGCTGCGGGTTTTGACATTGCGCTGAAGCACCTCGAGCCGTGCCTGGGCGCCGCGCAGCGTGATGTAGGCCGCACCGATATCGGCCGTCAGTGTCACCTGGGCCGCATAATAGTTCTCAACCGTCTTCTGCACATCCTTCGTGGATGCCGCGAGGTTCTGCAGCCGGCGGCCGAACAGATCGATCTCCCAGCTCATGTCGAACGACAGGTTCGAGGTTTGGCTGCGTGTGACGAGGCCGGTGCTTTGCTCGTCCTTGCGTTGGATGCGGTCCGTGGCGCTGCCAGTGACGGACGGAAGCAGCCCGGAGAGCACCACGCTCCTTTCGCCGCGGGACTCCGTGATTCGGGAAAGCGCGGTTTTGATGTCGGGACTGGAAGCCAACCCCTGCCCAATGAGCGCATCGAGGACGGGATCGTTGAAGCGCTTCCACCACTGCCGGATTGACGCGGTATTCAGCGGGCTGTCGCCGGGCTTCTGAGACTGCCAGCGGGATGGCACCTGGACCTCATCCTTCCATTGATCACGCTGCATCGCACACGAACTCAGCGAACACGCCGTGACAAACAAAACGAGGATGGCATGTGGGCGCGGACAGCTGCGCGGCAGGGCTCTCACTTCGAAAACCGATCTCCCGCCGCCGGGTTTTCGCGTCCTCCCAAATGGAGTTCCACCAGATGCGACGCCAGACGCCCGGCGGAGCAGATCTTCGCATGGTGGCGCAGCGTCATCATCGTGTGGTGCAAGACGGCTCCAACGATCTCATGGGCGTGTAGATCGAAATGAACCATCCGGATCCGCCCCCGCCTGGCTTCCCGCCTTAAATAGGTTGAGATCGTTGCGGCATCCTCCATTGGCGGAGCCTTGGAGCCGGCGGGGGGAATGCGCCGCGCGCCCCGGCCTTCGAGAACCATTAGTTTGGGAACGAACTTCTCCAGCTTTTCGAGTAAGGCCAGAATGGCGTTCCTCAGGTTGCTTCGGGGATCTCCCTTACCCACGCTTTCCAGCAGAACCTTCCGCCATTGATCGGAGCCCGTGCCCCCGGTCATCGCCGCCTCGAAGAGCGCTTCCTTTGTCTTGAACCGCTTGAACAATATTCCTTCGGAAACCCCTGCGCGCTCGGCAATCCGCGCCGTGCCGGCCCCAGCACCCTCCTCAAGAAAAACAGCCGCCGCCGCCTCCAGAATTGCAGAATCGTCATATTTTCGGGGTCGTGACATAAGTAAGTGCTCACTTACTTATAGCCTGCCGGCAGGTTTTGCAATGACTTTCTGTGAACGAAAAACCTCGGCAAGACCGTGATGTCGCTGACAGAATCCGGATAACCCATGGTCCGACGCCTTCTCAAAAGATCGAAGAAACAGCCCGAGCACCATGTGGACATGAGGCTGGGGGCTGGATGGCACAAGCGGAACTTCCTGGCGGAAGTGGTGATCCCCTCGTTCTTCACGAAGCGCCACGGATTGAAGCTCAAGCCGGTCTTCCCGAAGCTTCACGCGGGAGAAATTTGCATCACGTGGATCGGCCATGCTTCGTTTTTGATTCAAACCCCCAAGCAGAGCATCCTGATCGACCCGAACTGGGCGAAGTGGTTGAAGGTCATCAAGCGCATCCGGCAACCGGGTTTAGAGATCCATGATCTGCCGGCGATCGATCTGGTGCTGGTGACCCACGCCCACTTCGACCACCTCGACCGCAAAACCCTCCGCGCTGTTGCAAGCGACCAGCCGATCGTGGTCCCCGAGCATGTCGGCGGACTCGTTCACGGACTTGGATTCCAGCATGTGCAGGAGCTCCGGTGCTGGGAGACGTTCGAGCTCGGCTCCCTGAAGATCACGCTCACTCCGGCCCGCCACTGGGGGGCGAGGATCCTGCACGACAACCACCGGGGGTTCGGTGGTTTCCTGATTGAATACGGTGGCCGCTCGGTATTCCACTGCGGCGACAGCGCCTACTTCGACGGGTTCAAGGAAATCGGGAACCGGCTCCCCGTCGAGATCGCCCTGTTGCCGATCGGCGCCTACGACGCCCCGACAAAGCGGGATGTCCACATGAACCCCGAGCAGGCCCTGAAAGCGTTCGTGGAGTTGAATGCAAAGTTGATGGTGCCCATGCATTTCGGAACCTTCCGCCTCAGCTATGAGCCGCTCCATGAACCGCCCCAGCGGCTCATGGAACATGCAAATTCACTTTCGCTTGCGGACCGGATCTGCGTGTTGAACGAAGGCGAACCGCGGGTTTTTTAGGAGTCTCCAGCACCGCGGCAGGTGCCGGTCATTCCGCCTCGATTCCCCAGGCACCAGGGAGATCCTGCCTGCTGGGGTCGTAGTGGAGCCCCAGAAAGCCGGCGGCGCTGGCCGCCTCGCAGTTTTCCTGGACATCATCGATGTAAACGGTCGCAGCAGGGTTGACGCCAAAGCGGGAGATCGCGAGCTGAAAGACCGCGGCATCGGGCTTCATAATGCCGTCCAGATAAGAAAAGATTTTGTCCCGGAAGATGGAGAATACATCGAACCTTCTGAAAAGATACTGGTGGTGAATCTCCCCGATGTTTGAGATCAGATAAACCGGAATCTTCGACGAAAGCCCGCGGGCAAGCGCGGTCATCCGGGTGTTCTCCTCGAAGATATCCTCCCAGATCGAGACGAACTCATCCTCCCGGCCGGTGTCATGGAATTCCCGGCGGACGGAGGAAAGGAACTGCGCACGCGTGATGCGCCCGAGCTCGAACTCGTGGTTGGCGGCTGCAAGTATGACGCGGTCTGGAGGAGAGCTGAGACCGTTCTTCAGGACCAGCCTGTTAGCGGCTTTCATGTAGTCGAAAAGCACGAGGACGTTCCCGATATCGAAAATGGCAGCTTCTACTTTCATAAATCGCCGTGGTGTGATGCGGATCCCTGCCGGAAAGGATCAGCCGAGCGCCCGCAGGGCGGTCTGGAGTTCCGCGAGACGTGACAGCCAGTCGTCCTGACGCTGCCGGTGTTCGGCGACAACGGAGGGCGGCGCATTTTTTACAAATGTCTCACTGGAGAGTTTGCCGGCCACCTTTCCGATTTCGGCTTCGACCTTTCCGATTTCGCCCTGCAAACGCCGGCGCTCTGCTGAGGCGTCCACGATGCCCTCCAGCGGAAGGTAGAGAATTCCGATATCGGTCGGGCAGGCCGCAAACCCGGCAGGCGCCTTATCGCAGCGATCGAGCGAGCTGGCATGCAGGAAGAGCGAGAGAGCCGGGATTACGTCCCCAACCCATGCGGCGGAAGGAGTGAACCGCCAATCAAGGCGCTTGTTGGAAGGAATATTATACGTCGCGCGGAGATTACGGGCCTGCGAAACAGCCGAATAAAATGCATCGGCGCGGGCATCGGGAGCTGCGTCTCCCGCAGTGGGCCAAGGCGTTTCCATGAGGCTTTGACTGCCGAATCCCAGGCCGCTCCACAGTTCTTCGGTAATGAAAGGCATGTAGGGATGCAGAAGTTTCAGGATCTGCTGGATTGTGAAATCCATGACAGCGAGAGTCCCCTCCCTGCGCGGCGAGTCGAAGTCCGCCTTGGCGGCCTCAATGAACCTGTCGCAGAAATCCCCCCAGGTGAAGTCATAGAGGGCCTGCGCAATATCGCTGAACCGGAAGCCCTCGTATCCTTCCGTCACGCGGAGAATCGTCGCGTCGAGCTTTGCGAGCAGATCCCGGGCAAAGATTGAAAGGTCATGCTTCGAGGGATCCGCATCAGGGTCCACAGCACCCTGCATGAGGCGGAAGCGGCAGGCATTCCAGAGCTTGTTGCAAAAGTTCCGTCCCTCGACGATCTGCTGCTCGTCAAACTTGATGTCCTGCCCCTGCGGCGCGATGCGGAGAAGCCCGAACCGGAGCCCGTCCGCCCCGTATTTGGCGATGAGGTCGAGCGGGTCGGGGGAATTCCCCAGGCTCTTCGACATCTTCCGCCCCTGCCGGTCGCGGATGATTCCCGTAAAATACACGCTGCGGAACGGGATCTCGCCCGTGTATTCCAAGCCGGCCATGATCATCCGCGCGACCCAGAAGAAAATAATGTCCGGCCCGGTCACGAGCGCGCTCGTGGGGTAGAACTTTTTTTGGGCGGCCGGATCCATCGTCTCGTGGGCCCACAGCCAGGAGGAGAACCACGTGTCGAGCACGTCGGAATCCTGCACCCACCCTTCACCGGGCGACTCGATCTGGCAGCGGACTTCGTCCGGTGTTTCAGTTTTCAGTGTTCGGTTTTCAGCGGACTCCGGATCTGAACACTTCTTTGTCCACACGGGGATCCGGTGGCCCCACCAGAGCTGGCGGGAAATGCACCAGTCCTGGATATTCTCGAGCCAGTGATCGTAGACCTTCTCCCAGCGGTCGGGGAAAAACCGGATCAGGCGGTCGCGCACGGCGGCGCGTGCTTCGGCAGTCTTCGGGTATTTGAGGAACCATTGTTCCGAGAGGCGGGGCTCGACCGGCACATCGGCTCGCTCGCTAAAGCCGACATTGTTCTCATGCGGCTCCTCTTTGACGAGAATCCCGAGCTCGCGAAGTTTGTCGACGGCCTCGATGCGGGCCTCGAACCGGTCGAGACCCGCGAAGTCCTCGCCTGCGAGCTCGTTCATCGTGCCGTCAGGGTTCATGATATCGATGACCGGCAGGCTGTGGCGGAGTCCGATTTCGTAGTCGGTCTTGTCGTGCGCAGGGGTGACTTTGAGGACGCCTGTTCCGAATTCGAACTCCACCGCCTCGTCGCCGATGATCGGGATGATAGCCGGATCGTCCAAGGGGAGCGGCCTGCGGACGTGGAGCCCGATGAACTCGCTGTAGCGCGGATCCTTTGGATTCACGGCCACCGCGGTGTCGCCCATGATTGTTTCCGGCCGGGTCGTGGCAATTTCCAAAAATGTTCCTGACCGCTCCACAATCTCGACCTTGAAATGGTAGAGGTAGCCTTTCTGCGGTTTCGGAATGACTTCTTCGTCGCTGAGCGCGGTGAGAGAGACCGGGCACCAGTTCACCATCCGCTTGCCCCGGTAGATAAGGCCCTTGGCGTGCAGATCCACGAAAATTTCCTGCACCTTGCGGGCATACGCATCGTCCATCGTAAAGCGCTCCCGCTCCCAGTCGCACGAGCAGCCGAGCTTTTTGAGCTGGTTGATGATGATCCCCCCGTGTTTCTCCTTCCACTCCCAGACGCGCTTGAGGAATTCCTCGCGACCGAGGTCGTGGCGGGTCTTCTTTTCCTCCTTGCGAAGCCTCCGCTCGACGACCGTCTGGGTGGCGATGCCGGCATGGTCGGTGCCCGGGAGCCATAGCACCTCGTGGCCGGTCTGGCGGGCGTGGCGGGCAAGGATGTCCTGGATCGTGTTGTTCAGCACGTGGCCGAGCGTGAGGACGCCTGTGACGTTCGGAGGCGGAATAACCATCGAGTAGCCGGGCTTCGGGGACGCGGGGTCGGCGTGGAAAAGCCCCCGGTCAAGCCACCAGGAATACCATTTGTCTTCCACCAAACCGGGTTCGTATGCTTTGGAAAGTTCGGACATCGAACCTGTCATTCTGGCGGAACCGGCGGAAGATTCAATCGGCTTTCGCATGAAAAATCCCTTGCACGCGCGCCCGACCGCCCGCACTTTCGGCGC
Organism: uncultured Chthoniobacter sp.; assembly: GCA_964600115.1. Lineage (GTDB taxonomy): Bacteria > Verrucomicrobiota > Verrucomicrobiia > Chthoniobacterales > Terrimicrobiaceae > QYQL01. Next base: position 35,617 of record CAZRIL010000007.1, on the reverse strand, counting down.
CGGTGCGAATCCCGATCACCATTTGTCTGGTTTTGTTAGCCGCCCTGCAGGCGGCTTCCGCGCAGTGGAATATTTCCCTGCACGAGGGGCGGCGCTATGTGCCGCTTGAGGACGTGACAACCTTCTACAAGCTCAACCCGCCTGCGATCTCCGGAAATTCGTTCACGCTGACCGGGCAGGGAAGAACCATCCGCGGATCTGCCGGAGGCCGGGAGGTATTCATCAACAACGTCAAATACGTGCTGTGCTTCGACATCGTGTCCAAGGGCGGTCGGTTCCTGATCTCCGCCATGGACGTGACAAAAATCATCGAGCCCGTGATGCGACCGGGAAAGATTAAGAATGCCACTGCCGTGCGGACGGTGATCCTGGATGCGGGCCACGGAGGACACGACAGCGGAGCGAGGGGGCCGCTCGGAGCCGAGAAGGAAGCCGCCCTGGATGTTGTCATCCGCGCAAAGAAGCTGCTCGAAGAAAACGGCTACAACGTACGGCTCACCCGGATGACCGATGTTTTCATCCCTTTGGAAAACCGCCCTGCCATGGCGAACAAATACCCGAATGCGATATTTGTCAGCGTCCACTTCAACAAGAGCAACGTCGGAGGAGCATCGGGGATCGAAACCTACGCCCTCGCGCCGCGAGGGGTCCCCTCGATGGATGAGGAGAACCTGAGTTACAGCGATTTCAAACCCTACCCCGGACACCAGCGCGACTCCGAAAATATCGCCCTGGCAACCGCCATGCACTCCTCGCTCCTCCGGCACCTGCGGCTTTACGACCGCGGGATCAAGCGGGCCCGTTTTGTGGTGATCCGCGATATTGATATTCCCGGCGTGTTGCTTGAGGGTGGGTTTATGAACCATCCGTTGGACGCGCGGCAAATCTCCAGCACGGCCTACCGGGACGCCTTCGCCCGGGCGATCCTTGAGGGAGTCAACCGCTACAAGAGCGCCGTGGCCGGCCAGATGCAGTATTTCAAACCTTCCGCTGTCGTCGCGGCCACAGATGCCACCACGGCGCCACCACTCAAAAAGGATCCCGCGCCTCCTGCTCCGGTCGGATCAAAAACAGATATCGGAGAGTCGGTCAACCAGGCCGCCAGCGCCCTCTCCACACCACCCTGAACCAGAACGCTATGCCCGAAGACAATCAGCCCCGCCTCGACCCGATCGGAGTCTTTGATTCCGGAATCGGAGGCCTGACAGTGGTGGCCGCCCTCCAGGATCTCCTTCCGTCCGAAACCATATTTTACATCGGGGATACCGCACGGGTGCCCTACGGGGGAAAAAGCCGCAAGACCGTAGAGCGATACAGCATCGAGATCGGAGGACTCCTCCTCGCAGAGCAGTCAAAAATCCTGGTGGTTGCCTGCAACACCGCCTCCGCGCTCGCGGTGCCCCGGATGCAGGACATCTTCAAAGTTCCGGTTCAAGGCGTGGTCGCGCCCGGGGCTGCAGCCGCCGTCAAGGCCACGAAGAGCAAGCGCATAGGTGTCATCGGCACTCGCGCGACCATTGCCAGCGGCGCCTATGAACATGCAATCACCACCATGGACCGCGAAGCGGTCGTCTGCAGCGAGGCCTGCCCGCTGCTGGTTCCGCTGATCGAGGAGGGGATGTTTGACGATCCGGTGACGGATCAGGTTCTCAGTCGCTATCTGGCCCCGCTTCTGGATCAGGGGATTGATACGCTGGTTCTCGGATGCACCCACTATCCCCTGCTCCGCGAAGCGATCGCCCGGGCTGCAGGGCCCGCGGTGACGCTGGTGGACTCTGCAAGAAATTGCGCTCTCGCCGTCCGGGACCTCCTGGCTTCCCGCGACATGGCTGCCCCTCCCGAACGCCTGGGGCGGCTCCATGTCGCGCTCACCGATTCGACGGAAGGGTTTTTGCGGACTGCAGAAAAGGCGCTCGATCTGGAGATCGGCGATGTCGAACTCCGTGCGGTGCAGATCGGCGACTAGGGCGTTGCCGTCGGGGATGCGGTGGGGGATGCCGTCGGAGACGCATCCGGCGTTGCCGTCGGGGATGCCGTGGGCTGAGGCACCACCCCCCTGTTCACCAGAATCGCGGTGAGGTTCTCAATGGCTGCTGCGGCATCCAGCCGCTTGTTGTTCGCATCCTTTGTCAATTCCGCCTGGTATTTGGCGTCCACCTTGCTGGAGCCGGCAAACCCATACGTGATGGTAGTGATATTATTGGTGTCCGTGGAGACTGATTCCGAGGCCGAAGCCAGCAGATATCCTTGGAGCTTCTTGGCGATGCTCAGACTATTCCCCGCCCCGATATCAACCCCGCTGCTCGTTTTCCCGAGAATCTGGAAGGCGATATTGTCCGCATCCCCCCCGGATCCGGTGGAGGAATAAATCACGCCGTATTCCTGATTCGAGCTTTCCGCAACCATCTCCGTATAAGTCCCGGAAAGAATGTCCGTCGTGTAGTAGAGGAGTTGGGTCTGAGGGTCGGTGAGCGTGACGATGGATGTCACCGCATCGGACCCGGCATCCACGACCAGGTAGCCTCCCTGCAAGAACGAGTAATTCACGCTGGGTCCGGTCGTGTTGAACGAGAGATCGTAGATCAGCAACTGGCCACGCGCCACCATCACCGGAAAAACAGCGGCCATGGCGAGAAGGAGGAGCTTTTTCATGATGAGAAACGGTAAATCACAAAATCCTCACTGTCCATGCGTCTCTTGAAAGACCTGCGACTCAAACAACTCGTGCTCCGAGTAGGGCGTGGTCCGCGGCTCGCCGGCCAGATAGCCCTGAACATAATCCACCCCCATGCTCGCCAGCAAATCATAGACCTCGCGCGATTCCACGTATTCGGCCACCAGCGGGATCTTCAATGCCGATGCCAGAGCCTGGACAGCCAGCAAGACCGCCTGATTGAACGGATCGGCATTAAGGTGCCGCACAAATGAGCCCTCCACCTTGATCATATCGATCGGGAGCGATTTGAGATAGTTCATCGAGGAGGTGCCGGTTCCGAAATCATCCAGGGCAAAACGGAACCCCCGCTTTCGCAACGCTGTCATCATGGACACCGCCTGGGGAAGGTTGGCGATCACCTCGCTCTCGGTGAGTTCAAAGATGATCCGCTCCGGGCCGACGGAGTGCTCCGCAAGCGTCGCCTGGACAAAATCCACAAAGTCCGCGTTGGCGAACGAGCTTCCGGAGATGTTGATCGAAAGGTGGGCGTCGGGCCGCTTCTCGAGGGATTTCACAGCGCTCACGATGACGAATCTGTCCAGCTTTGCCGTCTGTCCGGATCTTTGCACCGAGCTCATGAATGCGGCCGGATGCACGGGGGCACAGTTGGGCCTGTCTGAAAGTCGAAGGAGAACCTCATGGCACAAAATCGACCTGCCGACAATCGCGACGACCGGTTGGAAATAGATCCCGAGGGTCCCGTCTTGCATGGCATTCTTTATCCGCGACGACCAGTCGTTGTCGGCCACGAGCGCTTCCAGAGCCCCGCCGGTTTCACGATACAGCTCGACCCGGTTTCTCCCCCCCGCTTTCGCGGCATAGCAGGCGGCGTCCGCCACGCCGAGAACATCCGAGGATTCTCTCGATCCGTCGATCGGCACGATCCCGATCGAGGCCCCCACGCGGAATGTTCTCCCCTCCTCGGCGAAGACAAGATTCTCGATATTTTCGCGGAGGCTTTCCCCGATATTGAGGGCATCGGAAACCGGACAATCCGGCAGGATGATGACGAACTCATCCCCGCCGAACCTCACAAGGATATCCTCCGTCCGAACTGTGTTGCGGAGGATGTCTGCAACCGTGAGGAGGAGGCGGTCGCCCGCCTCGTGGCCGAGGGTGTCGTTCACCACTTTGAAATTGTCCAGATCGATGTAGAGCAGCGCGCCGGTTCTTCCCGCCCTGGCTTCCGCGACAGCCTCTCCGACCGCAACCGGCAGCCTGCGCCTGTTGAAAAGCTTGGTCAGCGGATCATGATCGGCGAGAAATTCCAGGTCGTTCTCGAGGCGCCGGCGCTCGGCGATATCTTTCACCGCCGCCTCCGCGACTGCCAGCCGGACATCGAGAAGGCCGGGATGATACGGCTTCCCGATGTAGTCGTCCGCGCCCGCATCCAGGATTTCTTTGAGATCATCAGGCCGGTTGTTCCCGGTGCCCGCAAGTATGTAGTAGAATTTTCCGTGCGGATGCCCTCGCAGAAGCCGGCTGAACGCCAGCCCGTTCATCCCGGGCAGCTGGATATCCAGAACGATGAGCGGAAAAAAGGTCTTTTGAAGCAGGTCGCGCGCCTGCTCCGCGGATTCGCAACCGTGAACATCATGCCCGCGGCCACGGATCATCCGCTCGAGAAGGAGGCGGGTGGGACGGTCATCCTCAACCACCAAAACCTTCAGCGAATCTCCCTGCTGATCGACGGGATCAGCAAGTTCTAATGTGTCCGAGGAGGCGACCGGATGCGTCATCGCGGGAATCATCAGGCCCGTGTGGGCAAAAAGCAAGTGCGTTGCCTCCGGGGAAAGAAAGCGCATTGAAAATCGCGGCACCACCGCTACCTTCCCTGCGATGTCAATCGAACGCATCCTGCTTGCAGCGCAGGGCTACCTGGAATTGGAGATGCCTGGCGAGGCTCTCGCCGAGCTGGATTCCCTGGCTGAGAAAGATCAAAGCCGCGAGGAGATCCTTCAGCTCCGCCTTTTCGTGCTGATGCGGGGACGCCAGTGGACGCAGGCGCTTGATGTGTGCGAGCGGCTGCGGCAGGGGTTTCCCGAAGGATCGACCGGGTTCATCCACGGCGCCTTCTGCCTGCACGAGCTCGGCCGCACATCGGAGGCCAAGGCTGTGCTGCTGAGCGGTCCGCCCAGCCTCGCAAGCGAGGCCACCTACTTCTACAACCTCGGGTGCTACGATGCCGTGCTGGGAAACCTCGAGGAGGCGACCGCGGCACTGCGCACCAGCTTTGAAATGGACAGCAAATTCAGCGAGATCGCCAAATACGACCCCGATCTCAAGTCGGTGGCCGGGCTTTTGTAAACCAGTGACCGGACCGTCCGCCTCCCGCATCGAATCCGCATTCCGCGCCAACTTTTCAAAAGGCCGTGAGGTCGGAGCCGCCCTCTCCATATGGCAGGACGGGCAGGAGATCCTCAACACCTGCGGCGGTTACCGCGATGCGGCGCGGAGCCTCCCCTGGCAGCAGGACACGCTGGTCCTGATCTGGTCCGCCACCAAAGGGATGGCGTCCGCGTGCGCGCTGCATGCGCTCGACGGGGCCGGGCTCGATCTTGACGCAACGGTCGCCAGCATCTGGCCGGGATTCGCCGGAGGCGGCAAAGCTTCCATCACCATCGGGCAGGTTCTCTCCCACAGCGCAGGACTCGGGGCATTGGACCGGACCGACCTCTCCGTGCTTGATCACGAGGGGGTCGTGCGCGCCCTCGAACAGCAGGTTCCCTTTCAGGACGCGTTGGGAGGCCCCGGCTACGGCCCGCGCACATTCGGCTTTCTTGCAGATGAGATCGTCCGGCGGCTGGGCGGGGAGGTCCCACTCGGCACCTATTGGCGCAAACATTTTGCAGATCCGCTCGACCTCGACCTCTGGATCGGACTCCCTCCGGAATTTCACGGCCGCGCGGCATCGGTGCTCGCCCCAAGATCCACCTCCCCGAATGCCGCTGATGCTTTCCTGAATGAAATGAAACGCCCCGGATCGTTCACAAAAAAAGCCTTCTCTTCGCCGGGGGGGCTTCTGGCCGTCTCGGGAATGAACACTCCCTCCGCGAGGGCTGCTTCAATTCCCTCGATGGGCGGAATAGGCACAGCCTCAGCCCTGGCCAGGTTTTACGCGCTTCTCGCCCAGGGAGGAGTCTGGGGTGGAAAAGCCTTTCTCAGCCCCCGTGCGATGGGATGGATGTCCACGCGCCTCTCGCAGGGATTCGACAGGGTGCTGCATCTCGACACGGCATTCTCCGCAGGATTCATGATGGACCCGATCGATCCCTCCGGAAAGAAATCCCGCCAGCTTCTCGGCCCCTCGCTCCAGGCATTCGGCCATCCCGGAGCCGGAGGAAGCCTGGGGTTTGCCGATCCGGAAAACAGGATCGGTTTTGGGTATGTCATGAATCAGATGGAAGCGGGAGTCCTCCCCGGAGAGCGGGCTGCCAGCATCGTGGGCAGCCTCTACGAATCTGAAGGTCAGGTTTGAGGGTCGCTCTGACACCGTAGGGAAACGATTCGTTGTTTCCGGCGCACACCCGAGCACGGCGATTCTTGTGGAGGCTGCAACTCAGGTCGCGAAGCGTCCGTGGCCGGCAGATCAGGCCTGCGCGGGAGGCCGGGAAGAAATCCCCATCATCAGCATCGCCGATCCGCTGAAGAGCGACTGGATGCCGTAGAGCAGGCCGACCATCCAGGCGGCATCAACCGGCCAACGGGAATAGATCATGCCGCCGAGGATCAAGGCCACGATGCCATTGAGGAGCAACCAGACCCACGCCGGGTTGGCGCGCAGCCGGAAGGAAGTCACGATGCAGACGATCCCTTCCGTCACGAAAACAACCGCAAGAATCAACGTGAGTGCGGCCATGCCGGCTTCCGTGAAAAAGAACAGGGCGGATCCCGCGGCGATACGGATGATCGCGGAGAGCGTGGAGAAAAACCGGTGCTGGCTGCTTTTCCCGAACAGCGCCTGAAACAACGAGATAATGCCACTGACCAGGCACAGGGCGCCGATCAGTTGCGTGAGCACGAAGGAAAAAAGATTGGGAGCGGCGATTGCAAAGACACCAACCAGCAGGGAAAGAATCCCTCCAAAGATAAGCCATGTCCGGCTGCGCGAAAACCCGCCGTGCAAAAATGTCACAGGATCAGTCCTCGAGGGTGAATCCGACTTTAACCGTCACCTGCCAGTGCGAGATGCGGTCGTTGTCGATTTGACCGCGGGTCTCCACGACCTCGAACCAGCGCATGTTCCGGAGCGACTGGGCGGCTTTCGCCACCGCATTCTGCACCGCCTCTTCGATGCTGTTCGGGGAGGAACCGACGAGTTCAATTTTTTTGTAGATGTGATTGCTCATCGCCGGAAGCGTAACAAATTGTCCGGCGGGCCGGAAGGGAAATCGCGGGCTGGAAGAGAAGATGAAAAATTCGACTTGTTTTCCCCTCACTCCCGCGCGGATGGTATCCCAAGATGACACAGAGCGCACAAGGATACGCGATGCCGGCCGAGTGGGAGCCTCACGAGGCCACGTGGATTTCGTGGCCCCAGCCCGGCTGCAACAGCTTTCCAGGGTCGTATGAGCGTGTCGTTCCCACGTTCGTCCAGATGGTCGCGGCGCTCGCGGAGTCGGAGACCGTCAGGATCAACGTGCTGGATCCCGCACAGGAAAAGTCGGTCCGGCATCTTCTGCGGGGGGTTCCGGCGGAGCGCGTGGAGTATTTTCACATCCCCACCAATGAGCCGTGGTGCCGGGATCACGGGCCGGTTTTTGTGCGCAGGAAAACCGCTCCCCGGCTTGCGGTGCTTGACTTCAAATTCAACGCCTGGGGATGGAAGCTCTCTCCATTCGAGGATGACGACGAAGTCCCGAAGCTTGTGGCCCGGCAGTTCGGCCTGCACGTGATTGACCACAGCGGATTTGTTCTCGAGGGGGGCTCCATCGACGTCAATGGTGCCGGCACCGTGCTGACAACCGAGAGCTGCCTGCTGAATCCGAACCGCAACCCGAAACTCAACCGCCACCAGATCGAAAAAAAACTGCACGACGCCCTGGGTGTCCGGCAGGTTCTCTGGCTCGGCGACGGCATCGAGGGCGATGACACGGACGGCCATGTCGATGATATCGCCCGCTTCGTTTCCAAGGCGGTCGTCGTGGCCGCATCCGAGGAGGATGAAAACGATCCGAACTTTGAACCGCTGCGCATGAACATCGAACGGCTGCGCGAGATGCGCCTGCCGGATGGTGAGCCCCTCCATGTGCTCACCCTTCCCATGCCGGGCCGGCTTGTGCGCGAGGGCATCCGGCTTCCGGCCAGCTATGCGAATTTCTACATTGCCAATGAGATCGTCCTGCTCCCGGTCTACGGGGAAAGGAATGATGCCTGGGCGGAATCCGTGCTCCGCGAGGCCTTCCCGGGACGCAGGATCGTGGGCATCGATTGCCGGGAACTTATCTGGGGGCTTGGCGCCTTCCACTGCCTCACCCAGCAGCAACCGGCCGTCTAATATATCCATGAAATTCCGCCGGAATGTTGCACTGATTCTCACCCGCCCGATCGGGGAGATCCTCGTCTGCGAACGCAGCGATTTCAAGGATTCCTGGCAGTTCCCCCAAGGGGGGGCCCGCGATCAGGAGTCGGATCTCGAAGCCCTTCAGAGGGAGGTGCTGGAAGAAATCTCGCTCCCGCCGGAGGCCTACCGCGTCCTGTTACACCATGGCCCTTACCGCTATGTCTTCCGCTCCGGATGCCGCAAGGAGGGCTGCGACGGGCAGGAACAGATTTATTTCCAGGCCGAGTGGCTCGGCGCCGGAGAGATCGCGGTCGATAAAAAGGAGTTTCGCAATTTCCAGTGGATCAAACCGGAAACCTTCCGCATGGAATGGGTTCCACCGATCAAACGGGACGTTTACAGGAGGGTTTTCCGCGATTTTTTCCAAATCGAGCTGCCCTGAGTTTCGCAGGTTGTGCGGAATATGATTGACTCGGCGCTGAAAACTTGGGATTCCCCCGCCGCTGCTTATGCTTACATTTACTGCTTTCACGGTCCTCTCCTCAGCGCTTCTCGGATGCGTCTGGTGGGTGAGTCGCGATGATCAGGGGGTTTCCTGATCGGGTTTTTGCGTCTCCGGACGCGCTCTTCTGTATGATTTCCTGGATATGTTTCGAATGGAAGACCAACAGTCTTCCGAAAAGTGAGGTTTCCTTTGAACCCTTCGTGATCCGTGCTGCCGAGAAGTCCGAGGAGGACGGGGTTGCAAAAGCGATCAAGAGCGCGTTCTCGATGGACTCGGTCTGGGGAGATGTGAGCAAGCCTCTCGCGGAAAAAATTTCACTGGATCTCGAGGCTGCCTTTTCTCTTCCGGAACCATCCTGTGTGGTTCTCGCGCATGGGGCCCGCGTCATCGGAGCTTCCGTGCTGGATGTTAATCCCGATGCCTCAAACCATCTTTCCAGCGGGCCGTGCATCCTGCATGAATACCGGAACCGCGGCCTGGCAAGCGGGCTGCTGGGAGCCTCCCTCGCCTTTCTCCAGAAAAAGGAAATCTCTGTCGCGAGAGGATTGACCCGCGCAAACTCGATCACGGCAAGATTCGTCTACCCGAAGTTCGGAGGCGTCCAGCATCCGATCGAGGGGGACCCCTTGAAGCTGAAGGCCGATTGATTCTGCATTTTGCGCTTTTCTTGACGGAGCAAGTTTGCAAGGTTCCTTCACGGGATGCAGGGAATTTTTCAGCAATACGATACGGGCAACTTTTTTGACGAGATGTTCGGGAAGGACGGGGAGATCCGCCCTCATTACGAGCAGCTTCTCCAGCGGTTCGGAGAGTTGGAGCCCGCGGAATTCGAGCGCAAACGCGTCCTGGCAGAAAAATCCTATCTCAACCAGGGGATCACGTTCACGGTTTACAGCGGTGATGAGGGGACCGAGCGGATCATGCCTTTTGATCTCATTCCGAGGATCATTCCCGCAGACGAGTGGGCGTATGTCGAAAAGGGGCTCACCCAGCGGCTCCGGGCGCTGAATCTTTTCCTCCACGACGTCTACCACGACCAGAAGATCATCAAGGATGGGGTCATCCCGGAAGAAATTGTCCTGAGCGCAAAGCACTTCCGCCCCGAGCTTGTCGGCTTCGACATCCCGCGCGACATCTACATCCATGTCTGCGGCACCGACCTGATCCGGGATGCGGATGGGCAATACCTGGTCCTCGAAGACAACGGGCGATGCCCATCCGGAGTCTCGTATCTACTGGAAAACCGCCAGGCGATGAAGCGGGTCTTTCCGCGCCTCTTCAGCCGCTATGCCGTGCGGCCGGTCGGCAGGTATCCGCAGGAGCTGCTGGCCTCTCTGCGCTATGTCGCACCGCACGGAAATCCGGATCCCACGGTCGTGGTGCTGAGCCCGGGGATCTACAACTCGGCGTATTTCGAACATTCATTTCTGGCGCGGGCGATGGGCATCGAGATTGTGGTCGGGCATGATCTGGTCATCGAAAACTCCCGCGTTTTCATGAAGACGACAAAAGGCCTCAAGCAGGTGGATGTCATCTACCGCCGGATCGACGACGATTTTCTGGACCCGAAAGTCTTCCGCAAGGATTCCCTGCTCGGCGTGCCGGGTATCGTCGAGGCATACCGCGCCGGCAATGTGACCCTCGCCAACGCCCTTGGCACCGGAGTTGCCGACGACAAGGTCGTCTACTACTACGTGCCGGCGATGATCAAATACTACCTCGGCGAGGAGCCGGGGCTGCCGAATGTCCAAACGTATCTCTCGGCGGTGGACAACGACAGAAAATACATCCTCGACCACCTGCCGGAGCTTGTTGTCAAAGCTGCGAATGAAAGCGGCGGCTACGGCATGATGATCGGGCCTCAGGCCTCAAAAGAGGAGATCGCAAAGTTCCGCGCTGCAATCATCGCCGATCCCCGCGGCTACGTCGCCCAGCCAGTCGTGCAGCTCTCCCGCTCCCCGTGTTACGTGGATGGCAGGATCGAAGGCCGCCACATCGACCTCCGGCCGTATATTCTGTCCGGGGAGAAAACGACGATCATTCCCGGCGGGCTCACGCGCGTGGCGATGCGCAAGGGCTCGCTCGTTGTCAACTCCTCCCAGGGCGGGGGCAGCAAGGATACATGGGTCCTGGATGACGGGGAGGCCACATGCTGAGCCGCGTCGCCGATGCCGCCTTCTGGCTGAGCCGCTACATGGAGCGGGCGGAAGCGAATGCCCGGATTCTCGATGTCAACATCCAGCTCCTGCTCGATTTCGAAGACCAGAATGCCGGAACCGCGCAGCAGCACTGGCAGCCGATCCTGGCAACATTGGAGGACCAGGAGCTTTTCAATGAGATCCACGAGGGCATCTCGGGCGACGCGGTCATGGCTTTTGTGACCTTTGAAAAGAAAAATCCCCACTCGATCATCTCGAGCGTTACGTATGCCCGGGAAAATGCGCGCATGGTCCGCGAGCAGATCTCGAGCGAAATGTGGGAGCAACTGAACCGGCTTTATCTCTATCTCCACAGCCCGAATGCCCGCGCGGCCTATATCGACAGCCCGATCGATTTCTACCGTTCACTCGTCGACAGCCTGCACTCGTTTCAGGGCATCACCGATGCCACGATGACTCACGGGGAAGGCTGGCAGTTCCTGCAGGTGGGAAAATTTCTCGAGCGGGCGGATTCCACCTCGCGGGTTCTGGATATCAAGTATCACATTCTGCTGCCCTCGGGTGAGCAGGTGGGCGGCAACGTCGACATCACCCAGTGGATGGCGGTCCTCCGCTCCTGCAGCGCGATGGAGGCCTTCCTCAAGATCTCGCATGGCCAGGTGACAGGCTGGGGGGTCGCCGAGTTCCTGATCCTGCATGACACCTTCCCGCGCTCCATCAGGTTTTGCGTGGACAGCCTGGATGTGGCGCTGCACCAGATCTCGGGCTGCGACCGCGCCCATTTCTCGAACGAGGCGGAGAGGCTCTGCGGCATGCTCCGCTCCAACATTGACTACACCAATGTCGAAACGGTTTTTGCCACCGGCCTGCACCAGTATCTGGACCAGACCCAGTTGCGCCTGATCGAGATCTGCGACGCGCTGGTGAAGACCTACTGCCGCTGGCTCGACGAGAAATAACGATCGCCGGGGATCCCGGCGCCCGCTTTTAAAGGGAACAGCAGTCGAGCTGAACCGGAAATAGCCGGAACACGGAACGCGATTCGCAAATGCTGATTCCTGGCTAGATCCATCCCAGGCCAAACAGCTGGACGGTAATCCCGCCGCGGGAGGGCTTGAGGGCGACGGAGGTGATGATCGGCTCCTCCAGCGAGGCGATCAGGCTCGCGGTCTCCGCGGCAAAATCTCCTTCGAGCCTCGCCCGCTCGGCGTTGAGGCTTTCCACGGATTCCACCGCATTGGTCACGTCGGCCCCCTCGCGCATTGCGCGGCTGGCACCCCGCGCTGCCGTCCCCGCCTTGCTGATCGTCGAGGCGCTGAACGCTTTGCGTCCGAACAGGGCGCCAAGGATCGTCGTGCCGACAGAAATCGCCGTCTGCACATTGGCGCTCCGGGCCTGTTCTTTTTGCTTCTGCACGGTTGCCTGGGCACGGGCGATCCGGGCTTCCATCGCGGCAAGCTTCGGCGCAAATTTCGTCCGCAAGCCGGCGACTTTCGCATCGCGAAATTCCCGCTGGGCCATGGCCGCGCGGGCCGCAAAATCCGCCCGCGACTCGCCCGGGATGGAATTCAGCGATAGCGCGGGACATTTCAGCAGTTCGCACTTCTGGTTGTCGGCCACCCAGCGCTGAAAATCCTTCTCCCAGACGGGGTAATTTTTCACCACGGCGGCGGGGGCTGGAAGCTCCGCGAATGCGGCATCGGCCGGGGCCGTGGTCACAAAATCGCCCGGGGCTGCATCCGGAGATTCCGCCGCCGCCCAGTCGACGCCGCCAAGGCCGGCAGGGATCTCGGCGGCGAGCACGATCTCGCGGGTTTCCTCGACGCCGGATTTCGGATCTGAAAACCGGACCTTCGCCGCGCCGACAAGCTTCGGCCGGAGCGTGCCATCGGAGGGCAGGAAAAATTGTTTGATCCCTGGCGGGAGGGCGGGCGGGCCGCCGCCAGCGGAAGCCGTTGCCGGAGCGGCGGCGGGAGCGGATTGTCTCCCGGCCATGAGAATCTTAATCTGGTCGCGGGTGAGCGGTCCGCGGAGGTAGCTCATGACCCAGCGCGACTCGAAGACGACGGGAGCCTCGTCATGGACGTTGTTGAGCAGAAATTTCCGGCTCCCCAACCCGGCGAGCAACTTCTCGAGTTCGGGCTTGGAAAGTTTCGAGGAACTTCCGAGCAACCCCTCGACCACGCGGGCTTTGTCGCGCTCGGTTTGAAGCCGGCCGATGAACCATGTGCCGGTATTCGCAAGCGCTTTGTAATCCAGGTCCACCGGGTTCTGCGTGGCGAGCACGACCCCGACCCCGAAGGCGCGCGCCTGCTTGAGGAGGGTGAGCATCGGGAGCTTCGAGGGCGGATTGGCGACTGGAGGCAGATAGCCGAAAATCTCGTCCATGTAGACAATCGCCCGGAGGCTCGTCGTCCCGCTCTGCCGCCGCATCCAGGAAACGACCTCGTTGAGCAGCAGCGAGACAAAGAACATCCTCTGCGCATCGTCGAGGTGCGCAATCGAGAAAATCGCATGGCGCGGGCGGCCGTCTTCCGTGCGGAGAAATTTTGCGATGTCCAGTTGCTCACCCGCGTTCCATGCCGCAAAGCCCGGCGATGCGAGCAGCGTGTTCAGCGCCAGCACCATCGCAAACCGGTCTTTGGCCGGGTAGAAAGCCTCGATGTCGAGCACGCCGATTTTCTCGAACGGCGGCTGCTGGATTTTTGTGATGATCGCACCGAGATCAAGATCGTGGCCGGCCTTCCATTCGTGCGTGAAGATGGCGCCGAGGAAGGCCCCCTCCCGGCTTTTCTGCGGATCCGCCGCCATTCCGAGCAGTCCCAGAAGTCCGGCGACGGCGGTCTGCACGCGTTCGGCCAGCTCCTCGTCCTCCGGCTGATCGGACGGGGCATGGAAAGCGTCAACCAGATTCACAGGCAGGCCGGCGGTGCTCCCCGGCGTGTAGATCGCGAAGTCTGCTTTCTCCTTCATCGCGCGGATCCGCGCGCCGCTCTGACCCCACGAGGCCAGGCCATCCGTCCATAGCTTAGCCTGCTGCGCGGCCCATTCCCCGGGCGTCACCCCCTTGCGGACCGCATCGTCCTCCACGATCCATGGCCGGAAATCCTGTGGCTGAAGATCCGGAAATGTGAGCAGCAGGTTCCCGAGATCCCCCTTGGGATCGATGATGATCGCAGGAACACCGTCCATCGCCGCCTCCTCGAGGAGGGCGAGGCAGAGGCCGGTTTTTCCGCTTCCGGTCATCCCGACGCAAACCGCGTGCGTGACGAGATCCCGCGAATCATAGAGAAGCGGACCCTCGGAGGAGCCATCCACCGGCTTTCCCAGATAGAACGCGCCGAGCTTTTCAAAGTCAGATGTTGCAGGAGGCATGGGTGCCATGCTTGCGAACTTTCACGCCTTCATCCAGCCGAATGTGCTTGAACTTCGCGCCACAGTGCGAATCTTGACCACATGTTGCTTCGCATGCTTCTCCTGATTCTGCTCTCCGGAACCCTGACAGCCGGTGCCGCCGTCCAAAAGGAATTCATACTCGTCAGCGGCGGACCGTCGTTGATCGAATGGGAAAAATACAAAGCAGCCCCCCACGACCGCTGGTGGGGGAACTTCATCCGCGCCGCCCGCGTCCGCATCGAGGAAATCCGGAAAAAAGAAGGCCCGGACGCGCTCATCACCTGGCTTGTCTACAAGCCGGGCTACGTCCGCCGCGCCGAGCGTCAGGACAAGGCCGACCTCATCGGAAACATCCTTTCTGTGCGCGACAAGTATCATGTCAACCTCGTCTGGATCACCTCCGGCGACGATATCATCAACTACCTGAACGCCGGGCGTCCGCGCTCTGAGGTGAAAATAGCGAACTTCGAATTCTACGGCCATTCGAACCGCGCCTGCTTCATGCTCGACTACAGCAACGAGGTCGACAGCGGCTCGAAAAGCTGGCTGCATGAGAAAGAACTTTCCAAGATCCACAGGGGGCTCTTCACCCGCGATGCACACATCAAAAGCTGGAGCTGCCACACCGGGGAGAGCATGAGCAAATACTGGAAGGCCGCCACCGGCAAAAAGATGATCGGCGCCATCGGCAAAACCGACTACGCCTTCGGCCACGAACGGAACTGGACGCCGGCCCTCAGCACAGGTTCCCGCTGGGGCGGTTAGCACGCGCGGGGCTCCCGGCCGGCACGCTCCGCGCTTGCCCGTGGCAGAGAGCATGTCAGATTGATAGCTGTGACAGCGCGTTGGATTCCCATTCTATTGATCCTGTTTGCCCTTCAAAGCCAGGCTGCCGAGGAGGAACTGAAGCCCATATCCGGCTGCAGGCTTGTTCCGACCGATTGGGCTGACGGGGACAGCTTCCGGGTCAGCTTTCCCGATGGCAGCGAGCAGACTGTGAGAATCTATGGGGCGGACTGCATCGAATGGCATGTGAATGACGAGAGCGATGCCCGCCGGCTACGGGCCCAGAGAAGGTATTTCGGGATTGCAGACGGTGTATCTGCGGAATCCATCACACAGGCACGCGGATTCGGCGAGGCGGCCGGGCGGCGGACACGCGAACTCCTGGCGAGGCCCTTTACCGTGCATACGGCGTTTGCAGACGGCCGGGGCGATTCGAGATACCAGCGGATCTACGGATTTGTGACCACCGCGGACGGCGAAGATCTGGCATCGGTGCTGGTCGGTGAAGGGCTCGCGAGGGCCTTTGGCGTTTCCCACCGGATGCCGGACGGCTCGTCCGCCCAGGAATACCGCAACCGCCTGGAGGACCTTGAACTCACCGCAGCGACAGCCAGGCGGGGGATCTGGGCAAAAACGGATTGGACCCGCCTGGCGGAGGATCGTAAAACCGAACGCAAGGAGGAACAGGAAATCGCCGAGGCACTGACCAAGTCCGTTCCCGCCGGCGGCATCGATCCGAACTCCGCATCGCGCGACGATTTGATGCTCCTCCCGGGCATCGGCGAAGTGTTGGCAACCCGGATTGTCGAAGGGCGGACGGAAGGCCCGTATTCCTCAGGCAATGATCTCCTCCGCGTCAAAGGCGTCAGCCGGAAAACCCTCGAGGCCATCACTCCGAGTCTCCGCTTTACAAGCACACCGGGCAGCGGCGACTCTCCCAAGCCACATGATTGAACGACTCGAACGGTCCCTTTCCCGGTTTGCGATCCCGGGCCTTGTCCGCTACGTCGTCGCGCTCAATGCCCTCGTGTTCATTCTGGTCAGCCAGAACCCGGCCTTCGCGCAATTTCTGCAACTCGACCGGACGGCGATCCTGCAGGGAGAGATCTGGCGGCTGGTGACATGGATCTTCCTGCCGACCACGCAGAGCTTTTTCTGGATCATCTTCTACCTCATGTTCACCTGGTGGCTGGGAGACCTGCTCGAGGGGAGCTGGGGAACCTTCCGCCTGAACGCCTACTATTTCCTGGGCATGCTGCTCTGCATTGGAGCCGCCCTGACGTTCGGGGCCTCCCAGGGGAATCTCTTCTTAAATCTGTCGCTGTTTCTTGCGGTGGCCACGCTCGCCCCGGATTTGGAAATCCTGCTGTTTCTGATCCTGCCAGTGAAAATCAAATGGGTGGCGCTGTTCAGCCTGATTTTCCCCGCATTCGTTCTGCTCTTCGGGCCGCTGGCGGAGAAAATGGCGGTCGTCATGTGCCTCGGAAATTACCTCCTCTTCTTCGGGCCGGCCTTTTTCAAAGGCACGCTGGATTCCCACAAATCGCGCGAACGCCGGCAGCGGTTCGAGTCCGCAAAGCTTCCGGTCGATGCACCTCTCCACACCTGCGTGGTCTGTCAGGCCACCGAGCGCACCAATCCGGATGCGGAGTTCCGGGTGTCCTCGGATGGCAATGAATATTGCACCGACCACCTGCCAGTGCGGCGGACCGCATGAAGGGCAGGCATCCGCTGCGGAACGTTCTGGTTACTGGAGCTTCCTCGGGGATCGGAAAGGCGATCGCCGAAGAACTCGCGCGGGCCGGCATGAATGTCTTCGCGGGCGTCCGGCGTTTATCAGGCCGGCAGGCGGAGCCGCGGATTCAGGAAATCCTGCTGGATGTCACCGTTCCGGACTCGATCGCTGCGGCGGTCATGGAGATCGCCGCCAGGACGGACAACGGCGAGTTTGATGCCCTGATCAACAACGCCGGCATCGGCACCATCTCGCCTGTGGAGTTCACAAGCGCCGCAGAGATGCGCCGCATCTTTGATGTCAATGTCTTCGGCCTTCTCGAGGTGACCCGGGCCTTTCTGCCCCTGCTTCACAAATCGGGCGGATCCATTGTGAATATCGGCTCGATCGGCGGCATGATCACGATGCCGTTCGGGGCCGCACTCTGCGCATCCAAGCATTCCGTGGAGGCGGTCAGCGACGCCCTTCGAATGGAACTGAAGGCATCCGGCATCCGCGTCTCTCTCATCCAGCCGGCATCGATCAACTCCGGCGCGGCAGAAAAGCTGGCAGCGGAAACCGATGCCACAGTGAGCGCCCTGCCGCCGGAAGGACGCAAGCGCTACGGAGCCCTCCTGACGGGATTTTCCAAAAAGATGCTCTCGGATGAGACGGCCGGAAGCCCGCCCGGAGTCGTCGCCGCCGCAGTCCTTGCAAATTTACTGAACCCGGCCCCGCCTGCCCGCAGAGTTGTGGGAAAACACGCTCTGCTCCTCTCGTTCCTGGCACGCCACGTTCCCGCTTCGTTGCGCGAACGCATCCTGCGGCACGTCTTCCTGAGGCAGCCAATGCAAACGGCCATTGATCGATGACAGAACCGGAAGTCCCCCTGCAGGTGAAGCCGATTGAGCCCGTGCACACGGAGATGCGCAACGGATGCCTTTTTGCCGATTTCGGAAAAGCCGCTTACGGAAATCTCCTGATCACATTTCCCGCACATGCGCCGGAAACAAATGTGGCCGTCCGCCTCGGTGAAAAGCTCGGCCTTGACGGCCATATCGATCGCAATCCTCCGGGCAGCGTGAACTACTGCGAAGCGGAAATCGCTAAGGGCGGAAAGCTGTCCATCGGCTCGCTCGATATCCCCACAAAGCCATTTCACCTTGGCGATGCCTCGGTGAAAATGCCGGCCTCGATCGGCGAAGTGACACCGTTCCGGTATGTGGAAATTCCCAACGCTCCGGACAATCTGGTATTGCACCAGCTTGCGGTGCAGGCCCCGTTCGATGCGGAGGCCTCGGATTTTGAATGCTCCGACGAAACGCTGAACGAGGTGTGGGGGCTGTGCAAACACACGGTGAAAGCCACCACCGCATTCGGTATTTACATTGACGGTGAACGGGAGCGCATCGCCTACGAGGGCGACGCCTATATCAACCTGCTGTCGCACTATGCCTGCGATCCCGACCCCCGGGTGGCCCGCAGGACATTCGAACATTTGCTGAAATTTCCCACATGGCCGACCGAGTGGAGCCTTCAGATGCCGATGATCGCCGAGGCGGACTATGAGGCAACCGGAAACCCGGTTCTCGCAAGCCGGCACTTCGACGCGCTGATGGAAAAGCTTTTACCCGGAACAGCACGCGAGGATGGCTTGCTGGAAGTCTCCGCGATCGTGGATTGGCCGCCGTGCGAGCGCGATGGATACAACGATGGCAACGTCGATCCGAACGAAAGCAAGCAGGCCGGACCGATGGTGAATACCGTTGCAAACGCTTTCCATCACAGGGCTATTCGCTCCATGGCCAGGCTGGCTGAAGTGCTGGGAAAAGCCGCACAAGCAAATGAACTCTCACTGAAAGCGGATCGCGTCAGGGAGGCCTTTCAAGCCGCATTCTTCGACAAGTCACGCGGCATCTACACGGACGGAGAGGGTTCGAACCACGCCTCACTTCACGCGAACATGTTTCCTTTGGCGTTCGGATTAGTCCCGGCGGATTATCTCAATCCGGTGGCGGATTTTGTCCAGGCAAAGGGGATGGCCTGCAGCGTCTACGGCGCCCAATTTCTGCTCGAAGCCTTATACAGAGCCGACCGCAGCGCCGCCGCCCTCGACCTGATGCGTTCTCGATGCGGCCGGAGCTGGTGGCACATGATCGAACTCGGCTCAACGATGACGTTGGAAGCATGGGACAGCGGGGTCAAACCGAACCTGACATGGAATCATGCCTGGGGAGCAGCCCCCGCAAATATTATCTCCCGCTTTGTGCTCGGCGTGCGCCCGCTCGAGCCGGGTTTTCGGAGCGTCGTCATCGCTCCCCGGCCGTATGATCTGGAATGGCTCCGCGGAAAAGTTCCAACCCCGTTCGGGCCTGTCGAGCTCTCGCTTCAAAACGGAGCCGACATGCATTTGGAGATAGGGATCCCCGGAGGAATCTCGGCAAGCCTCATTCTCCCCGACGGGCTGGGACGCGAGGAACTGCCGCCAGGGCAACATACGATTCACCGGAACAATTGCCGCAAGGTGGCGGCGCAACGCTAGAAGGAGAGCGAGAGGCTGGCGCCTCCCCAGAATGTGTCGGGTGAGGTTTCCGTCAGCGAAATGAGCGCACGGCTGTAGGCCGCATAGGTGGTCAACGTCAGGGCTCTGCTGATTCTCACCGGAATCGAGAGACCGAACTCAATATTGTTGGCGCCGCTGAAGGGGATCGGTTCCCCATCGGGACCGGTCTTTGTATTGTATTGAAAATTGACGCCGAACGCCCCCCAGGGTTCGAGGGAGACGATCCCGCGATAGACCGGCATATGACCGTCCACCCTCAGAAGCAGGTAGCTTGACGCGGCCTTGGCGGATCCCTGGCCATCAGCGGAATCCGGTCCGATGTTGAAGAAATAGCCAAGGGAGGGAATCAGGGTGAATTGGCCCAACTCAAACTCAGAGGCCGCCACAACGCTGAGTTCGTGCGAGTAAAAATTCTCCGGCGCATAACCACAATAATATGCGTAAGCGCAACCGAGTTCGAGTCCGCCGAATGACCGGGTGTATGCGAGCGTGGCGTCAAATTCGCGGTAGGCGTTGCCCCGGGTGGAAAAACAGTTCCAGAGATCGAGCGAGATCCTGTCGTTCTCTCCCGGGTTCCAAGCGAGGATCAAGCCGGTCCACGCGATACCGGATCCGTATCGGTTTCCGTCTCGCAGGGCGTTCACTCCGCGAAACATGTAGAGGCTGTCCCAGCCTGTGCTGATTTCAGCGCCGAATGACTTGTGCTCTCCATCAGCGAGCATGACTGCCTCGTCCTCACCGCAAAAGCTTTCCACAAGCGGCCACCAGTCATTTTCGGTTTGGTTCAGGGTTCCTGTAAAATACAGACCGCGCTCCGGCCAGTAATAGGCAAAGGCATTCCCGTGCCCGTCGTGCCCCCACATTTCGCCCTGCCCGCCCCCGGGATCGACGCGATAGACTCCCATCCCATACTCAATCCCCTCCGCGCCAGTCGGCACCGACCTCCTCATGATGTCGAGTGTGCCGGCCTTTTTGAAAAGCCCGCCGGCGACAATTCCGCGCAGCAGTTTTTCCAGATCCCTTGTCGTGCTGACGAGTCCGCCTCCAGCCCAGTCCGCGCTCTGGCGGGGCACGGCATGCAAATCCTCCCGGCCTTCAAACCGGTGCGAGGGCGCGGAGCCGCGCGGGTTTTCGCGGTAGGAAAGCCAGGTATCGTTCATGCCGAGCGGCTCAAATATCATCTCGCGGAAGGCGCGGTGCAGCGGGCGGTTTGTAATGTGTTCAATCACGAGTCCGAGCAGCACATAATTGGTATCGGAGTATTTGAACCGCTTGCCCGGGCCGCTGGCCCGCATTCGACGCGCATAGGCGAGGATGCCTTCAGGCTCCCACCTCCGCCCGGGCTCCGAGACAAAGGCACGCAGGAATCCATCCGGCCGGCTTCGGTCATCCCAGTAGTCGGGCAAGCCGCTGGTGTGCGAAAGGAGTTGCTGCACCGGTATATCCTGGAATCCATTCGCCAGCCTCGCCGGCAGCACGTCTGCCAGGCGGGAATCCAACCGGAGCTTCCCCTGCTCGACGAGCATCAGAACAGTTGTGGCTGCCACCATTTTTGTGACGCTCGCGATCTCGAACGATGTGTCTGTCTGCATCGGAGCAGATCCCGGTCCCGCGATCCGGCCCGCTGCGCCTTCCCATATGAGGCCCCGACTGTCGCTGACCCTGAAAACCCCGCCGCCGTAACCATTGTTCTTCGAGGTGATTCGAGCCAGCAGCGCTGGCAATTCATCGATGGAATCCGGTTGGGCAGACGCGGCAGAAATCGCCCCGAAGCAAAACAACACCCGCACAAAACTCCACCTTATCATGGATTGCACGTATCGAAACCCGTGCGAAATGCCCAGCCCGGCGTTGACGAACCCCATGCGGGGGACCGGCTGGATGATCTCACTTCGAACCATCGTTTCGGAGGAAACCTTCGAACTCGCGGAACGATGCCAGGCCGTTCGGGTTTGGTTCTGCGAAAAGGTCTCTCTCAAATGCCCAAACAAGCCCCATAAGTCGGAATTGTTTCGTGCGCGAGAAGGCAATCGCCATGGCCGGGAGGTTGTTTGATCCGGTGTTTTCTCCCCAAATCCGGAGATGGAGCGGATTGGCCCGTGCGAGGCCGGCCTGCCAATGGACCGGACTCCAGCGCTCCGCATTGTCGCTTTTATCATCGGCAAGATCGCGATTTCCGAGCGTTCCATCAACCCAGGTGCAATAGACAATCGCTTTCGGATCCTTGAGGTCGCCGATCATCCGGGACCAGTCGTATCCCTGCTGGATTTCGCCATTCTGTTCGGCAGGCGTATGCCTGCCCAGATCCCCGGCCACCGCCGCGGCGAGCCATCCCGGGCGGATCCCCCATGAGCCGTAGAGCATGCAAATATCTCCGGCATAATCGCGTCGAACGGTGGCGATCTGCCAGGCCTGATAGTTTCGCAGCGCATCTAGATACCATTCGATGAAGCGGCCGGCGGATCTGTTTTCCGGAGACCGGGTTCCCGGGATCCAGCCGGCGACAGGACAGGGAAGGATGCCGTCGGGAAGCCCAGGTGATTTTCCCTGCGCCAGATCGTCAAATGCCCAGTAGCAATTGGAATGGCCGCCGGATTTGGTGCTTGGATAATTCAGTTCCCCATATTTCCCGCCCCCCAGCCGGACGAAGTCCCAATCGGCACCCAACTCGGCGAAGATCATCTGGAAATATGCGCTAATCTCACGCCGGATTTCCGCATTGAAGACCACGTTCGGGAGTGACTCGCCGGGTCTATCGCTATGGAATTCCTCACCGAACTGGTTTTTGAACCTCGCGTTCGGAAGGATAAATATCCATCCAGGCGGATATTGAACGCCGGGATCGAGCTGCAGTTTGTAGCCCAATTCACGGAAGGCCTGCTTCTTCCGCAGGATCTCATGCACGTAGCCTTTGTCGATGAAGCCTCTCCTTGGTTGAAAGCGATCCCAGCTGACGGAGATGACAGCCACATTCAAACCTGCTTTGCGTCCCTCGCCGGCATGTTCAACCGTTGATTCAAGCATCCCATACAGACCCGGGGCCTCACAGCTCCCGCTCTCAGGCAGGAGAGCACATGCGATGAGCAACCCTGCCAGAACCCGGTTTATTGGACACATCAAGCGCGGGGAATTCATAAGGGGGGAACGGACTTCACGTCGATCAAGTTGCAATTTGGCAGTGAGCCGCTGAACCGGAAAATGCTTTTTAGTCAGACTGGCCGGAATTCAGGACGGGGCATCCTGTCGAATCCGGAAAATACTTCTGCACGGCGGATTTAAAGGCATGGTAGGAGGGCTTTGGATTTCTATTCCTGTCAACCAGTCCCCAGGCCGTTTCCGCCGGACAATCCGCCTGACCGCACTGCCAGCAGGTTTCGGGATCGTTCCAGCGGTAATAGGTCGCTCCGATGACGAAAGGTTTGCCAGCGAGGATCCGGAACGTCTCCTCAATAAATTGCGCCTGGATCTCCGGCGTGTGCCCTCCGCGCCATGAGAACTTCCATTTTTTGACCTCGCAGGGATAGGCCCCGCGACTAATCTCATCCGCATTCATCAGCTCGCCTTCCGACGAGTAGCCGAATTCCTGGATGATGACCGGCTTGCCCGTCAGCTCATGAAACGCATCGAGATAATCCTCCCAGCTGTCGGGACCTCCCCGCCTCCAGGTTCCGGGATAGCTGTCAAAGCCCGCATAATCGAGATCAAGACCTGAGTCCCGGTAGATGCCCTTTGCAATAAAGAGGCCTTCATGCTGATCGGTATTCCCGTCGACCTCCCCGGGCAGGGAGGGAAAGAGCGTTATGTTGATGCCGACCTTCAGCCGCTTGTCGGCTTCCTTCAACCCGGTGATGCCGGCCTTCAGGAAATCCACGGATTGCTGCAAAGAAAGGCCTGCGCGAAAAATCCAGATATCGAGTTCGTTGGCGACCTGCCAGAAATCGATGAGCCCATGAAATTCCTGGGCCAGGCAGGCACACATGCGTCGATAATTATCCAGATAGGCCATGGATCCCGGAACCCCTGCGTTTGCCGGGAAAATATGAGGCCCCGGCGTGAGCCCCATGATCTGAAACCCTTCCCTGCGGAGCTCTGCAAGATGGGCTTTGAACGCCTGGAACCGGACGGGCTGTTCCTCCCCCTTTAGAAACATCTCCTGATCAAAAGAGAATCCTCCGGTGCGAAGCCATCGAATGCCGGCTGCCCGGATCATAAGGCGTTCCTCAACCGTCAATTTTGCGATGTTGGCTGCCACTCCGAGCATGAAGGGCGGAGATTCGATCACAGGTGGTTTGATCTTCATGGGCTTTGCGGAACGATGTGGGGCAGCTCGATCGGTCTTTTTGCGTAGTAAAAAAGAAAGGAGCCGACGAGCAGGCAGGCCAGCCCGCTGGCAAGAAGCATGCCGGGAGCAAACCATGTGCTGATCAGCATTGGAAAGACCACCGCCTCCGGGTGAGCTGGGTCGTAACAGATCAGAACAGTCGTTGGTAACCCATCCGAATCGAGCAGCGGATACAGCGGCTTGAGCTGGCTGCCGACCGGCGCGCGCACGTTGATCACATGGCCATCCGCCGTGTTGAAGCGGAACTCATTCCAATACACATAACTCCTGTCGCGCGGTTCCAGGTTCGCCTGAACCTGCGAGTCGTCGGATAGGATAACGTCAGGAAGACCCTGCCTGGTTTTGATCACGGTGGTGACTTCGCCGCGGACCCTGGTGCCGGACGCCAGCAGCCGCAAGGGAGTCCAGAGCTGCGAGGTGCCAAGACCGAAAAGGATGGCACCGTAAACGATGACCATCAGCTTTCGCTTGGCCCGTCCAGGCGTATAGTAGGCTGGTGCCGGCTCGGGGCTCCCCGCTGACTCGGCTTGGTTCATGAT
This sequence comes from uncultured Chthoniobacter sp., assembly GCA_964600115.1. Classification (GTDB taxonomy): domain Bacteria; phylum Verrucomicrobiota; class Verrucomicrobiia; order Chthoniobacterales; family Terrimicrobiaceae; genus QYQL01. The sequence goes on along the minus strand of CAZRIL010000007.1, from coordinate 11,394 downwards.
GCCGCAGCCTCCTCGACACCGCGTTTTTGGATTAATCCCTTGGCCTCGAATCGGACGAAGGCAATCGTGATGCAGATCCCGATCGATCCCATGACAAACATCCAGATATACCCGCTCATGTAATCGTATTTGATCGGCGCATAAGATGAAGCGATCGAGGGATGCGCAACGGTAAACCGCTGGATGGCGGCTGCTTTCTCGATGCGGTCATAAAAGTTTCTGACCTGAGGAAGGGATTCCCGTTGTTCCTCGCCCAGCAGACTCAGTATCCGCAGGCTGACAGGATCATCGATCACAGCCGCCTTCGAGGCTGAGGATGGGAGCAGAGCGGTCACAGAAATGGTTTTGGGGCCCGGGCCGGGATCCGCCCGAACATGATTGGACTCCGCGGGAATCCGAAGCGAGCGGGCGGTCGCGGACAGGCGCCGGTCGGGAGTCGGAACCCGGTCAAACAAAGCGAGCACAAGGTTAACCACGCGGGTTATTGGAGAGACGTAGGTATCAAGCGGCTCCTCCACCACCATCAGATCCAGAGTCAGCGCAACCTCCTTGCCGCGCCCCGCCGCGGCTGTGCCCGGAACCACAAGGCCCGGGTCGCGGCGGGCAAGCACACGCTCGGCCGCGGATTGCACGTCGCGTGCCAGAAGCGCTTCGTCCACCCCGGGTTCCAGAATCGTGCTGACAACGATCCCGTATCCGTCGGGCCGCTTGAAGGGGCGGATATCGATAAGCCCGCGGCGCTCGCGACGGAGGTCATTGAGGGACTTTTCGAGCGAATGGGAATCCGGTCTTCGAGTCACAGGGATCTCGATGAGCAAGGCGGGCCTCGTCGTAGCGCCGATCACTTGGTCGCCTTCCGTGATCAGCCGGTTTCCAAATGCCTTGAGAACCCGGGCATGAAAATCCTCCGCCCTTGCGGCAAGCTGCCGGTCGATCTCGTTGATCCGGGCAGTCAGCACAATGATCCGGGCGTTCTGTTGGGCACGCTTTTTGTCCTCTCGCGCCGCAGCTTCGACCTTCCCATTCCGCCGGAGGATTTCGGCGTTGTCCTGGGTCATTTTTTCGTCCGCGACCAGCGGCGAATTTTCTTTGTTCAGCCTTTCCTTCTCGGCGGCAAGCTTCTCGCTCTCCGGATTTCTGAAGCGCACTTCCCAACACCGCCCGGTATCCGCAACCATGCCGGTCGCCTGCCAGGCATCGGCATGCAGGTTGGCCGGATCAAAAGACATCCGGCTCTCCAGACCGGTCCAGTCAGCATTTTTAAGCAGCGAGCGGACCTCAGTTTTGTGGGTCTGTTCCCCCTGTAGCACAACCCTTGTCATCTCTCCACCCGGGGGCTGAAAGAGGAGCGCGTAAGCCCAGACGAACAAGCCCACGCCGTTAAGGGTGATCAGCGTGGTCAGGCGGTTAACGAGGGTGGCACCGGCATTGTATGTGCCCATTTTGTTCCGCCGGATGTAATCATACACCAACGGGACGTAGACCAGGCCGGTGAGGATACCGAGAATGGAAATCATCTCTCCGAAGACGATGATCTCGACAAGAGAAGGCCGCCGGTCGGGAAGAACAAAGTGGATGTAGAAATAGTAGGCGATCTGGGCGGTCAATGAGAGGACTATGAGGGTCTGGTAGGCACGCATCCGATTCAGCTTGTCGGCAAAAACGGTCAGGATCCCGATCGCAAATAGGTTGATGATGCCGCCCACGGCGACATTGATTCCCATCTCCTGTTTGGTATAGCCCCACTGCTCCGTGTAGAGAAGATTGCTGAGAGGGCCGAGCCCGGCGTAAAAATTCAGGCAGGCTGCTCCAACCACCAGCATGTAGACCGGCCACAGTTCCCGGTCCAACAAGCCTCCGATGAAGTTCCGGATCGAGAGGCGCTGCCCCCGCAGAGCGCTCTTCTGATCCACCTCCCGGATTCCAAGCATGATCAGCAGGATCATCGCGGTCAAAAAAACCGCGGCCGACCAGTAGATGGCGGTTTCGCCGACGAGCGGAACTCCGGCCATATACCGCACGTCGTCAAACCGGCCCAACGCGACAAAGTAAAAAGTCATAGTCGCAAGGTTGCTGCACCAGGACATTGCGCCGGTCGCGCGCCCCCGCTCGTGGGGAGGGATGATCTCCTGCTTGAGCGGCTCCATCGGAGAGTTCAGATCTGCAAAGACATTGTAGAGGATGAAGACCGCCAGCAGCGCCCAGAAATTCGGCATCAGCGGAAAGAGAATCAGGCAGCAAAAGATGCCGATCTGCGAGGTGACAATGAAGGGTTTGCGGCGCCCGAAGCGCGTCCAGATCCGGTCGGATATAAAACTGGCCGTTGGCTGAAGCAGGATCGCAAGAAGCGCCGGGAGGCTCAAAATGAACGTGAGTCCGGCGGGGTTCTCGACGAACTTCTTCAGCGAGAAAAAGAACGCCACCGCCACGACCTGCCCGTTGAGCGTGAATGATGCCCACGGCAAAATCGCAAACGCGATCCAACGGAAAGGCACCCTCTTCTTACAGGTTACAATCATACCTCGCGGTTTACAGCTCTACGCACCCAGCTCCAGGGAGGAGTCGCATGGTGAGGTTTCTGATCGCTGAAGCCGGAACACTCAGACCGGCTGGCACGATGCCAGAAGGTCATCCACGTGAGCGGTGGCCATCGCCACGACGGTATCCGCCGCCCCGTAGTAAATCTTCACTTCTCCGGAATCCTCGAGAATCATTCCCCCTGGAAAGATCACGTCGTTGCGAAAGCCGTCCTTCTCATAGGCCGTCTCCGGCGCGAGCAGGGGATCCTTGCAGAGTCCGATGACCTTCGAAGGGTTCTCAAGATCCAGAAGCATGAGGCCGCCGTAGTATTTTTTATGCCAGCTTCTCTCCCATCCGCCGAAGTTGACCGACAGGTCCTTCCAGACCGCATGAATCGTTGTCAGCCATCCGCGTGATGTCTTAACCGGAGGCGCCGCGGGACCGATCTTGTCATTCGCGTAGGGAACGTTCTCCACGGCCAGCACCAGTTCATGGTCGCCCCAGTAGCGGAGATCGGGTGAGGATCCGGACCAGAGATCAAAGCGGTCTGTTCCGCGGCTGTAGACGGTGAACGGACGCTCCAGACGAAAATAGTTCCCTCCGACTTTCTCCGGAAAGAGGACCATGTTCCGATTGTCAGGCACGCTGAGACTCAGGATCTCAAAGCGGGAAAAGTCCTCTGTCCTGGCAATCCCTCCCCTCACCCCGTGCATGGTGTCCATGGCGAAGCAAATGTGCGCAACCCCGTCGATCACTGTAATGCGGGGATCGTAAACACGCCGGATTTCCTCTGTCGCCACCTTCCAGCACGGCGCGGGCTGCACATCCCATTTGATCCCGTCATCGCTGAACGCGAGGCCAAGGGATGTTTGGAGAGCAGGCGGGTGGTCGGCGCGGCCTTCCTTGAACGGACGCCATTCCTCCACGGTGCTCCCGTAATCATTGCGGAAAACCATGACATAGCGGCCCTGGTATTTTGCGACGCCTGCGTTGAAGATCAATGAGGCCGGATACGGAATGTCGCTTGCCTGAAGAATGGGATTGGATGGGTGGCGGGATATCATTGTGGTATTTTGGATTTGAGGGCAGCCCATGCTCCGGGCTCCCGGAGGGTGGCGGAGGAAATTTCCAGCGGCGGTTTAGGTGGCGCCGGCCAGCGAGAGCGAGTCCACCAAACCCGGCCAGGAGCCGTGGTCAGAACCGGTGGGGGAATCGGCCTGTTCCACAACGACTTCGAGGTTCAGCTCCCGCAGGCTCGCGGTGAGCGAAGGGTTGATGTGGTCCCGGCCGCCGCAGGTCTGGCGGACAAGGAACCTCAAAACAGAGGTCTCGGCAAACTGGCAAACTTCTCCTTTGGAAAGTGCGAGCGCGCTTTTCAGAAGCCCCTGCCCGATATGCTCGAAGTTCTGCGCCACCGTGCTGAGCGGCGGGTCGCTGTAATGGCTGGCGTCGATGTTGTTGTAGCCAACGATCTGGAAGTCCGTCGGGGCGTTCAGTCCGAGCTTGTGCATCGAGGTCATGAAACGAAGCGCGTGCTCGTCGTCGTAGCTGATGATCGCCAGATCCCCGCGGAAGGCTTTCCAGCGCTGGGCCAATTGGTCCATGTGCTGGGAGCCCTGCTTCACCAGGCCGAAGTGCGTTGCGATGTTCTCGCGCGATGCCAGGCAGGAATAGGCTCCGAGCTTCTGCTGCAGCACAAGGTCGTCCGGAGTGTCCGGACCGAGGAAGGCAATCCTCGTATGTCCCAACCGCATGAAGTAGCATCCAAGGCCCTCCGTGCCCGAGAGCAACGCCCGGCCGAAATCGCTTTTCTTTGTAAAACAGTTTTTCTCGAGCCCCGGGATCAGCATCGGAATGCTGACTGGAACCGGACAGCGGTGGATGAAGCTGCGGACTTCCTCCGTCATCTTGTGCGGAAACCAGGGGAGGGTGAGGGCCACGCAACCTTCCTTCGCGAGCATCTCGGCCTGGCGCAGCCCGTCATCGGCAAAATCACGGACCCAGCAGGACCTGAGCTCAAGCGATTCCGTGAGCGAAACATGCGCGATGGATTGCACAACCCCGAATGCGTAGGCATTTCCCTTGGCATACACCAGAAGCCCGATCCGGTTGGGGCGGGGGCTTGTGTCGATCGCCCCGTTCCGGTTTTCCTTGTGGGTGATGAATGTTCCGCTCCCGATCCGGCGGACAATCAAACCGTCATCCACCAATTGTTTGAGCGCTTTCCTGACAGTAAGAAAATTGCACTCATACTCGATGGCCAGATCGCGTTCGGCGGGAAGTTTTGCCCCGGCGGGCAGCGTGGATGCAAGCTGACGCAGCTCCAATTCCACGCGCTTATGTTTGAGCTGTTTTATTTTCAATCTTCGCCTTCCGCTTGGTTGGTATTTGGTTGAATATAATTTTACTATAGCGACCGTATAGCCACAAGAACAAATTCGGGCCAAGAGGCGCAATTTCCCTGTGGAAAGCAAAATTGGCGTAGGATTTTATGTAACATTGATCAATATAGCATTGACGGGAATTCGCGAGCGGAACAAAATCTCTTTCCCATGAAAATCCTTTGTTTGGTCCCCTTGGCTGTTTTAATGGTTTTGTCCCCTGTAAGAGCTGAAAATGATGCCGCCTCAATCCTGCCAAACGGCGATCTTGAGGGCGGGAGCACGAATTGGGGGGTTGGAAAAGGCATCACGATCGAAGAGGAAGCCGGAAATCACTTCCTGCGCCTCAAAGCGGAGGAGCCCGGGCTCCAGATCCAGGCCCACCGCATCATCAAATTGCCAGGCGGCATTCAGAAGCTGAACGTAAGTTTCCGCGTCCGATTTGAAGAGATCACCCCTGGAGCCCAGCCTTGGCACCGGGGAAGTGTGATTATGCATTTCAAGGATGCGGGCGGGCAGATCCTCAAGCCGGATCCCGCGCCGTTCGCGTTCAAAGGGAACTCGAATGGTTGGGTGGACAAGAGCGTCGAGCTTCAAGTCCCTGCCGATGCGGTATCGCTCGAGTTCATGCCGGCCCTTTTTCAGGTGGCCCAAGGCACGCTTGATATCGACGATATGAAAATCGTTCCGGAGTAGCGGCGGTTTTTTCGCAACTGCTTCACAATTTTCTTCACGAGCGCGGACGTCTCCGCCCGCGGACGATGGCGACGCCGGGCAGGATGCCCACGCTCCGTTGTTAATCAAATATTGCGGTGCCCGCTGCTCGCTTGCCGCTCTGCTTGCATCGCTCAAGAGCGGCGATCCCGTCTGATTTCAGCCCGAAAACCGCGATCCATGTAGCGGAACGGGGAACCCGTTTCGTAATCGACGTTTTCGGGTTCAAAGGCTGATAACATCGCGCGCCCGCTCAGCGGCTATTTCCCTGAGACCGGTCCGATATATCTTTTTGCCACGACGACGTCGTCGAACCAAACAGTGCCGGCCTGAGTGTTGATCAGGGCTCCGGGATTTTTTGCGTGGTAGTCATCATTCATCCCTCCCGTGCCCTCCTCCGGGTTCACATAGTAGAGCAGCCAGACTTTGTTGATGGTTACGAGGGGATCGGTGCGCCAGCGGAAGCCTTCAAAGGGCTTGCCCTTGAGGTCATCGAGACGAAAAACATCCCGCATCCAGTAGCCGGTCACGCTGCCGGGCGCGAAGCGGGCTGTCAGCTTACCATCAATCCAAAAAGCCTGTTCGCCATCCGATTTGTCCGGAGTGGAATTCAACTTCACCATGAACTCGACACACTGCCACCGATCGCGGGGAACGATCGCGGGCTCCTTCGGCTCGAAGTCATTCCCGTAGCAGCTCGTTCCGGTTCCGTCGGGATTCTCCCACGAGCGCATCTCCGGCCAATACGAATAAAAATGCCAGATCCCCGGCGGCGGATACGACTTTCCTGGATACGTGTGGTGTGAGCCTTCCTGGGGCTCCAGACCGGTGGAGAAGCTTTTGGTGTGCCGGTAGCCAGCTTCACCTTCCGTCCATCGCGGCGGATTGATCGAGCCCTGAAGTTTTACGAAGTGGTTCAGGAATCCGTGATCCGCGGCGAACTTCACGTAAAAGCGGATGTAGAGTTCGTCGTAACCGGGTTTCAGAACCTTGAAAAGGTGCCCCCCGGTGTCCTTCCCCCTGGTAGCTGTCGCTTGGAGAGAGTGCTTTCCGCTGGTCGATGGAGGCACATCAGCAGACAGTGCCAGCGACGTGCCGGCTGCGTCGCTGACATCGCTCCAATGCTCCCCGATTTTCTGAATGGTTCCGGCTTCGAAGTTCTCGGTGAACACGACATCCGGATCACGTTCGATGCCGGCATCACCGGGATATTTTTCCGCCAATCCCGGCACATCCACTGCAGGAGCGGGCTGGATCCCGAGAATCACGAAACCGATGGCACAACCGGCGTTGAAAATGCGCACAGCCATCATGGCAAGAGTCCTAGCCCGTTCTCTGGATCAGATCTTCCGTCCGGACAAGAGCCACATCCACACGGTCATGGATGGTGGTCGTGTGGCAGATATATTTGTCCTCCAGGCAGAATTGCGGGTGAGGGTGCAGGTGCGTGCATTGGGTGAGCCCGCGGGCAAGCGGCGGCCTGTTGACGATTTCCGCTTCCTTCCCCGTCACGGTATCCCGGAATGCCACATGGCAGTCGCAGACTCTCGGATCATCCATCATGTCCGCCACGAGATAACGTCCGCTTCTGTCGGAATACGCATGGGAGAGCGCTCCCGGCCACATCATGGTTTCCCCGCCGGTGGAAACATCCACCTTTTTCACGCCGACGCCGTAATGCACATACCAGACGTTCTTGCCGTCGGGATCCCACCATTCGTGACCGCTGTGGCTCACGGGTGTCTGCAGGATCGGGCGAACCGTCTCCCCCCTTCGTATGATCCACATCCGGTGATAGGGTTTGTCGTGCTCAAACGGGTCAGCAATGTGGTCCTGCCAGAATTCATAAGCAATCATCTGCACGTCCGCATCGGTCGGGCTGAACAGGCCGTGATCGTAGAACCATCCTTCACATTTCTGCCACAGGCGGAATGGTGATCCATCCACCGGCATCTCGCCGATGTAAACGATCTGGCTGCCATCGGACTGGATGAACCTCGCATCGATGCTCAAGGAACTCTTGTCCGACGAAAATGTCATGTGCGTGGCAATGCGATCCAGACGTCCGATGGCGAGCTCATCAGGAAAGCGATTGACCAGAACCGGCTTGTCTCCCGCCAGCGGCCCGCGCTTCCAGATATCGAGATGGTTACCCCAGTAGACCTCACCGCTTTGAAGGTCAACCGCCGGGCGCGAGGAGGGGAATTGGGTCTCCGGGTAAACACGCAATTCGTCCCGCTCAAAATCCACCACGCCCAGAATCTGCTGGGCATGCATACCGCCTTCGGGCGGATACCCGCAACCCAGCCAAAGAAACCGTCCGTCATCGGTGAAGCTCGGGTGGGTGTAATAGAACGACTGCTGCACCGGCGCGGCGCGCTCCGTGAGAATATGGCTCTCCACTCCGCTGGCGGGATTCGTCCAGCGGGTGAACAGTCGCGAGGTTTCGGGTGTTTTCATAATTGGTGCGGATGGATGCCCGCAGGATGATTCAAACTCCTACTTGGCGGGCGGCTTCCGGCATTCGCCTTCCACAAATTGGTTCTGATCCTGAAGCTTTTGGCGGATCCATGACGAATCAATCACGCGCACATCGCACCCGGCCTGCTCAACCAGCAGACCGGCAGCCGTCCCGGCCGCCTGACCAATCGCGCTGACCGGCGGCATCACCCGGTAACTCGAATGGGCCTCGTGCGTTCCGCTGATGCAGCGTGATCCGAGGAGCAGGTTGTCGAAGCTTTTGGAAACCAGTGACCGGTAGGGGATGTGGTAGTAGCCCGAGCCGGGAATCTCTTCCATATGCGTGCTGGCGGTGCCGGATGGATCGTGAATATCCAGCGGGTATCCACACGCGGCCACCATGTCGTCGAACCGCGCCTCGCCGAGGCAATCGTCCGCGGTCAGGATGTAATCCCCCACGATCCGGCGACCCTCGCGAATGCCCAGCTTTTCGGAGATAACAATCCTGGCCCCGTTCGCAAAGGCCGGGTGGGACTTGACAGCCTCCCAGAATTCCCCGGCCTGCTTCCGGCCTTCCGCCATTCCCGCAATGACGGATTCCGGGTTTGTGGGATCGATGTTGGCGATCCGGGTTTGATTAAAGAGCAGGCCCTTCCCTTTTCGATCCGGAAAACAAAGGATGTCCTCCTTGGGGCTCGATGTTCCACCTGATTCCTTCAGCTTCCGGAAATACGGCATCAGCTCATCGGTGATCAGGTGCAAGTTGTCCCACCGCGACCAAGCCGGCTGGCTCGGGTCCATGCCGAATGCCGTGAAATCGACATTTTCCACCCGGAACGTGAGTGTGCAGGGCTGCAGTTTTCCATCGGCAACGCGCCCTTTCTGAAACTCCGCGCCCGCGAATGCCGCGAGATTTCCATCAGCGGTGCTGTCGATAAACACCCGGGCGGTGAGATTCCGGCCGTCACGGGTTTGAACGGAGTCCACGGTTCTGCCGGTTTTGCTGACTCCTGCGACGGCGCAGGAAGTGAAAACGGTCAATGATGGTTCAGCCCCAAGAAACCGGAGGTAGGTCGCCTTGAGCTCGCCCTCGTCGTAGGTCTGGATCACCGCTTTTTTCAGGGAATCCACATCATAAAGATACGGCAGGAATTCTTCGAAGAGCCCACGATTGATGAATCGTTTGGACTTGTCGAACCACGTGCACACCAGTCCGACCGGGGAATGAACTCCAGTCCCTCCGATCTCGGGAGCCGACTCGAGAAGGGCAACCCGGCATCCGGACCGCGCGGCGGATAATGCGGCGGAGACACCGCCGACCCCAGCCCCGGCCACGATGACATCGTAAGATTCCTCGTTCAAAGATGAACGGTTTGTTTTCGTGTTGGCATTCATAAATTTCTGGGACTGCTGGATATTTTGCGCAGGGGCCGAACGGAGCGCGGGCGTCCCGCCCGCGAACCTGAACGATGGCGGGCAGGATGCCCGCGCTCCGTTGAGACTTCGGGCGGAATGGCAGGGGGGCGAATCTGGCTCATCGCATGTTTTTCAACTCAAATTGCTTGCCTCCGAGTGCGTCTTTGACGAACGCGCCCCAGAATGGCGAGGGATCATAATTCCAGTTGGTGATCAAAACCGGCGTGCATTTGGGATGCAGCGAAAACCCCGTCCAGTTCAGCTTGTATTTTTGGATCATACCCAAAGCGTCCGGAACCCAGGTGTATGGGTCCTCCTGATTTTTTGCCGGAATAAAAGACATCTTGTTGATATCCGCTCCAGTCTCACCGACGAAGACCGGATACTTTTCGGCCACGGGGAGGAAGTGCTTCTCCCAGTTGCGGTGCCAGTTGTAAAAATGCGTCGCATACATGATGCCGTTGCCGGTCTGATCGGTCAGCGCATATCCCTGCAAAATGCCCTGAAGGTCGTAGGCGCTGCCGACACCACCGGCGATAATCAGGTTTTTGGCTCCGGTTTCCCGCACGGCATTCACGAGCGCCTGCATGCCGACGGATTGGATCGCGGGCGGCTCAGGCTCGCCTTTTTTCGCCTTGCCCCGGACCTCTCCCCCATCGCGCCAGATCGCCCAGCCGCGATCGCCCGGCTCGTTGAAGATGTCGAAGATGACAGCCGGATTGTTTTTGTAGCGGGCAGCCGCATCCTTCCAGAACTGAACATCCCGCTCCTCGGGCATCCAGAACCTGTGGAGATCGAGAATGAGATAGGCTCCCTGGCTTGCGGCCATGGCGACGGCATCGTCCACAATTTTGCGGTAGGCGTCCGCATCGTTGGCCGGAGCTTTCGGCGGCTTGCCGGTGCCGAACCAGAAGCCGTCATGGACTGGAAGCCTCACCGCGTTTGCTTTCCAATCGACGAGGGCCACCTTCATCGACTGCAAGATATTCTCGCCCTTGGCAGACCATTCGAGGCTGGGGACATTCACCCCCTGCAGCCAGACCGGCTTTCCTCCGTCGACTGTGACGAGCTGATTTCCGGAGACTTTGATCTCCGCGGTCTTCGCCGGCAGCGCGAGCATCTTCTGGATTGCCTCCGCATCCTCGGCCTTCTTTTTCTCCAGGAGCATCGGCGCCATCACGATCGCGTCGACCTCGGCCTGCTTCATCGCGGAAAGCCTTACCTCGGCCACATCGAGAGTTCCTGAGGCCGCCTTGTTGATGCAGAGGATCACGTTCAATTTGACCGCCCCCTCGGGGACCAGAAACTGGCGCTTGATCCCGGTCCAATCCTTGGCGTGCGAATCAAAAACCACATCTCCCGGCGAGGGTTTGACTCCTTCACCTGCGGCGTTCTGGAACTGGAAGCGGGCGCGCGCATCACAGACAAATGAGGCGCCGAACTTCACGCCGCTCGTTCGAAAACGTATGAGCAGGTCGAGGCCCTTGGCCCCATCCGGGATCGGAACAAGCTGCGCAACCTGGAGGTATTCCCCCGGCTGCTGCGAGACCAGGCGGACGAAGCGCTTTTCATTTTCGGTTTCCCATGTCACCAGGCCGGTCTTGTCCTTTTCCCAGCTTGCGGCCCATGCGGGATCCGCTGAGGCCTTCGAGAAGTCACCGTTCGTCACGAAATTGTCCGGCGGCGCGTCCTGTGCAAGCAGTGCCGCTGCAAGAAAAACAATAATCGCTGCCCCTCGAAACCAAACGGAGCGCGGGCGTCCCGCCCGCCATCGTTCAGGTTCGCGGGCGGGACGCCCGCGCTCCGTTGGCAGCAGGTCTGTCGGGGATGAAATGACGGTGGGTTTATTCATCTTAGTTTTTTCAACTCGAATTGTTTTCCGCTCAGCGCGGCTTTCGCGGGT
>CAZRIL010000006.1:54183-91645 GCA_964600115.1 uncultured Chthoniobacter sp. | reverse complement strand
CAGGGCCGTTTCCTGGCTTATCCCACAAGCGGATTTTTGACTTTGAGCGATGGGAAGCGGGAAAAATCCCTGTCGGCGGAGAGGAACTGCCGGATGCCGTGGCTCAGGCAGAGCGCGGCGATGCGGGCATCGTGCACCATCGGTCCCGACGCCCTCGCCGAGAGGACCAGACGCTCGAGGCGGTTAAGATGATCCGGGCTCTCCCCGAGGAGGCGGAGCGTCGGAGAATCCATCCAGGCCCGCACGGCGGCAATGGCAACCGGCATGGGAGTCGGGGGCTGGTAGATTTTCGGATGGGTGACAACCGCGAGAAACTCGTGGACGCAGGGCCAGGGGATGGCCCATGGGGCCGCCCCCAGCGCCAGTTTCATCATCACCCCCAGGGCCGCCTCATGCCAGACCGAATCTTCCCGGTGGGCATAGACGAGCAGGTTCGTATCCACGGCGGTCATGATCCGTGCCCCTCATAGGCGGCATCACGGATCGCGCCCCAGGAAGCTTTCCGGAATTCCGGGGAAAGCCCCCGGCCTTTGAAGGTGACCGGTTTGACGCGGCTTGCGGGTGCGTGGGACCACTTCTCGATCACACAGACAAGCCCCTCGGAAAGAAGCTCGCGCAGCGTCATCCCCCGCTCCTTAGACAGCTGCTTCGATCGAAGAAAGAGGTCATCAGCAATATCTATGGTTGTTTTCATATGGACAGCCATATTTGAGATCCCTATCCCTGTCAAGGGCATGGAATGCGTTCTTACCGTCCGCGCGATCGCGCGGGTGCTGGCCGATCGCCAACTCCGGCAACCAAAGCGTTGCGCAGTCTGAACCACCCCTCCGTGATTTATCCGGGGCAGGTTGCCCGGAGCGGTGGACGAAGCAGGTTGCTTCGATGGCGGGAGCCAGGCGAAGTAGACTCAGAGAACCTGACCTGCGGGGAAAACGAATGACTTTGATGAAACCAGGAGTCATTGGGGGGCATTCAAGGATGGGCGATTTGAAATCGCCCGCAGCGGTTGAGGATTTTTTGACAGAATTAACCGAATTGACTGAATGATTCCCAAAGCAACTGGCAGGTGCGAAATATTCCGGCCGTTCTTGCTGCAAGCCCACTCCCGGCAATTCTGTTCATTCTGTCCAAAACCCGTTTCCGGGTTAAAGGCGGGGCGGTCCGGGATTCATGCGATCCCCCCCTAAATGACTTCGCCAACATTCTGCGGAACGCATTTCTCACTGCGTGATGTGGCGTGCGCGAACGTTTCTTCCAATGACGCGAGGCTGCCGGGGAGGAGGGACGAGAGGGCCTCAACAAATGTTGGCTCCTCTGCTTCCGCAGCATCGGCCTTCGACCTGCCTGCGCAGCCTGTCTTGCGCGCCTCCAGGCGGCTCGGCTCCGCTACGGGGCGAGGCACTCGCCGAGCGGGCGCACGGTGACTTTATCTGCGAGCGGGTAGGCGCGCTTCCCCGGATAGACGACCCAAAGCTCGTCCAGGTGCAGGTCGGCGAGGGCGGATTGCATCGAGCGGGTCATCGCAGGGGCATCGGCGCGCTTGAACTCGACGCCGACTTTCCTGCCGTTGAGAAACATGAGAAGGTCGAGCTCGCAACCGCTGTGGACCGCGTAAAAATACGCCTCCTCCGGCCGGTGCGCGCGCAGGATTTCCTCGAGCGCAAAACCCTCCCACGACGCGCCGAGCTTGGGGTGGGTGAGCAGGTCTGCGGGAGAGCGGATGCCGCTGAGCGCATGAAAAATTCCCGAGTCGCGGAAGTAGATTTTCGGCGTCTTGACGAGGCGTTTCCCGAGGTTCTCCCGCCACGGGAGGAGGCGGCGGATCATGAACGTCTGCTCCAGCGCGTCGAGGTAGGAGCGCGCCGTATTGGGCGCGATGCCCATGGAGACAGCGATCTCGCTGCCATTCCAGACCTGCCCGTGATAGTGCGCCAGCATCGTCCAGAACCGGCCCATCACCGCCGGCGACATCCCGAACCCCAGCGCCGCCAGATCCCGCTCCAGAAAGGTGCGGATGAAATTCCTCCTCCAGTCGAAACTGTCGGCGTCCGACGCGGCCAGAAACGAGCGGGGAAATCCCCCCCGCTGCCAGAGCGGGACCTCACCGCCCGCCTCCGCGACGCTGAAACCTCCCATCTCGATGATCTCGACCCGTCCGGCCAGCGACTCCGCGCTCTGCCGCGAGAGCTCCGGCGAGGCGCTTCCCAAAATCAAAAAAGTCGCGGGGTTTTCCGCCCGGTCAGCCAGCACCCGCAAAACTGGAAAAAGCCGGGGTTCGCGCTGAGCCTCGTCCATCACCACCAGCCCCCGGAGCCCCTCCAATGCGGTCATCGGGTTCTCCATCAAACCCGCCACCGCCGGATCCTCCAGATCAAAATAATTCTCGTGCCCAGGTGGCAGAATCTGGCGCGCCAGCGTCGTTTTTCCGCACTGCCTTGGACCAATCAACGCCACCACCGGATTTCTTCCCAAGGCTCGTTCCAACTCTTGCCGATACGCATGCCGAAGAATCATATTCGTGAAATATGGCAACACTGTTGCAATATTTCAAACGAAAAGGCCTTCTTTCCATTGGAAAAATCCGCGCAGATAAACCGGAGCGCCACCGGCCTTGTGCCGCTGATGAGAGGTTTTGTTCCTGCAGCATGGTTGGAGCAAACACGGGGCCGGCGACGGGGTTGCCGGGCGGGATCTTCGTAGAGGAATGCGGAACGCATTTCTTCTTGCCGACGACACAAGGTCGCCGGGGAGCGGGTGAACGAAACGGGTTCGCCAAAATGTTGGCTTCTCTGCTCCCGCAGCATCGGCCTTCGGCCTGCCTGCGGAAGCCTGTCTTACGCGCCTCCCGGCGGCTCGGCTCCGCTACGAATACACGCGCATGGCGCGGCACTTCTTCGTAGAGGAACGGCGAGGCCGTTTCTTCCTCTTCGTGCGAAATGGGGGGCGGACCTGGGCGCTACCTCTGCGGTTTCCGGCGGGTGGGCTTTTCTTCTGCCTGGGTGGCATTTTCGCGGACGTGCCGGCGGTATTCGCTGGGGGTCATGCCGACATCCCGGGAAAAGATGGCGCTGAGCATTTTCGAATCGGTGAACCCGGACGCGCTGGCGACTTCGGGCATGAGGAGCATGGTCTGGGAGAGGATGCGCTTGGCCGTGCCGACGCGGACGCGGAGGATCTCCTGCTTCGGGGTGCGGCCGAGGAGGGTGTTGAACCTTCTCTCGAGATAACGGCGCGACGAGCCGGAGGCCCGGACGACATCCCCGACGTCGATGGGTTCGGCCGCGTGGGCGGCAATGAAGCTCACGGCCCTCGCGACGATCGGATCCTTGACGGCGATGATGTCGGTCGAGCGGCGGGTGACGATGCCCGAAGGCGGCAGGCGCAGGGTGTGAAATTCCGGCTCACCGCCTGAGAGCAAAAGCTCGACCATCGCGGCCGCCTCGTAGCCGAGCCGGCGCAGCGGGAAAGCGACGCTCGAGATCGGGGTGGGAGAAAGTTCGCATTCGAGTTCGTCGTTGTCGCAACCCAGCACGGCAATCTCCTCGGGAACGCGGATATTCAGACGCCGGCACTCGTTGAGAACCCGGCGCGCGTGATCGTCTGCATGGGCAAAGATCGCGCAAGGACGGGGCAGGGACTGCAGCCATTCGCCGATCTCGGGCAGCGGGTCCATCGAGTCTCGCGGCCACTTGCCGGAACCGAACTGCTGGCTGGCGCAGGTGAAGCCCGCATCCCGGACCACTTCCTCAAACCCCTGGTGCCGCAGCTTCGAGAAGTAAAAATCATCGCAGCCGGTAAAAGCAAAATGCGTGAATTTTTTTTCGATAAAATAGCCGCCAGCCCGGCGTCCTGCTTCCAGGTTGTCCGGCAATACCCGGGCAGTCCCCACGCCCTGCACCCGCTCGGAGATATTGACGCAGGGGATCCCGGCCCGCTTCATACGCTTGAGAAAAGCCCCGTCGGTCAGCATGCCCAGCACGGCAGGCAGCTTGGTTCCCGGAGGAAATTTCCAGCCCTCCAGTCCCACCCCGCCGGTAATATGATTCCAGGGACGGTGCTCGCGCACGTAATCAAAGACGCCGTGAAGAACTTCCCGCCCGTAGTATAGGTTGGTGGATACTATCAAGGCCACGCTGGGAGTTGCTTTGAGACGCATGGGCGTAGAGTATGTCGGGAATCCGGATATTCAATGCGAGATTTGCGGCTGAATGCAGGGAGAGCAGAATGCGGAAATGGGAAACCGGAAAGAATGGCTCTCCGCCTTCCCCCGTCGCCCCCGTAGCGAATGGGGAACCCCATTTCGTCTCGGAGAAAGAAACGGCATCGTTCACTCAAGAATTTGGAATTTGGAATGGAGTGCAGCGCTTCGCACGGGGTTGACCGCCGCGGGTCCGCTCTCCGGCATCCGCTTTCCCATTTCCGGTTTCCTTCCTTCTTGTCGCAAATCCAATGTTTCATCATCCGCAAAATGCGGTTGAGCCAAGTTACATAGTAGTTACATTGATGGGCATGAACTTCCTCCCAGGGTCCAGAGGCCAAATGCGTCCGGCGCGCAAACAGCGCGGATTCAGCCTCGTCGAGGTCGCGATGGCCCTCGGGATCTTCGCGTTCGCGATGGTGGGACTTGTCGGGCTTCTGCCCATCGGGATTTCATCCTTCCATAAAAGCAAGGTTGCGGCCGCCCAGGCAAACATCCTTTCACAGCGCCTGAACGAAGTGAACCAGACGCCGTTTTCTGCTCTTGTCGACACGAGCGCGGCACCAAAAATAACGAAGCTGAGGTTCTACAGCGAGGAAGGCGTCGACCTCGGCGCGCCGGGCGGCGAAAAGCAGGCAGACGCGCTTCAAGCCTCCGACTACCCTGCCGAGGCCGTCTACGCCTCCTCGGTATCGATCAACCAGTCCTTGAGCGTTCCCACCACGTTGGGCCAGGGCGCCACGACGGACAGCGTGCTGAAGGCGATCGTTATGATCACAGACATTTCCTCGCCGGGCCGTGCGTCCAAATTTCCTGCGCTTATTTCCAATCTGGGAAAGTGACCACGGAAATTGTCACTTGATTTCCCCGATCATGTCACAGCCGATCAAATCCGGGGGCAGAGGTGGGAGCGATCGGCGGGGATGGATCGGGGACGGCTTCAGCCTTCTTGAGCTTCTCGTCTCGATGGCCGTCCTGGCGATCATCATGGTTCTGATGTTCTCTCTGGTGAACTCCACATCGTCGATCTGGAGGTCGACCACCGGGAAAATCCAGACATTTCAAGCCGCGCGCGCGGCAATGGATACCATCTCGCGGAATGTGGCCCAGGCCACGCTCTCCCCGTATTGGGACTATTTTGACAAAAACGGCCAGAGAACACCTCTCTGGGATGCCTCGCAGCCGTATGCGTCAGTCAACCCGACCGCCCAATACGGCAGATACTCGGATCTCCACTTTGTGTGCGGCGATGGGAAAACGCTCACAGGAAGGGACGCGAACACACACGCGATTTTCTTCCAGGCCCCGCTTGGTTACAGCACGAATTCGACCAACCAAGCGCAGTCGCTCGACAGCCTCCTGAACACTGCGGGCTACTACATCGAATACGGATCGGACGCGGAATGGCTTCCCGACATTGATGCGCTCAAGGCCAACCAGAAGAACAGATACCGGCTTGTGGAGGTGCTGCAGCCCTCCGAACTGGTGAACGTGTTCACGAATGCGGCTTCGGTCGATCCCGGCTACTGGATCCGCGACGGCAACCGCCTTTCGAGCAACCGCCGTGTCCTGGCGGAAAACATGATCGCCATGATCATCCACCCGAAGCTCTCGACCGGCGAAAACAACTCCTCGCTGGCGGGGCTCGGAGATTCCTACACCTACAACTCGAGAGAGGGGCAGCTCTCGGACCCGAAGCGCCACCAACTTCCCCCGATGCTCGGACTGACGATGGTGGCGATCGATGAGGATTCGGCGGCCCGCCTGGATCGAGCCGGCACGCTGAAGTCCACGGTGGAGAGCGCCCTGAATGGAAAATTCGAATCGCCGGGCACCGACGCCACTGGATTTCACAAAAAATTGGCGGAGGACCTGGAGAACCTCAAAAAGTTCCTCGATGACAAGCGCATCGGCTACCGGATTTTCACGACGGATATTGGAATTCGGGCCGCAAAATGGAGCGACAAATGAAAGGCACCGCGCCACAAATCGCCGGCTTCTCATTGATCGAGCTGCTCGTGGTGGTCGCAATCGTCGGGATTCTTGCGACGCTGGCGCTACCGGCCTTCAACTCGATTAACTCCGGAAGAACGGTCGATCAGGCCGGACGTCAACTTTCCGACCAGATGGCCCTCGCCCGGCAGATGGCGCTGTCGAAAAACCGGTCCATTGAGGTGAGGTTCATGAAAATCAAAACGGAGCCGGACGGACTCAGCGCCTACGCGGCCCTGCAGTTGAGCGAAGTGCGGGACGACGGCAGCGACGCGCCCGTCGGCAGGCTCGTCAAGCTGCCTCAACGGATGGTGATCTCGGAGGCCCCGGATCTGTCCAGCCTCTTCAACTCGAATGCGATGACCAAGCTCGACACCGCATCGCTACCCGTCCTCCCGGGGGGCGCGAAACCCGACGAGGTCCGGTTTTTCCGATTCAAGCCAAACGGCCGCACGGACCTTCCAAATATGGCGGGCAACTACTACCTCACCGTGCACAACGATCGCGATATCGGCAGAACCCCTGCAAACTTTGCAACCGTGCAAATCGACCCGATGAGCGGGCGCCTACGCATCCTCAGACCATGAACCCCCGACTCAATAACAGGACGGGCTCCGGCCTTCAGCGTGGCCGCAGAATGTTCCCCGCCAACAAGGGAGCCGCGCTGGTCATCGTTCTTTGCGTCCTGCTCTTGCTCGCAGCTCTCGTGCTGGCATTTTTCACCTCCGCCACAACAGAAGTTGTTTCCACATCATCGTATTCGGAGGGACAGAAGGCGCGCATCCTTGGAGACACAGCCCTGAATTTTGTCATCGGACAAATCCGTGATGCAACATGCAGCACGAACAGCTCCATCTCGTGGGCATCCCAGCCGGGAATGATCAAGACCTTCGACAAGGACGGCCCGGTAACCGCCTACAAGCTCTATTCGTCGCCGGAGGCTAGAGTCACAGACTCATCCGGCTTTGATCCTGCGAGCGACACTCCACCGAGCGACTGGGCGAACCGGAGCGCCGAGTTTGTCGATCTCAACAGCCCTGTCGTGGTCCGCCAGCCCGGAACGGCCCAAAAGCGCGCCTACTATCCGATCCTCGACCCTGCAGCCATCGGCAAGGTCGATGGGTTCAGCATCACGGACCAGAGTTCCTGGCTCATCGATACCAATAGTGACGGTCAGGCCGACATCCCGATGCCGGTCGCCTGGCTGTATATTCTCGAGGACGGATCGGTTGCAAAGGCAACCGCGGCCGCGAACGGGGCCGTCACCGTCGACGGGGCCGGGGGCGCGGGAAAAGCGATCGTGGGACGCATGGCATTTTGGACGGATGACGAGTCGTGCAAGATCAATATCAACACCGCCAGCGAAGGAACTTTTTGGGATACTCCGCGGGCGAACACCGTGGGCGAACGGAACCTGGCCCAGGCCCAGCCGGTCCAACGCGAGTGGCAACGGTATCCCGGACATCCGGCCATGAGCAGCCTGAGCCCGGTGCTGGCTGCTGGAGTCAGCCCGTTGCTGCCCGAAGACAAGGATGCGATTTACGATGTCGTTCCCCGGATTGCCCCCGGAGGCTCGGAGGCCGGCACCGTTCCGGTGAACCCGAACACGAAACCCGTCGAAGCCGACACCACCCGGCTCTACGCCACGGTCGACGAGCTGCTCTACAAGCCGGACCGCACGCTGCAGGATGCAAAGCTTGATTCCGGAACCGCCGTCGTGGATGCGGACAAAATCGAACGGAGCCGGTTCTTTCTTACAGCCTCGAGCCGCGCCCCGGATACGACCCTTTTCCAAACCCCCCGCATTTCGATCTGGCCGATCCACGAGTTGCTTTACGACCAGACCCGCCAAATCCCGCTGGTGACAGATGATAAGAACAAAACCTTTTACCTGCCCAACGATGCCTCCACTCAGGATGCCAACGGCAACACGAAATACGCCTCGCCGTTCGACAGGATCATCGCCTTCGCATCGAGCACGGGAAATGATACAGGATCAACCGCCGCCAGCAGGAAGAGCCCGGTCAGCGGGTTTCCGTTTTTCTTCCAACGGGCATTGGCGGACAGCCCGACGTATGACGCGGCCATTCAACGAAACCAGGAACTCTTTGCCTATCTGAAACGACTCACAGGCGCAGCCAATCCGGTCCCTGGATTCGGCGGAAATCTATCCTCAAAATATGGTGCCGACCGGGATCAGATCATCACCAATATTTTCGACTACATACGCGCCACCAACATGATCGACAACAATCTCGGCAAGCAGGTGCGGCTCAACAAAGCGACCCAGAAATACGAGGCCGTCCCCGCCGATACGGATACCGACATACGCCGCGCCACAAACCGCTCGGGGTATACGACGACCGAGGTGAACAGCTTGAGCCCCAGATCAAGCCAATGGCCGAGCACCAACGAAGCACCTCCCGGGGACAACGATTTCTACTTCTACACAAACCCTCTAAGATCGGAGCGATTAATGTCCGGGGCCACAAACGAGGAATCCTACCGGAACGGCGGGAGCGGGCAGGTCGTGCCGTCGCAGATCGGATCCACCAAGGGCATCGGAAGATTTGTGACCCTCTCGGAAGCCAGCCTCGCGTTCATCTGCACGGCTGACCCGGGCGTGGATCCCGCTTCCGATAAGGACAAGCACTATCCGGTCAATACACAGGCCGCGAGGCTGACATCCGGGGATCCGTTGGTGGACGTTCCGGCGTCAGGGAATACCGGTCCATTCAATCCCGGGGAGGGGCCGCTGATTGGAGACCAATACCGCAGGATCATCATGGCATTCCTTCCGGAGTTTTTTACGAGCGGGTTGGGCACCCCCTACTTTGGCGAGAAGTTTTACATGGACATCAGCGGGTTGGAGAATCTTCAAATCCAGGACTACAAGAACGCATGGGTCAGCCCGTTTCTGCCGCTCAAAGCCGCGTCGGATTCCACGACGACATTGCAGACATTTCAGCTCGGCGAATGGGGCGGGAGCCTTGCCAACAATCTGGTTACGAGGAATACGATTCCGCGCTCGTGGGGGGGCACCCACTCAGATCGCGGGGGAGGTGCAAGCGGGGGCTGGGATGGCAAGGTCAACAAATACGGATATGCCCAGTGGCCGCAAACATCGACCAATGTGCTTCTGCGCTACGATCAGGGACTGAACTTTCGCTCCACCGGACCGATCACAATAAAAATCTGGGCAGGCACCCGCCGCTACACGCCGTCCCCGGGATCCGGCGAGCAGATTCTCCGTGACCTGAAGACCACCACTAATCCTGTGCAGACAATCTCCATCGAGTTTCCCCCGGTCTCCTTCGCGGATGGCGGAGGCATACGCGGGGCTGCAAAGCCCGCCCTCGTGACCACGCAACCAAGTTACGGATCCGGGGGGATCAGCGCTGCCGGAACACCGCGCAGTTGGTGGTCGTTCGGGAGATTCCGCAGTAAGCAGAGCGACGAATCCGGTTCCCCTGACTATCGATACGCGAGAGGAGATATGGACGGGCTCCGCGGAGGAACCGTCCGGGAGGAATTCGACGTTCTTCTATCGATGGTTCCGAGGCATCCGGATTACCGCCACTGGATAGCCAGGGAGACCATCGCTGCGACGGATTGGCTGCCCGTTCATGGATATGGGCAGGCGGCCACTCCGATTGCCAATACCCGCATGAACGGGGGAAACTCCAATGCCTCCGAGGGAATGCAAGTCATGGGCAAACTCGCCAGCGTGAACTACCCGGCTTCGGTCACTCCCGACGTGCCATTCGCTGATTCCAAACCCTCCCAAACCGGAGACTGGGACAATCCAGGTCATCCGCTGGCAGTGGATGGCGCTTACGCAAACATGCCGGACGAGGGGAATACATTCCAGGCCGCGGAAACGATCACAAAGATCCCGTATTTTGACTCCAACGCGCAGACCAAAGGGCCGGGGGTGAGCTTCTTCTCTGCCAACCGGATGATCCCGTCCGCCGTGATGTTCGGGTCGCTGCCCACGGGCATCCAGCGCGACAAGCCGTTTGAAACCCTGCTGTTCCGCCCGCAGCCGGGCCATCCGAATGCCTCAACAACTGCTCCGGATCACCTGCTGCTCGACCTGTTCAACATTCCGGTTGTCGAGCCCTACGCGATCAGCGAGCCGCTCTCCACCGCGGGCAAGTTAAACCTCAACTACGCCATCGCACCGTTCACGTATATCAAAAGGGAAACGCCAATGCATTCCGCGTTGAAGGCGGAAAAGGTCCGCGCCATCCCAAATAGTCTGGTCAGCACCTACCACGATCCCTCGGCCAGCGCATCGTCACAGAATATCAGCCTCGACATTGATATCCCGGAGACGCTCAAGGCCTTTGAGGACCGCTTCTCCAACAAGACGGGAAACAATGCCTACGTCTTCAAGTCGGCCACGGAGATCTGCGATTTGAACCTTGTTCCCAAGGGACAAACCCAGGCGGGGATGGACGCATTCTGGTCAAACAACGCGCTCACCGGCGACAACCTCCGCGAGCGTCCGTATGCAGACATTTATCCGAGGCTGACGACACGTTCGAATACCTTTACTGTTCACGTGCGAGTCCAAACGATTAAAAAATCCCCTTCCACACCTGCTGATCAGTTCGTGCCCGGCAAAGACCAGATCACTGGAGAATACCGCGGGAGCTATCTCATTGAGCGCTTCATCGATCCCAGCGATCCGAACATCAAGGACAGCGCGACTCAGGCCAACCTGGTCTCGCTCGGCCCGCTTTATCGCTTCCGTATTCTGAACTCCAAGCAGTTTGCTCCCTGAGTGCCATGAGCCTGCGCCAGTTTGCTCCGGTTCTTCTATCCGTCCTTGTTTCGATCGCTGCCGCGCAGTCTGCCAGCGTGTATCTCTCCGTCGAAGCGGGCACAACGGTCTCCGATGAGCAGGGCCAACCGGTCCGCGATTCCATTGCCGGCGAGGTCATGAAATGGGTGGCCGATCATGGCAGCCGCGTCGAACTTTCCTCCGCTGTGAAAAACCTTCCGGGCGGATATGTGGACCGCGCGAAAACTTCGCCGGCCACTGCGGAGGAGTATCTGGCCTGGAGGACAAATCCCACGGCCCTCCAGACACAGGCGATCCTCTCCACCGAGCGCGGCCGGAGACTGGCTGTGCCGAAGGAAAAGATTGCCGAATGGTTGGAAAAGGAAAAATCCATCACTCCGGTTCCCGTCGTTTGGAAGTCCGCCGTTGAGAATCCAAAAGAATCTCCAAAGGTTCCTGTGGTGGGCTGGCTGAAGATCGGAAAAAATTGCACAGCCGATGCGGTTTGCACCACACCGGACGGCAGGATTGTCATGATGGGTTCCGCGGATACCTTCGAAATTTCCGGAGAAACAACCTGCTGGAACAACGCCGCTACCGATAGCTCGGGCATCTTCATCATCGTCTTGTCTCCGCCATACAACAAGGTGGACAAAGCTATCTGGGCCAGCGCCAACGATCTCGGCAAGCCAGTCTCGCTCCGCTCCGAAGCCGGCGGCAGCCTCACATTTGTCACACCAACGATAGCCCGGGCGCTGACCCCTTCACCGGTTTCGCAAGCTCCGGCCTATTTTGTGAGAGTGGATTCTTCCTTGAAACAAATCTCGAACGTCTACCCGTTGGATGCCATCAACCGTCTGCCGGTATCGGCTCTCACCGACCAGCTGAAGCGGCCGGTATTCCTATATGGCTCTCCCGACCGACATGGCGAGGGCGCCCTGCTGCGATTGTTTGAAAACGGGCAGGCAGAAAGGCCCTGGAACGACTGGCAGGACGGCAGTCGGGATATTATCAAACTCGACTTTTCCTCGCCATTCCTTGCCACCGGCCCGTTCGCGCTCTGGGCGAAGGGCAGCGGGGTTTATCCGGATTTCCCGACCCCGATCGGGAACTGGGGAGCGGAGTCAAATGCCGGGCAGCCGATGGTCTGGACAAACGTGAAAAATGGAGGCAATCCGATCGGCGGCGCGGATCTCAAACCCGAGGCGCTGGTGATCGATAAGGAGGGAAATGCTATCGTTGCCGGAACGATCCCGTTCGAGATGGGATTTCCGGATTTCGATCCGTTCCTGATGAGTTTTTCGCCGGAAGGAAAGCTGCGCTGGACGAACTGCTTTCTCAACGGGCTCCTCAGCGAGCCGGACCAGAAGACGCAGGCTCTGGAGATCGATCCCTCGAGCGGCGACATCCTCGTCTGCTACTGGCAGCACGGCAACAACCAGAAAACCCTTCTCCTCGACCCGAACGGCTGGCTCAATAAGTTCACCGGAACAAACGGGAACATTAAGATCTCATGGATCGGCCGGGTCGAGGCGGAATCCGGAAAGCTGAAAAACTCGACCTACATCTACTCGCAGATGCCGAATGCGAAAAACCCGCGCTGGCCGGATCTGAACAGCTCGGGCGTGAACGCGATGGGCGTCGCCGACGGCGGACGCGTCTACGCGGCGGGCAGCACGACAATTTCGTTCCCCACGACATCGAACGCTTTTCTGCCGGGCGTCACAGAATACGGCGGCCACCCGATGCTCGTGGTCCTTCGCCCCGATCTCTCGGCTCCTCACTACAGCACCTACCTCAGCGCGGGACAAGGCGGAGTGGACCACATCGCCATCCTGCCCGGAGGCGCGGCGTTCTGCGCCGGCAAGCACTCCACCGAAGGAACCGCGCTCCCCGTCACGAACGCGAAGAGCCTTCCGTTCCTGAGTGAATCGCCGCCTGCAGGACAAAAGAACGCGGTCTTCCTGGCCATCATCCCCATCCCCGCAGACGAGGCGGACTGGAGCTTCAATAATTGAAGCCGGAAGACGCGATGTCGAAATTGGTTCGGTATGGGAGCTTGCGAGCGGAACCCTCTAGCACCCCTGCAGGGCAAGCCCGCAGGGGGCCACGATGCCGGTTTTCCTCACCCCTCCCCTGTGTCCTTGCGTCACAGGGAGGAGAGATTTGGCCTTCACGCTTTGCGCCGCAATCGCTACCTTTCCCGCCATGCGGCTACCGCTCGTCCACAATCTCAGCTACACATGGGACGACTGGCCGTCGCAGGCCGGACCTCCCCTGCCCGCAGAGCCGGATTTTTCCGCGATCGACCCGCTCTGGATCGGCGACGGATTGCGGCGCATGAACTCCCGCTGGATCCACTCGCTCGCGCAGCTTTCCTTCGAGGCCGAACCGTCAATCTCGCCCGTCCTCTTCACAACCCGCGTCAAGGGCCGTCTCGACCATGCGCTGCGCAAAGCCGTAACGCCCGCGACATTTTCGCGGAAGGTCGGGATGAGGGCGATCGGGGACAACGCAGACCCGGTGGTCGCTCGTTACCTGGAGTTGCAGCAGGTGCGCGGGGAATTTGCCGATGAGAAATACCGGCGGACGCTCGAAGAATTCAGCAGGGAATATCCGGAGATCGATCTCGAGGCTCCGGCAGAAACTCTAAGCGGGCGGTATTGGTATAACCTGCACCTCGTCGCGGTGACCAACGACCGCTGGCGAATGGGGTGGGGCGATTACCTTCCAAAGCTCTCGGCGGCCGTGCCGGAATGGGCGGAGGAATGCGGCCATGCACTCCGTGCGATGGCCCTGATGCCGGATCACGTGCATGTCATCGTGCGCGGCAACCCGCAACAGTCCCCGTGCGAGATTGCAGAGAGCCTTTACCGGGCGTTGAACCGGGCCGCCGGTGTGCGCCTGTTTTCCGATCGCCTTTACGCGGGGACATTTTCTTCTTACGCCCGGGAGGCGATCGGACTCCATGACCTGCGGGGCGAACCCGCAGCGGCCGGCACATCCTCCATCCCATGAATTCCACGCACAGCCTCTGGCTTTCCGACACCCGCCGCGCCCACCTAGTTGCGGGAGAATCGGCTTTTTCATCCGCTCTCATCGGCGACGCTTCCCGGATCGCAAGATGGCCGGACCGCTCGATGCAGCACGCGTCGAACGCATTGCTGCGGAATGATCGCGACGCGGCCCGCCTTGCGGCGTCGGTCTGGTCCGATGGCATTCATTCCGAGCCGGAGTCCGTCGAAGACCTCGGCAAGGCGCACGCGGCCCTGGCCGCCGCCGTAATATTCGATGCCGCCGGCGCTCTCTGGGACAGCGAAACACTCGCAAACTGGCAGCAGAACACATCCGCGCTGGTCCGCTCGTTATACTCGATCAGTCCCGGGAACCCGCATGCCATCGGCAACAACTGGTGGGCGGTGACGCATTCCGGACTCTATTGCGCAACCGCCGCGCTGCGAGCCTCCGGCGCGAACGACGAAGCCGGCCTCCGCCCACTCAAGGAAGTCGAGGAGTGGGCCTGGTGCCGGCTCGATGCATTCCTCGGGCATTTCGGCGACGCGGGAGCCTACCACGAGGGACTGGGCTACCAGGAATACACAAGTTCGTTTCTCGTGCCGGCGGCGCTTCTCCACCAGGCACGCACAGGGAAAAATCCCGCGGAGAACTTCCCCGGCCTCCGCCGCATGGCCTCGCTGATTTTTTGCTCTGCAATCGAGGGACCGCATCTTGACGACGCAAGCGGCCAGCGGATCGGCTGGGGACGCCAGCTCAGCTGGAACGACGCAGGGCTCGGCTGGCCTGACAGCGCGGTGGCGCTGATGGCTATCCAGTGGGCGGACTGCTCCGAGCAGAGCGCTCTCCTCCGCCAATGGGACCGTCTTGGCGGTTTCAACCGCCCGGATTCCTGCCCGGCCACGCTGTATGGTGCGCGGTTCTTTCAAGCCGCATATTACCCGGAGAACTGCGGCACAAGCGATACCGGCAAAGATGCGGGCGAGACTCCGCTGCAAGTAGAGGAACGGCGAGGCCGTTTCTTATCCCCTCCCGATTCGCCAACCTCGAAATGGATTTCCCATTCCGCTACTCTGCAAATCTGCGACCGCAAACAAGGGCTGTGGTTCGCCCGCAGCGGCTATGATGGAAAAGACGATGCTGTTCTAGGTGCCTACGCACGCTGCACCCACCCCGGCGGGCATTCACAGCACGATGCCGGGTCATTCCGGTTTTCGGCACTGGGATGGGATTGGGTTCTCGGCGGAGGTCAGGCCCGTCCGGAAGCACAATGGCAAAGCGTCGTCACATCGAATGATCCGCCTTCCGCGGCCCAATGCGGGTCGGTCCTCTGGGAATCGGATAATGTTCTCGGCCTCGAGCTGCGCCGCGTCCACCAATCTTACAGCGAGAGGTATCTGGCATTGCACCCGGCATCGCCCGCTGCCGTCGCCGTGATCGACCTCATCGACGACCACCGCGACGACCGCGACTGGACATGGAATATGACATTCTCACCGGAACTGAAATGGACCCAGCAGGCGGGAGGATTCCTTCTCACCGCCCCGGACGGCGCCACGCTCGAAACGACATTTTTCGGAACGCAGCCGGACGAGATAGTCGTCGAATCCTCCGCTACGAGTTCCCGCACCTATGCGGACGGACGCACGGTCGCCTACATTTCGCGGCCGGCTGTACGGGCCCGCTTCCCGCGCCTCAAGCCGCTGAACATCTACACGGCACTCACCGTCCGTCCTGCGGGCGGGATCCGCACGCCGGCAACATCAACCGGCGGACTCGATATCTCGTGGGGAGACGTCGTATGGGGCCGTCCGTTCGGGCTCGCTCTGCCTGCGGATGCCCGCGCCGGATCTATCAAGAGCCCCTGCAGGTTCCCCGGCTGAAAGCCCGCCTCTCCGCTTCAGTTCGCAGACCCGCCTGAGGATTGTGCGCAAATCCTGCGCCTGTCGGGTTGTCCGCAAAGATGCGCTCAAATACATTGGGGCGAGCATGTGCCGATTCCACCTGAAGACCGCATCGTCGAAATGGGTTCCCCATTCCGCTACGAGGAGCGCGGCATAACAACCGCCCAGCCGCTTGCCGAGATTAAGAATCCATAGTCCCGCGTTTCGCAAACGAACGTTCCGGCTCGGCAAGGGACGCGTCGTGATCGGCAGCGATCCCGGGACAGGGGGATTCCTGATCCCCCACCCATCCGTTTCTCCGCGGCATGCGGTGATGGAGGCGACAAAAGATGGCTGGTTCGTTCACGATCTCGACAGCGGACCAGGCACATTTGTCTCGGGAACCTCAACCTCCGGCTGGGCGCAGGTTCTTCCGTTTGAGCGGATCCGTTTCGGATCGGTGGAATGCATATTCGAACCGGGGCCGATCCTGCGCTACATGCACTTTTTCGGATTCAAGGCGGACAGGAGTTCGTGGATCTCGATCCTGCCCTCCGTGCTTTTCCATATCGCGGTCATCGCGCTCTTTGCGAGAATCGTGATCACGTCCGCCAATCCGGACCCTTCTGATTTCGAATCGGGCACCAAGAATTTTTTCGCGGAGCCGGGCCCGTCCGGCAAACCGCCGGGTGGAGAGGCGGCCGCCGGGCCGCAGGCACCGGATCTCTTGCAGGTGACGGTCCCCGTGCCGTCCCAGGTCTCCACCTCGATGATCACGACAACCGCACCATCGGCCCTGAACTTTTCCGCTCCGGCGCTTGCGGGGCCTGTCGTTCCGCGCATGGCGCCGACAGCGGGAGGCCCGCGCGGTGGCGGGGGCGGATCATCCTACCGATCCGCAGGGCTCGGGAAAGGCTCGGGAATCGGAAAGGGAGTTGGCGAATGGGTGGGCGGAGGAGCCGGAGGAATCGGGATCTCCGGGCGGGGAAAATCGCTCAAGACAATCAATGAATTCTCCGTCTACTTCGTGATCCACTCCGGCGACTGGTATGCAGCGCTCGACACCCGTAAAGCAACGGATGCCCGCCAGAAGGAAGAATCCCCGCCCGGGCTTGCGGACGACAAAAACATCCGGTGGTATAACAAAACGCCCGTTCCCAACACCGGCCCGTTCATCAACTACTTTTGGGGCATCCGTGATATCCGGGGAGGTGAAGATATCCGCCAGAACCTTGTGGAATTCACCCCCGGCGCGATGGGGAATCTTCTGCGCTTTGTGCGTCAGGCCTCAGCGGACGCCATCAAGGGGGCTGCCAAGCCGGCGGCGGTTGTCCTGGACAGATCACTAGTCCCATACACATTCGACAAAGTCACCAGGCAGACGACATGGAACGCTGATGGCCGTGAGAAGCTCCGCGAAACGCTGCGCGCGGGATTGCCGAAATTTGAAAATTTCTATGGCGGGGCTTACGGGTATATCTGGAACCCGAAGCCGGAGGAAAAGTCCCATCCGGACTTCACTGTGGAATATCTTCTCGATGTGAAGCCGATGCCGCCGTTCATCTACTTCACCGGCAACGATGAGTTCGCGCTCAGCGACGCCGAGGTGGACACCCTTTACCAATACATCCTGCGAGGCGGCGCAATCTGGGGGGACTCGGGATTCGCCGGCAACCGCTCCAAATTCGACTCCGCATTCAAGCGCGAGATGAAGCGGGTGATCCCCGACGTGGACAAGCCATTCCGTCCGCTGAAAAAGGAAAACGATCTCTTCATCGCCGGGGCGGATGCCTATTTCGACAAGTCGAACGGGTTTGACCGCCTCCCCTACGGCATGCAGTTCTATGATGCGCCCATAGAGGTCATTGAGGTTCTGCCCGGTGTCGTTTCGGTGGTGCTCACAAAAAATGCCTACGGAAACTTCCTGCGTTTCGACACCACCGTCATCAACAACCGGTTCCAGACTCGCGGGACTATCGGACGGGGCACATGGGTGAACACGATGTGGAGGTTTCGCGAGAAATTCTTCCGGGGGCTCGGGGATGAGGCGATCATCGACTCCTACAAGCTCGGGACCAACGTCCTTGTCTACATGCTCGGCCGCTGGCCTGCCGTGCTGAACCGCCCCGAGAACAAGGGGGTGATCCCGTGAGGTTTTCAGTTTTCAGTCTTCAGTTTATAGTGGTTGTCCTTCTATCCACGCTCGCGCACGCCGAAGAAGACAGGAAGAACTGGCTGAATGGCGGCGATCTTCCGGGCTCCGGCCGGTTTGAGATGACCGAGCCTGTCCCCAATCCGTGGGGAGGAATTGACGCGGAGGGCTACCTGCGAAAATCGGTGGCAATGCCGACAGCCAACCCTTTCGTCACGAAAAGCAACCAGTTCTCGTATGCATGGCTCGGGTCGTCGGTCTCGTTTGTGGACATGGATGGAGATGGATTGCCGGACCTCGTCTCGCCGGATGGCAATGGAGTTTTCTGGTTCTGGAAAAACACGGGAACGGCTGGAAAGCCGGAGTTTGGCAGGGGCGAATCGATGCCCTTGCTCATCGATGATCTGCGCTCAGAATTCAAACCGATTTTCGGAACATCCGGAAAACCGCCTCCCCAAAAGGAGGATCTGACCTCATCCCAGCTTGCCGCCAGGCGCCGCGTGGATGAGAAACGGGAAAGAGAACTCGAAAAACTTCTCAAAAAGAACGAACGCCTCCCGAAGGACAAGCAGGCGAAAAAAAAGGACCTCGAAAAGCAAGTTGAGGAGGAGTTCCCTTACGAGGAAGAAAAGTCCGCCGCACCGACTCCCTCTCCCACGCCGGAAAACCGCTTTTCTGCGACCGCCCCGATTCCGCCGGGCGGGCTCTCCTGTGTCCTGAACACGTTCCGGCGCCTCCGCCTCATTTCCGCTCCAGCCGACTGGAACGGCGACGGGACTCCGGACCTGATCGCAGGAGACAGCGGAGGGACAGTCTATTCTGCAAAGAACACCGGCCGGCCGGGTTTCCCGGCATTCGGATATGTCACACGGCTTGCCGACGCCCTTCCGCTCAAGGTTGTCCGCTTGCCGGCCCCGGCGGGAAAAGCTCCGGCATTTCAGCCTGTCGAGTTCATGAATTACGCGATGCCGTTTGTCTGCGACTGGGACGGCAACAGAATCCCCGACCTGCTCGTCGGCGAGGGCACCTACAGCGTAAATTCGATTCGCCTGTTTCCGGATGCCGCCCGGGCAACTCCGCAAAACCCGCCAAAGGAAGAGTTCCTCTACATCGGCGAGGACCGCACGTTTCTGGCTCCATTCGCCTGGGACTGGGACGGCGATGGCGATCTCGATCTCTTTGTCTGTGATGACAAGGGCCGGCTCACCGTCCATAGGCGAAGCGGCTCACCGGCCGGCGTCGCCCCGCCAGCCATGCCCCCGGGTGCCCCGGTGCCGCAGAGCTTCCACCCGATCGGCGCAGCCGGTAGCGGGACCCAGTTGGATCCCCCGCAAAACATGACGCTCGAAGGAGGCAACGAAGTCCTCGCCTACTGCACCCCACAACCCTGCGACTGGAATGCCGACGGCATCATGGACATCGTCTGGGGTGAACCCTTCGGCCGGATCATGGTTGCCACCGGCACGGAAAAGGGCGGGCTCGCGTTTTCCGGGCCAGAGGCAATCCGTTCGGTGGAACCGCCCGGGATGCTCCAGTTTCCGGACGGCCAGCGCAACCGAAGAACGATTTCGCTGGCGGCCGTCCCGGCACGAGTGAAAGACGAATTCGGTGGCGAGCGGGACGGAGGAACTGCCAGCGCTGAGAGCTATTACCGGCCCGACGGCACCAGCCGCGAAAACACAGGTGGCTGGCCGGAGAACAACAACAAGGCCCTATACGGGTTGGTCCCATCCTGGCCGGCGGTTCCCCCGCCTCCGATTGATGACCAGTTCGACGACGACCGCGCTGGAAAGACCGGCAAAAAGCAGGGGTCGTGGGGGATCGCGCCGCTTCCAGGTGATATCTGGGAAGTCGTGGACGAATCCAGTGCCCCCGGCCAGGGCAAAACCCTCCTCCTTCGCTGGCACGACACATCGCGCAATGTCGCGTTCAAGACGCAGCCCCCCGCTCCTCCCCAATGGACACGCGGCGCCGCCATCCACTTCGACAAAGCCGGCTCAGGCCCGTTCGGATCCTCGTTCACGAAGCAGCCGATCACGATCAAGTTCCATATGAAACTTGACGGGGAGTTTACCCGTCTCGATGTCCAGTGGCGAACATACTGGGGACCGCTCGGACCCGATGGCAAACCACCAGCGGAAGGGGGTTCGTTCTCAGCATCGATGACGACTCTCCCCCGCGGGCAGTGGTTCGAATTCTCTCACACCGAACCGCCCCACAAAACCTACGAACGCGGCCTGGATGGAGCGCTTTCCATCGAACTCCTCGGAAAAGGGGAAGTGCGCGTCCGCGATGTGAGGGTATTTGAAGGAAACTAACCAGCCCTATGAAACTTTGCGCATTTGCCCTCCTACTGACACTTCCGGCCCTGGCCCAGGACGAGGAAGTTCATGTCAATATCCTTGGCAAAGCCGGGGCTGGAAAGTTTTCCCAGGCGAACATCACGGTTGAAAGCAATAAGGTTCTCCAGGCCGCCTTTGCCGGGGCTCCCGGAAATTCGATCGAAACAATAATCCGTTCCGCAGATGGCTCGATTTACATTGCGGGAAGTTCGCCGGGGCCCACCCGGCTCCCTGGAGATGGCCCGGGCGGCTCCGCATTCGTCGCAAAAATTTCTCCTGACATGCGCAAACTCGAGCGGATGTTCCGTCTGCCCCCGGCGTTCCTCACCGCCACATGCCTGGCGGTTGCCCCGGACGGCACGGTCGTTGTCGCTGGCGAAAGGCAGGGTGGAGACCTGAATGTGGCGAGGCTCTCCGCCGGCCTGGACAATGCGGTCTGGACAAAATCCGTGATCGGCGACAAGGCCGCCAGCGTCGCGGTTGCACCGGACAATTCCGTGGTGGTTTGCCCCTGGGAAAAGCCGTTTATTTCCCGCATCTCCGCCGATGGCTCGAAGCTCATCCCTTTCGGGAACAAGGAAACGTTCCGGACCGATGCGGGCAACCCCGATATCCTCAAGTCCTGGTGGGAGGGCTGCGGCTATGTATCGGCGGGATACAAGGGGGATGCCAGATACCATCGGGGAGGATCTGCAGGCGTCGTGGCGCTCAGCGATGGAACATTCGTCCTTTTCACCACAAATTTCCTGACGCATCCGGGTGGCGGGCCGGACTTTGACCCGATGCTGCTGAAGTTCGACGGGGAGGGAAAAATCCTCTGGTGCACGAATCTCCTCGATGGCCTTCCTGCCGAGTCGGACCAAAAGCAGCCCCACATGGCGGTCGATCCGTATACCGGCGATCTGCTTCTCGCCGCCATCCAGCACGGCCACTTCGCCCACAATCTCATCGCGACACAAAATGCCTTCCTCACCCCTCACGCATGGTTCACCGGCAACATCATGATCGGCTGGATCGCCCGCGTGGATCCCGCAAATGGCAAGCCGAAAGCTGCCACCTTCTACTTCCCGGAAATGCCCGGGCCACTCGTCGCGGGCAAGCGCAAGGCGAACTCGCTCTTCCCACAAACTCCTGCGACTGACGACGCAGGCAATATCTACATCACCGGCGGGACGGCCTGGAAACTGGAAACCACGCTTCACGCATTCCAGTCCGAGCCACTGGGCGGATGCGGGTTCGTCTCGGTCTTCACCCCTGATCTCACGCGGCTGATATATGCGAGCCTCATCACATCGAAAGGATACAATTTCGCGGGCCGCGCGATCATCGCGACCCCCGGAGGTCCCGGAATCATCGGTTCCTACGAACAGGGGAAGACCGCCCCTTTCGAGTTTGTCACCGCGAATGCGGATGCCACCAATTTCCTGCTTCCCGCACCGAACGGAGCCAGGGGCGGCTTTATCGGCTACTACCCTTCGGGACCCTGGAAAGATTAGGCACTGCCGGAAACGCGTTTCTCCACGGAGAAGGCGAGCACGCCGCAAACCCTGACAACTTCCTGCGCAAAGCGATCTCTCCCTTGAGCATGTTCTTTGATTAATCTTCCTTCCCCATGCCCGTCCCCACATCCGCACAGCAACGTTACCTCGATCTCCGTCTCGGAATGATGCTCCACTTCGGTATCAACACTTACTACGGCCTGGAATGGAGCGACGGCACCCTCGACCCGTCAAGGTTCCATCCGGACAAACTCAACACCGACGCCTGGTGCGAATCGGCGGTTGCGGCCGGGATGAAGCTCGTGACGCTCACGACGAAACACCACGACGGATTCTGTCTCTGGCCATCGGCACAAACCGGCTACACCGTCATGGCTTCCCCCCTCCGCCGCGACATTGTCGGAGAACTCGCGGAGAGTTGCCGAAAACACAATTTACGGCTCGCGATCTACTACTCGCTGTGGGACCGGCACGAGGACCGCGGCGACGACGCGGCCTACGCGGACTTCATGCTGCGGCAGTTGGAGGAGCTCTTCACCCGCTACGGTGAAATCACCATGCTCTGGCTCGACGGGGTTTGGCAAAAACTCACCGAACGGGAGCCCACGATGGAGGAGATGGAGAACATCCATCTGCTCTTTCCCGGCGCGAAGCCGGAGGCGTTCCTCCAGGCTTGGCACGCGATCGGCCGGAAGCGCTGGCACTTCGATCGCCTCTATGCGCAGGCCAAGTCCTGGCAGCCCGACTGCCTGGTCATGAACAACACCACCACCGAGTTTCCCGGCCTGCCTCTTTTTCCGGTGGACGCCCGCTGCGGCGAGAAAGCAACCGCTCTGGGAGGAGACCGCAAGGTCTGGAACTTCGACGGTAAAGACATCTATCTGCCACTTCAGATTGAAACCACGCTCTCACAATGGGGGCCGCCGGGACCGTTCGCCAACGGCGGGTGGTTCTGGCACGAAGGCGACCATTCCTGTGCCACTGTCGATCAGCTTCAGTCATGGAAACAAAAAGCTGCCGACCTCGACGCCGTCCTGCTGCTCAATTCCGGAGTCATGGCCAGCGGCGAACTCCGTCCCGAGGAGAGAGCTGTCCATAGAGCCCTTGGCGAAACGCCGTAGCGGAACGGGGAACCCGTTTCGTTCCACCCGCGCCCTTTTTCACTCACACCACCAGGCGGAGCACGCCCTCGTGCTTTTGGTCCACTGAAAATCGCACGCCGGCAGGCATGCCCCGTCCTGCTTCGTATCGCAGCGAGTAGTCACCCAGGAAGCCACGGAAGCGGATGCGGCCGCCCTCGTCGCTGACCAGCTTTTCGCGGGTCAGCCATTCCCGTTGCAGGAGATCTTTCACTCGCCAGTAGGTTGGTGATGGCTCGTGAGACGAAGTGGGAAGGCCCGTGCTGTTGTGATCGTTGCGGAACCCGAACGAGCCGGTGAGGTCGCCCCAGAAAAAGAACGAGCCGACCGACGGATGCGCAAACGCGACGGTCATCACATTGGCGATGTATTCCGCCTTCATTTCCCCGGCCACTTTGGGATCAACGCCGGCTTTGATGAGGTGGTCGTTGTGCGCCCAGAACTCGGTGTAGTGAAGCGGGACACCGGAGGCCGCGAAGCTGTCCAGAATCGCATTTTGAGAGGCAGGCGTCATCCAGGCCCCGGTGTGGGCCTGCATGCCAAGACCATCGGGACAGGCCCCCTCGTCAGCAAGCCGCCGAAAAAGCGCAATGAACCGCTCGCGCTGGCTTTCCGCCGTCACATGGTGGCCGTCCTTGTGCCGGATGATCCGGTTTTCAGGATCCGTCTCCATGCCGTAGTCATTGACGATGTAGCAGGCGTCCGGATCCTCCTCGCGGGCCCAGCGAAGAACGGGAATCACATACTCGCAAATGTCATTGAGGGATTCGAGGTGCGGCCAGTGGCGCTGCGGAAGGTTCTTGGGGGCGGCTTCCCACATTGGCTCATTCACCACGTCCCAGATTTTGACCTTGCCCTTGAAGCGGGCGACGAGATTGCGGACGCGGACCTCGATAAATTTCCACTGGGTTTCCATGGGGTAGCGTTTCAGCCACTCCGGATACGCCTTGTCGATCGACCAGAAGATCGGATGTCCCTTCGGGGTGAGTCCGTTCTGGAGCGCCCAGTTCACTTGTGCGGCAAAGCCATCCATCCGGTCCTCGCCTTGGAATTCCATGTGCTTCGGGCCGTCGTTACGCGGAGCCTCGGTCCAATAGGTGAGGCAGTTCGCGCTGTTGAGGCATTCGGTAAACCGGCGCGTGAAATGCCGGGCGCGGTCGCAACCCTCCATGCCGTGCCGGAAAAGGGTGTCGAGCCCCCAGAGCTGGTCGCCCCAGCAGAAGGAGGATTTGGTTTGAACGATGTCGACAGGAAGTCCTGCCACCGGCTGCCCATCCCTGTCCACCAGCGCGATCTCAGTGTCCTTGCGCCGGATCTGAAGGATCCGCTTGCGCGCAGCGTCAAGGTCGCCCGCAAAGGAATCCGGATTGTAGTGCCGGTTCGAGGCCTCCATCTGCTTCCATTCTTCTCCGGCGGGTGCGTTCATAATATATTCCGTAGCGGAACGGGGAACCCGTTTCGACGTTTTCGTTCAGGGGTCGGGCCAAAAATGCAGAACTCCAGCATGTCTCGCGCCACCTCACGACATTTTGAGCGCGGAGGCAACCCGGTTTTCCGTCCGGCAGACATGGCAGAATCCGGCAGGTGACATTGCTTCTCCGTTCAGGGGGTAGTCGTAAACGCCGACTTTTTCCTCCGTAAATGGACCTGTTTGTCGATGCTTGAAGAAGGTAATGATCAAGACCGTCGCACTACGATGTCACCCTTTTCCATCTTGGATTTCGGCGCTGTTGCCGACGGCGAAACCGACGATGCCCCCGCCATCCAGCGGGCGGTTGATGCCGCGCATTCCGCAGGCGGAGGGCGGGTTCTCATACCCGGGGGCGCTCGCGTTTGCGCCGGTTCATTCGAGCTCCGTTCCCGCATCGACTTTCATGTGGCCAAGGGTGCAACCCTGATCAGCGCGACCAGCATTGAGGCTTTCCCCCGCAGCGTTTTCGCCTTCGGAGAAGAATCGGACAAGCGGCTCTGGATCGGGGCGAAGGACGCCGGGGATATCACCCTTTCCGGGGAGGGAACGATCGACGGGCAATGCCGGGCGTTTGCACTCGGCGAAGACGAGCATATTTTCACTCCGACCCACCGCTGGCGTCCGGCCATGACGTGCTTTGAGAACATCCGGCACATCACTGTCCGCGGGCTCACTTTCCGCAATGCCGCCAACTGGACGCTCCATTTCAGCGGGTGCGAGCACGTCTCGGTCGAGGATGTCAAAATCTTCAATGATCTGAAATTTCCGAATGCCGACGGCATCGACCCAGACCACTGCCGCCGGGTCAGGATCTCCCGCTGCCATATTGTCTCCGCAGACGACTGCATTGTTCTCAAGAACACCGCGCCGTTCGCAAAATACGGCCCGTGCGAAGATATTGAAATCTCCCATTGCCGGCTGGAAAGCGCGTCGGCCGCCTTCAAGATCGGCTCGGAATCCCACGACGACTTCCGCCGGATCCGCGTGTCCGACTGCCGGATCGAGCGCAGCAACCGCGGGCTCGCGATCCAGCTCCGCGACAGCGGGAGTGTCGAGGATGTGGAGTTCCGGAACATCACCATAAACACCCGTCGATTCGCACCGGTCTGGTGGGGGGCCGGCGAGGCGATCTACGTGACCGCACTTCCGCGCAGTGCCGGAACCTGCGGCGGCACGATCAGCAACATCCGCTTCCAGGATATCCGCTGCGATGGAGAAAACGGCCTGCTCGTATACGGCGCCCCCGGGGGCCGCATTCATGATCTCACATTCGAGCGGGTCCATCTCGGCATCGAGCGACAAACACCCTGGCCGTCTGGCGTTCTCGATGTCCGGCCATTTCAAGGCGGCTATACACCGGAAAACGCGGAGCCTGCAGGCGAAGAATCACCTTGGGGCAGGCCGTTCCTGCGTCCACCGGCCGCCCTCTCTTTTGATGGTGCGGAAAACATCAGGCTCGAACAGGTGACATACACGCTGCCAAAAAATGAGGCAGTTCCATGGCTGCCGGTGAATGCCGGAATGCCGATCGACGGGTCTCCCGCCGCACTCGCTGCCGTGTAGAGGAATGCGGACCGCATTTCTTAAGGACGAAATGGGTTGCTCCGCTTCGCTACGGTTGCCTTTCCGGCCAAACCTTCAACTTTCCCTGTGTTACGATGCGCTGGCGCGCTGGTTTTCCCCATTCCGCTACGGCACCCCTTAGCAGAGGGACGGCCTTCTGACGCAAAACCGGAAAAACCTCTGCGCGATGGCTGGTGTTCCGCTCCATCGACAATGTGTAAGTTTCATCTACTGCCCCTCGTCGCTACAAATCCATGAAATCCCTGATCCTTCCGTTCTTGCTATGCGTCGTTGCATCCATGGCCTCCGCGCAGGATGCGGGCCCCACCCCGCCTCCCCCGCCGAAGTCTCAGCCCACCCCGAAAGTCCAACGGCCTCCCCAACTTGATTTGTTCGACAGTTCGCTCTATAGCGCCGAGCCCTTCCTTGATTCTGCCCTCCAGCTCCCGAAAGAAAAGTTCGATGCAATCCTCGCAGCCAACAGCGCGCACAAGTCCAATCCGGCCGTCAAGGCCGCCAAGGCTGCTGAAGCCGCAGCATCCGGCGGGAACAAGGAAGCCGCGCATCAGGCCAAGAAAGAGGCGGAACGGGCAAATGACGATGCCCGCAAGGCCGCGCGCGATGCCAATCTGACCGAGGATCTGAAGTCCCTGATCGAGACCCTCAACCAAAGAGCAAAGGTTGAAAAACAAAACGCGAACAGCGAGGCCGGCCTCAAAGGTCTCTCCAAATTGGACCCGCACTACGAAGCGACAAAGAAGAAATGCGAGGAGCTGGAAAGAGAATATCTGCTGGCGGCGATCTCCTCAAGTCTGTCCGAGCAGCAGAAGGCAGCTGTCGAAAAAGCCCGGAGCCAACAGCGGCCTGCCCCGTGACAAATATCGCCACCTGGCTACCTTGTCACCTCGGAGAAACTGACACTCAGATGCCTATTGCTCCGCAACAACAACGACTGCGAAACGGGTTTCCCGTTCCTCTAAAGGATTCGTGACCATGAGTTCCTTCTCCATCGCCGACCGCGGTGCCATCCCCGATGGGATCACCCTCAACCATGAGATAATTAACCACCTGATCTCGGAGCTCTCCGCATCCGGCGGGGGCAGGGTCGTCGTGCCGCGGGGCACATTTCTTGCAGGAACCATAGAACTGAAGTCCTTAGTCACCCTGCATCTTGAGGAGGGAGCCGTTCTCCTTGGTTCTCCTGATATCAAGGACTATGCCCGCAGGGTCTGGGGCCACCACGACGATATCACCCCCTGGCATTTTATCCTCGCCGAGGACTGCGAGCGGATCGCCATCACGGGGCCCGGCACGATCCGCGGAAACGCAAGGGCATTCTGGGAGCCGGACCGCAAAAACGACTGGTCGTTCTTCATCCCGAAAAAATTCTCCAGGCCGAGCCCGATGATCGAACTCGTGAGGTGCCGCCATGTTCTTGTCGATGGCGTGCGCATCGAGGACTCCCCCGGATGGACACTCCACGGACATGATTGCGATCACATGCGGGTCGAGGGGGTCACGATCAGAAATTCCTTCTTCGCCCCGAACGGCGACGGGATCGATCTGACCGGATGCCAGGACGCGATCATTCACGGCTGCGACATCGCGTGCGGCGACGATGCCATCGCACTCAAAACCTCCGAGTTCTCGCGCTCCTGCGAGCGCATTGCGATTTCGGACTGCATTCTCCGCACATCCTGCGTCGGCATCCGGATCGGCTACGAATCGCGCGAGGACTTCCGCGACATCGTGGTCGCCAATGTCATTATTCCGCGGTGCACACGGGTCATTGATCTGCGCGCGGTGGAGGGGGCAACAATTGAACGCATCCGCTTTACCAACATCACCGCTTCCACAGACGGCGGATGGCCGGCAACCAGGGCCATCGAGATCATCCAGCTCGACCGTCCGAACGTCTTCAAGGATCTCCTTTCTCCGGATCATCCTCATTTTGGCAAGGACCGTCCGCTGAAGAAATCCAGCGTCATTCGCGATGTCTCGTTCACCGGAATGGATATCACGACCGATGGGCGGATCATGATTGTCGGCAAACCCGGACAGCCGGTCGAAGGGGTGCGGTTTTCGGACCTTCGCCTGCGCTTCCCCGTGCTCGACGATGCCTCCCCGTTCCGCGAAGCCCAGAGCACCGGGTTCCTACCGGGAGATTACGCCGACGCCCGCGCCGCCAATGCCGCCTTCGTGGTCCAGCATGCCCGGGACATTGAAATCGATGCCCTGCGCCTCGGCTGGCCGGCTTTCCCCGTCGGAAAATGGAGGATGTTCGAGTCCGACAACCGGCACGCCTCGCCATTCTGGAGAGGCCATGAGGAGGGCATCCGCTCCGGAAGCCACCGGGTGCCTTACCACGTTATCTGGGCCCGCGATGCTGAAGCACGTTTCTGCGGACGCGGACTTCACGCCAGTGAGCCCGACCACCCGGTCATCGATGTTGACGCGACCTCCCGCGTCACGCTCGAAGACTCCCCCGCTGAGGCCATCTCTCCAGCCAACCTGCTCCATTCAAAACACGTGAAACGATCACCCTCAAATTATTCTTCAGTCACCAAGGACCTGCACGATCTTCCGGTCGTGGAGACCTGTCGCGCTTGCCTGCAGGTGTTACTGATTTCCTCATTCATTCTCATGGCGGCCATGAGGGCTGCGATCGCCGGACCGGAGGAAGCGCCTGCTCACCCCCGGCTCTTTTTCGACAAAGCGGATGTGCCTGCCATCCGGGCCCGGGCCGCAACTCCAGACTTTCAGCCGGTTATTGAATCCATCCGCCGGATGGAGGAACTCGATCCATTCGGGGCGGGCAACCGGAAGACCCGCGGCAACGAGGCGACGCTGTTTCTAGCCACCGGCGACCGCGCCTTCGCCGACCGGGCACGCGACGAACTATTGTCCGACATTGCCCAGACAGAAATCTGGGCGAATCCAGCCTTCAAAGCGCTTTCCCGCGCCTCGCTGGCGCGCGGCAGCGCGATCACTTACGATATCTGCCACGATGCGTGGATCGGCCAGACCGTTCCCGCCAGCGTTGTCTGGAAAGGGACAACCTACCAGTTGCCAGCTGAAATGGTCGGCAAGGACCTCAACGCCACGGTCTCCCGTGCCCTGCTCGATTCGGCGCTTGCTCTGGTCAAAAGCGGGGGCAAGGACTGGCCCGGTGGCGGCAAGCCCGGCAACAACTGGAACGGGGTGCGCTACAGCGCCGCGCTAATCGCCCTGCTGGCATGCGATGAGAGCCCGGCCGAAACGAAGGCCCCGTATGAAACCTCCCTCAGGATTCTTCGACAATACCTTCAGGCCGGGTATTCCACGAACCCGGCGGCGCGCGGATGGAATCCCGAGGGCTACGGATACACATTCTATCCCGCTCAGTTCACCTACCCGGCTGCCCTCGCGCTGTCGCGGTTGCGGGACATCCGCCTTGCCGATGAGGTTCCGGCCTACCGCTCATCATTCGCCGCGCTCTACCACGGGCTTCTCGCGCTCCCCCAGAAGCAGGCCGGCGGTTACCTCGGCCTCCACCCGGATTTCACCGACGACAATGCCAACTGGACCGGCGAGGGCGTCGCCAATCTCGCGTTTGCCTTCGCGCACAAAGAGCAGATCCCCGCCCTGCGATGGCTCTACCGCAGAGCGTTTGGCGACCTGGGTGACAAAAGCTACGATGCGGCTTCAGCAGGCGGCCTCTTTGCGCTGCTCTTTCTCGACTTGAAATCGCCGGATAAAAACCCCGCCTCCGTGGACGGTTTCGGCTTGAACTTTTCCGACCCTTACCACGGCCTCTACAGCTTCCGAAAAGCCTACGGCGAGCCTTCTGGAGCCGATGTCCTTGCCCAGTTCATGGCGAAGACGGTTCTGACGCAAGGCGGACATGCGGCGCCCGACGGCCTCGGCTTCCGCATCTGGGGTCTTGGCATTCCGTGGACAACGGGTTCCGGACGGACGACCAGCCCGGCCGGCCAGTGCACCGTATTCACCGGCGAGCCCGGGGACGCCGTCGCCAGATCCCAGGTCCATCGTGTGCTGGATTCCTACCTCCGTCCTGCGGGCGGCGGTATGGTTGTCGCAAAAGCGCAGCCGTTTTCCGACACCGGTGTTCGGGACCACACTCGCCGGTTCCTCGCTGACTACCGCGCAGGGAACGGTGCCGAGGCCGTATTTCTCGTTGCAGATACATCGGAGAATGGCCGCGTCTGGAGGCTGAATACGCCGGGTCTTCTGGCCGATGGAAAACCCTACAATGTCATCACCCATGACGACAACAGCTTCACGATCACCAATGAGGCCACTGGAAACCGCCTTGTCGCACGCGTGCTTCATCCGGAGAAGCCGGTCTTTCGCACGGGAAATTTCAAGCGCGGCAGCGCGATGAGCGCGCCTCTCGGTCCCGGCCGGGACCAAGGGGCAGAGGTGGTTGAAAACACATGGATCGACTTCCAGTCCGGGGACGGCACCTTCGTCGTGGCCTTTGCGCTTCTCCGGGCGGGACAAGCCCCGCCCGTCATGTCCTCGACAATGGATTCGGGGGGAGCAGGGACTGTGAAGATCGGCAGCACCTCGTATTCGATATCCGGCGACACCATTCGCGCCAGCGGATGGGAACGTCCAACTGTCGATGTCACTTCTCCGGAGCCCGGCAGCGTCTTTTCGGGCGGAGACCAAGCCGTCTCCATATCCGGTCGCGCGAAGTGTGCGGGCGGTCCGGTCGCTTCGGTGACGCTCTCGGTGGACGGCGGACCCGCGTTGCCGGCACAGGTCTCCGGAGAAACGTGGAGCGCAAAAACCCCATCGCTTGCCGCGGGTCGCCATGACGTGCTGGTTCTGGCGACGGATCCCGCCGGAGAAGTCGGCGAAAAGAGC
This sequence comes from uncultured Chthoniobacter sp., assembly GCA_964600115.1. Lineage (GTDB taxonomy): Bacteria > Verrucomicrobiota > Verrucomicrobiia > Chthoniobacterales > Terrimicrobiaceae > QYQL01. The sequence goes on along the minus strand of CAZRIL010000006.1, from coordinate 60,730 downwards.
TTTACTTTTACCATCAGCCGGACCCGACCGCCGGTGTTAGAGCTTGCCTCTCCCAGAGCGGGCGAGATTCTTCCCGCCGACACGCCGGTCGATTTCCGCGGGATGGTTTCCGATCCTGACGGCCCGGTCCCCGCTTCGGTGGAATTGCTGGCAGGCGATGGAAGCGTGATTGCGAAAGGAGTTCCTGCGGCGGATGGGGCCTGGAGCATCAAACTTCCTGCTGCGCAATTCGGCCCGGGCCAATACGCGTTCGCTCTCCGCTCCACGGACTCCGCAGGCGACGTAACCGGGCTCCCGCCTGTCAAACTGGTCGCCAGTCGGAAGTTCAGCAACTCCGCGCCTTTCGGCGATCTGGCAAACTGGACGAGGGAGCAGGAGTGGAGGGTTTCGCTCCATGACGAAGATGGCAACCTGAGATACCAGATCGTTCCCTCTGAAGGATATCGCCTTCGCCGGGCAATGTCGTATCTCGCAGACCGGACGGTGGCGGGTGATTTCCGGGTCAAGTTCTCAGTCCGGCTGCTCACCCCTGACAGCGTGTTCCAACTCCGCTTCGGCCGCGAAAGCTTCCTCACCTTTGGCGGGCCGGAAACTCCTCCGTCCGCGCCGCCCGGCATCGGATATTCGGCACCATCCGGCGAGAATACCATCGGCCGATGGACGCGGCCGCTGCTTCCGGACACGGGCTGGCACCTTGTTGAAGTTGTGCGGTCCGGCGAGAAACTGGTGATCAGCCGCGACGGGGCGCCGTATTTTTCCTTGGCGCTGCATGAGAACCGCAAAATTACTGCCAGCCCCGACGATCTTATCGTATGGGACAAGCGGAACGGCCCCGAGGGCCGGAACGGCTCCCTGGCCCGCTTGTGGAGTGCAGGACCGCTGGGTTTCGGTTGCCCGTTCGCCGACAAGAGCAGCCTGCAGATGGACGACTTCGAATTCGAGGAGCCGGCGCATGCAAACTGATTTGAAAACCGGCGCCGGAATATCATGAACAAGATTCCTTTTCTCTCGACCGATTCGCTTCTCACAGACCGGGCCTTCCGCATCGCGGTCGGAGACATCCTTGGCAACATTGTTCCTTCCTGCGCGGGTCTGGCGGACGGAGCCCCCTCACTCATGGCAGGTCTCACCTACGAAGCCTGGACGCGTGATGCCGCCATCAATGTCTGGAACGGCCTCCCCGCACTGCTGCCGGCGGCCGCTCGCGCCACCCTCCTGGGTGAGGTCAATGCACAGAAAGAATTGCGCGGCCAGTATTGGGATGCAGTCGTGTGGGTCACAGGAGCATGGCAGTATTTTCTTTGGACCGGAGATCGCGAGTTTCTCCAACTGGCCCGCGAAGTCTCATGCAACTGGCTCGCCCGCATGGAGCGTGAGGAACTTGGCGAGGATGGGCTCTTTCGCGGAGCGGCATGTTTTCAGGACGGCATTTCAGGCTACGGCGACTGCTACGCCCGTTGCGACGGCTCCTCCTGCATCAGCGACTGGCCCGCGGCGAATCCCAACGAGCGCGCGGATCCGGGCGTCGGGCTCCCGATGCGTGCCCTCTCCACAAATTGCCTGTATCTGAACGCTTATGACCTCATCGGCAAAATGGATACAGCCCTCGGCGCCACGCCTGAAATCCGGTATTCGGATTTCTCCGCGAAACTTCGCTCCGCCATTTTAAAAATCTTCCGGATGGATTCCGGCCTCTTCCGGTATTACGTCGATCCCCGGGGCACAGATGACCGGCAGGAAGGCATGGGCCATGCATTCGCCCTGCTGTTCGGGCTGGTGGACGATCCGTCCGTATTTGTCAAAGATGTGAAGACCACGCCGCACGGCATCCCATGCCTTTGGCCCGGCTATCACCGGTATGACGGAACAGTGGATGGCGGCCGCGCGCGGCTCGGCCGCCATGCGGGCCTCGTCTGGCCGCAGGTCCAGGCGCTCTGGGCCGACGCATGCGCCGCAGCTGGATGCCATGACGAAGCATTCGCGGAGATGGATCATCTCGCAAAAAAAGCCCTTCGCGACGGCAACTATTTCGAGTGCTATCATCCGGACGACGGGCTTCCTGAAGGCGGGGTCCAGGAGATCGAGCCCGGCTCGCCTGCGGACTGGCACGCATGGTGCCTGATGGAACAGCATGAACCCCTTCCCGGCGGGCCGCTCCTCCGATGGGTCTCGCAGCCGCGCACCACATGGGGTGCCACAGGTTACGTACGACTGGTGCTGAATGTTTGCGCGGGTCTCCGCCCGCAGACAGATCGTCTGGAAATTGCCCCACACCTGCCGCGCGGCATGAACCGTCTGCATCTCACCGGCCTGCGCTGGCGCGCCTCCACGCTGGATCTCACGGTCACCCGCAGCGGGTTCCGGACCCTGCGCCTCGATGGTTGCGAAACCCCGAATGTGCCCGCCGACATCTCCGGCCAGCACCACCTCGAAGCCACATTCTGATGAAACGCCCTCAACCATGAATTCCAACTATCCGATCACCGGTTTCGGGGCTGTCGCAGAGTCAACCACGAACAACGCTCCCGCGATCCAGAGGGCGATTGATGCCGCTCACGCCGCCGGAGGAGGCACGGTGATCATACCGGCGGGGATGGTTTTCATGACGGGTTCGATCGTTCTGAAGTCGTTCGTCCGCCTCCACCTGGAACCCGGCTCTGTGCTGCTCGCCTCTCCTGACATTTCCGACTACGTGAATTACCAGCACATCGAGCTTTTCGCCAAATCCGACTTCTGCCGGTTTTGGATTTTTGCCGAGAACGCCTGTCAGGTCACGATCGATGGCAGCGGGACGCTGGACGGCAATTCGCCGGCTTATGTCACCGAAAAGCTGTCGACGCATACCGTCGCGAGAAACCCGCGTGCACAGTCGGTGGTCTTTTTGGGCTGCCAGGACGTCGCCGTGCGCGGCATCCGCATCATCAATGCGCCATCGTGGGCGCTGCGGCCTGCGGGGTGCGACCGTGTCCTCATCGAGGGCATCACGATCCTCAGCGACCTCGGGCTCGTGAACTCAGACGGCATTGATATCGACTGCTGCCGTTCGGTGAGGGTCGCCAACTGCCATGTCGAGGCGGGTGATGACGGGATTTCGATCAAGGGCCGCCATGAAATCGCAACCCGCTATGGCGCGTGTGAGGACATTGTCATCACCGGCTGCGTGATTGAATCCCACTGCTGTGCGTTCCGGCTCGGGTCCGAGTCCCACGTCGACTTCCGCCGCATTGTCTTCAGTCACTCGACGATCCGCCGCAGCCACCGCGGGATCGCCATCGATGGCCGCGACGACGTTCTCTTCGAGGATGTCCTCATCTCGGATATCGCGGTCGATACGATTCACAGCCCGAGGATCTGGTGGCACGAGGGCGAACCGGTCTGGATCTCGCTTGTGCCGGATGTGGAAGCCCACTACGCCGCCAAACGAAAAGCCGCCATCGATCCGGTCACAGGCGAGCGCTGCGACACCGGAGTCGCCCGCCTGCGCAATATTGTCTTTCGAAATATCAGCATCACCTCGGAGCAGGGCATCTACGTGCAGGGCGCGGATGGCGTGCCGCACCCGTCGGACATCCTTTTCGACAATGTCCGGATCCACATTCACAAACACACTCCGCACGCAGCCGGCTTTGCTGATCCAAGACCGAATCGGCCCGGGTTCATGGTTGCCGGGAGCACTGGCGTGGAGGAGGAGACCCCCTGGGGATCACTGTTCCGTCATGGCATACCGGGATGGTTCTTCGATCGAACGGAAAACATCTCCCTGCGCAACTGCCGGGTCACTTGGGCGGATGACATGCCTCCCGCCTACACGCACGCCCTCGAGGCCCATGCATCGCCCGGCCTGGTGCTCGAGAACTTCCAAGGCCCGGCCGCGCGGCCCGGCCTGGAAGCCATCGTCATCAAGAATACCTAGCCGACAATAGCTCCGAATCCTTCCGGCACCGCGTTTTCTGTGGCGTAAAAGACGAATATTCCGTGCGTTCCCACGGGTTGTCGCCGTTGTCCGGATCCCCGATAATTCAAGATCCATGATAGTGCATTCCAACGGGAACGGGCTGATTCTGGAGCCTGCAAGGAATCGTCGCGCCGCGATTGGTGCCGGGGTCATCGGCCTCGGGCGTTCCGGTGTGTTCTTCCATTGCAGGCCGATCGAAGACGCGGGCGCATTCCACCTTGTCGGCGTGCACGACGCGCTGCCTGACGTTTCGGCGAAGGTCGCCTCGAAATACGAATGCCGCAATTTCAAGGATCACCGCGATCTCATCTCGTGCCCGGATATCGACCTCGTGATCGTGGCGGTGCCCACGAACGCCCATTTCGACATCGCCCTTGATGCGATCGCCGCCGGAAAAAATGTCCTGATCGAGAAGCCGTTCGCCAGATCATCCGCGGAGGCGGAAGAAATATTTGCTGCGGGGAAGCGGGCCGGGGTTTTTGTCGGAGCTTTTCATAACCGGAGGTTTGATCCCGATGTCCGCGCGCTCAAGGAGGTTTTGGATTCCGGAGTCCTTGGCCCGGTGCTCAAAGTCTCGATCCATCTTCACGCCTACACCCGCCGGAAGGACTGGCAGACGCGCCGGGAGATGGGTGGCGGGGCACTGTCGAACTGGGGAGCCCATGCGCTGGATTGGTGCTTTCACCTCTTCGGACGCGATCTCACATTTCTACACGGCCGCCTGCTGCAGGTGTTGAACCCCGGAGATGCGGAAGACAGCTTTATCCTGACATTGGAAACCGGCGAAACCGCCATCGAAATCGAATACCTGAACTTTGTGGCTAAACCGCTCCCCAAGTGGCATGTGGTCGGGAAATACGGCACCGCGATCTCGGAAGGAAAAACTTTTCAGGTCCGCTACTGCGACCCCTCGCTTCTGGGTTCGCTCAAGGTGGATCCGGGCTGCGCTTCGGATGGCACCTATGGAATCAATGAGGACTTGTGCTGGACCGAAAGCGAGGTGCCATGGGGGCATTGGGACAACTGCCCTCTGTATCTGGACAGCCTCTACAAACATCTGACGGAAAGCGCTCCTGTCCCGGTCCCGCCCGAAGAAGTGCTCGCCGAACTGCGCCTGATGGAAAAAATCCGGGCCATGCCGGTGAGATCGTTCGGGCGGAGGGAGATCAAGCCCTGACCAGGGTTATTGATCCGGCCCAAACATCGATATTTCTCGCAAACACATGACATTTCCGGCGGATTTTATATGGGGTGCCGCCGCTTCGGCGTATCAGATCGAAGGGGCCACGAGAGAAGATGGGCGAGGTCAATCCGTCGTGGATATGTTCTGCCGCAAACCCGGGGCGGTCTGGCAGGGCCATACCGGCGAGATCTCCGCAGACCACTACCACCGCTACGCGGAAGACGTGGACCTGATGCGGCGGATCGGATTAATGGCCTACCGCTTTTCCTTCGCATGGCCACGCGTGCTGCCGGTCGGCAGAGGTGTGGCAAACGAAAAGGGATTGGAGTTTTACGACCGACTCATTGATGCGCTGCTTGTGGCGGGGATCAGGCCAATCGGCACTCTCTTCCACTGGGATCTGCCACATGACCTTTTTTGCCGTGGCGGCTGGTTGAACCCGGACAGCCCCGAGTGGTTCGCGGATTATGCGCAGGTGCTTGCGGACCGGTTTTCAGACAGGGTGGCGGACTGGCTCACCATCAACGAACCTCAGTGCATCGCAGGCTTCGGGCATTACACCGGGACCCAGGCGCCGGGAATCCAGCTTCCGCGGGCGGAGATGTTGCTCGTGGGGCATCATCTTCTCCTCGCCCACGGAATGTCGGTGCAGGTCATCCGCTCGCATTCCAAGCAGACCTGCCGGATCGGATGTGCTCCGGCGGGAGTGGTTTCGATTCCGAAAACCGAATCGCCGGAGGATGTCGAGGCGGCGCGCAAGGTAACTTTTTCGATCCAGCCTGCAGAATTCGGGCAGGACTTCTGGAATAGTGTCTGGTGGATTGATCCGATGCTTCTCGGCCGCTACCCGGAAGAGGGCATCGCCCGATTTGGCGCCGATGCTCCGCGGATCCGCGACGGGGATATGGAGACCATTTCCCAGCCGCTCGATTTCTGCGGCATCAATATCTACTCTGCCGCGTCCACTGTCTGCGCCGGCACCGACGGCAACCCTGCGAGATTGCCCGCCCTCCCTGGGATGCCGAGGACCGCATTCCACTGGCCAGTCACCCCGTCCGTTCTGCGCTGGGGACCGCAGTTTTTTCAAGAGCGTTACAAATTGCCGGTCTTCGTGACCGAAAACGGTCTTTCAAATGTTGACTGGGTTGCTCAGGACGGCAGAGTCCACGACCCCCAGCGGGTCGATTTTGTCCGCCGCCATCTCGCCGAACTTCACAAGGCGATCGAGGCAGGGATCGACGTGCGGGGCTACCTCTACTGGTCGTTCATCGATAATTTTGAATGGGACCATGGCTTCCGGGAACGCTTCGGCCTGGTTCACGTGGATTACGAGACCGGCCGGCGCGTCCTGAAGGATTCGGCAGGCTGGTATGCGGGGGTAATCCGCGACAACGGGATATAGCCGCAGG